>CAYWON010000075.1:0-5286 GCA_964459885.1 uncultured Archangium sp.
CGTTCGCGCACGCCACCTTCGTCAGCACCGAGAACGCGCCCCAATACAGGCTCGCTGACTCGCGCTTCACCGGCTCCAGCTCTTTCACCGCCGCGCGCACCGCCGCTTCCGCTTCTTGCGCGCGACCCGACTCGAACACCACCAGCGCGCGGAACGCTTCAGCATGCGCCGCGCCCGGAGCACCTTTCGCCTGCAGCTTGCGATGCATCGCCACTGACGCCTCGAGGTGCGCCAGCGCCTCGGTCTTCTGACCCAACGAGAGCTCCGTGAGCCCCAGGTTCGTCAGCGCGCGCGCCAGCATCACGTTCTCGCCCTTTGGGTACTTCGCGCGCAACGTGTCGACAGCCTCGACCTGAAGCGGCAGCGCGTCGGCCGCGTGCCCGGCTTCCCGCAGCGCGTCGCACTGAAACCCCAACGTCAGCGCCGCGTTGATGTCGGCCTTCGCCTTCTTGTAGCCCTGCGCCGCGAGCGCGAACTGGGTGGCGGCCTCGTCGAAGCGCCCGACGCCGAACAGCAGGCTCGCGCGGTCCGAGTACCCGAGGATGGTGTTCTGGTTGTCTTCACCGAAGAGCCGTCGCGAGTGCGCGAGGTACTCGTCGGTCAAATGCTCGGCGCGCTCGTAGTTGCCGACGCGCTGGAGCACGCGCGCCAACCGCAGCGTCGCGCGCAGCGTGGTCTCGGTGGGCTGCGTGTAGATGCGCTGGTTCGCCGCGTAGACCTCTTCAGCGAGCGCGAGACCGCCTGAGAGATCGCCCGAGTCGGCCTGCGCCCACGCCAACAGGCCCGCGAGGTGCAGCGTCGCCGCGTGCTCGGCGCCGAGGCGCTTCTTGCGCGCTTCCCATGCCCGCCGCAGCGGAGGCAGCGCCAGCGCGTGCTGCCGGTTGCGGCTCGCAATCGCGCCCTGCTCCAGCCACACCTCTTCACACACGGCGTCGGTCGCCAGCGCGCCGTCACACAGCGCCGCGGCCTCGCTGATGGCGCTCGCCTGATCCGCGAGGCGATCTTGATCTCCGTACAGCGTGGCCCGCTTTTGCAGCGCATCGACCAGCACCGCGCTGCCCGGCGCGCGCCGACGAATCACCACGAGCGCGTCGTCGAGCAACTTCGCGGCTTCGTCCGCGCGGGCCGGCCGCACCTGTGTGCGCAGCGCGCCCGCCAGCAGCCGCGCCTCTGCCGTCACCAGCGCGTCGTCACCGTGCAACGCCGCGCGCTGCTTCACCGCCGCGTCGGCCAGCTCGACGCCCTGCGCGTAGTCACCGACGTTCTGGGCGATGCGCGCCAGTGACAACTCCACGCCCGCGAGGCTCTCGGGGTTGTGCGCCAGCTCGTCGCGCGCGCGCCGCGCGGCTTCAGCGATGAGCCGCGAGCGATCGAGCTCCCGCGCTTCAGCCGTGCTCGGCGCCAGCACTTGCAGCAGTGACGACAAGTAGTCGAGCTGCGCCTGCGCTTCGTCGGCGGCCTTCTGCGCGCGCTGCGCCTGCCACCACACGCCGGCCACACCGCCGACCAGCACGAGCACGAGCACCACCGCTGCCGCGACGCCGCCACGATGTCGGCTCACGAACTTCCGCAGCAGGTAGCGACGCGTGGGTAACCGCGCGCGCACCGGCCGGCCGTCGAGCCACGCGCGCAGGTCATCGGCCAGCGCCGCGACCGACGCGTAGCGCTGCCTCGGCTCAGGCTGCACGCACTGCTGCACGATGGCGCTCAGGTCGCCGCGCAGCGCGCGTGAGAGCGCCACCTTCGAGGGCTGACTGCGCGCCAGCACCTGCGCTTCGGTCACGCGCTCGCCGGCCAACGACAGCGGCGTCTTCACGTCGCGCGGCGCGGCGCCCGAGAGCAACCCATGCAGCATGACGCCCAGCGCGTAGACGTCGGTCGCCGTGGTGATGGCGTCACCAGACAGCTGCTCCGGCGCGGCGTAGTCGGGCGTGTGAGGGCGTTCCTGCGTGGCGCCGTCGAGCGCGTCGGCGTCGAGCAGCTTGGCGATGCCGAAGTCGAGCAGCTTCGCCTGACCGTCGCCGTCGATGAGCACGTTGCCGGGCTTGAGATCGCGGTGCACCACCAGCCGCTGATGCGCGTACTGCACCGCCGCGCACACCTGCAGGAACAGCTCGACGCGAGCGCGCAGCGACAGCTTCTTCTCGTCGCACCACGCGTCGATGGGCTGCCCTTCGACGCGCTCCATCGCGAAGTACGGCGCGCCCGTGTCGGTGACGCCGCCGTCGAGCAGCGTCGCGATGTGCGGGTGCTGCAGCCCAGCGAGGATCTGCCGTTCCCTCAGAAACCGCGCGCGCAGCTGCGGCGTGTCCATGCCGAGGCGAATCAGCTTGAGCGCCGCGCGCTGCTGGAACTGTCCGTCGTCGCGCGCGCCTTCGTAGACCGCGCCCATGCCACCGCGCCCGGCGACGCCCGTGATGCGCCACGGCCCGATGCGCGAAGGCACTGCTTCTTCCGTCGGCGCCAGCAACGACAGCACGGTCTTCTCCAGCACGCCGCCCCGCGCGTCGGCTTCCAACAACGACACGACCCGCGCGTGCAGCGCCGCGTCTTCGGTCTTCAGCTTCTCGAGCTCGCCCGCCCTGGCGTCGGGCGCGAGGTCGACCAGCGCGTCGAACAGCTCCAGCGCGCGGAGCTCGCCACTCACGCCGCGCCCGCCAGCTCGCTGTGCAGGAACGCGCGCGCTTTGCGCCACTCACGTCGCACGGTGCGATCCGTCACGCCCAGCAGCGCGGCGATCTCTTCCTCGGTCAGCCCACCGAAGTAGCGGTACTGCACGATCTTCCCCAACCGCTCGTCGAGCTTCTCGAGCCGCTGCAGCGCGTCTTCGAGGCGCAGAACGTCGAGGTGCACATCAGCGGCGATCTCCAGCTCGTCGCTCAGCGTCACGCGCACCACGTCGCCACCGCGCTTGCCGCTGAGCCGCGCGCGCGCCGCGTCGACCACGATCTGCCGCATCGCCGCGCTCGCCATCGCCAGGTAGTGCTGGCGATCGTTGATCTCGTAGCGCGCCGCCGAGAGCTTGAGCCACGCCTCACCGACCAGCGCCGTGGGCGTCAGCGTCGCCGGGCCGACGCCGCGCGCCAGCTGCCGTCGCGCCGCATCGTGCAGCTGCCGGTAGATGAGCTCCCACGCCCGGCTGCCGGCCTGCGAGTCGCCATCGCGCGCGTCGCGCAGCAGCTGCGTCACCGATTTTTCATCGACCATGTCCGGTTCCGCCTGCCGTTTCCGAGGAACGCCAAGAGAGACGCGAAGTGGCACCAACCTACAAGGAGACGACCCCATGAAGTCGATGATTCTCTTGATGATTCTGGCGATGACGGCGGGCTGTGGCGGCGGCGTGGAGCCCGGCACCGGTGGCGGCAGCGGCAGCACCGGCGGCGGTTCTGGAGCGAGCGGCGGCGGCAGCGGCAACACCGGCGGCGGCAGCGGCATGGCCGGGTGGCGGAAGATCGACCCGCCGTACCACTACGAGAACAGCGCGCAGTACGTGTACGGCGTCTACTGCACGGCCGCCGACCAGTGCGTCGTGGCCACCAGCGTGGGCAGCGATCGCGGCGGCGGCGTGTACGCGCTCGGCGCCAACGCGTGGGGCGAGCTGCTGGTCGACGGCGACTACGAAGACGGCCCGCTGAGCGCGCTGTCGGGCACGCTGGGCGACTTCGGCTTTCTGGGCTTCGTGCCGACGCGCACGGGCCTCGTGGCGCGCGTCACCACGTCCGGCGCCATCGTCGCGGCCACGGGCGACATCACCGCGAAGTCGAGCTGGACCGCCGTCAAGACCGGCGACATCGCTGCAGGCAACGCGACGCTGACGCTGCAGTCGTCGGCCGACAACGACTACGTCTTCGTGAACAACAACGGCTACGTCTACGCAGCGACGCAGGCGCCGAGCGCGAGCACCGCGTGGACGAAGCTGTGGGCGCCGACCTCGGTGCCGCCGACGCCGAGTGACTTTGTCGCGCAGTACACCGCCGACAAGACGCTCTGTGACTGGGACATCTCGACGACCGCGCAGCCGTACCCGTCGCAGTCGTTCTACGCGTCGACAGACCTCGGCGTGATGCTTCACCCCGCGTACGGCCTCAACCAGAACTCGTGGCGCGAGCTGAACAACAAGGAAGGCGAGTTCGGCGCCGTCAAGCCGGGCGTGTGCATCTCGACCGACAAGGGCCGCCACTTCTATTTCAAGGAGTTCCCCGAGACGTTGAGCGTCAGCAGCCCGGGCCCGTTCGGCGTCACATGCCTCGACAACAACACCTGCTTCGCGTTCAACGGCACGCAGAGCCAGGCCAACAGCTACCTCTACTTCACGACCAACGCGGCGATGGGGAAGGCCTCGACGTGGACCAAGGCGACGCTGCCTGCGGGCTTCGCGCTGTCGACCGACATCACCCTCTCGGCGGTCTTCTTCGCGCCCGACAAGACGCACGGCTGGGCGGTCGGCAACAACAGCCGCAAGCCGCTGCTGCTGCGCACCACCGACGCGGGCCACACGTGGGTCGACGTCAGCGGGCAGGTGACGTCGCTCGCCAACTCGGACCTCGTGAACGGCTTCGCGCTCGACAAGGACCGCATCTGGGTGGTGGGCCGCTACGGCTTCGTCGGCACCACCGACAGCGCCCAGAACTGAAGTGATTCCGGGCGGTTGAATCTACATGTCAGTGGTGGCGGGTAGATGTTGGGGCATGCGAACGCCCTGCCCCGCCACCATCGAGTGCCGTCGTGATGCCCAGCAGCTCTGGGCGCACCTCTTCGAGCGGCGCGTGACGTTCCGCCTCGAGGAAGACCCGGCCGAGTGGCTCGACGTGCGCGGTGAGGCGGCGTTGTCACCCCGCGAAGTGGCGCGATTTCGCACGCTGGTGGCGGAGGTCGATCGCCTCGGCGCGGTGGCCTTCGATTGCTACGACGACGTCGAGCGGCTGCGCGAGGTCACGATGTTGATGGACGGTCGCAACGACGCGCTGAAGTCGGCCGCTTGAAACGAATCCCGGGTTTGCCTGTCATTCAACGTGTGCTCTCGTCGGCGTTCGCCACGTAGCCCGGGAGGAGCCGATGACGACGCACGCTGTGGATGAGATGGAGCCGCTGGATCTTGAGCTGCTGCAGGAGTTCGTCGGGGAAGAGGCCGCTGAAAGCCTCGAGGCAGCCCTTGAGGGGCTCGAAAACGGTGCCCGTCTCTTCATCTACCCCGGCGACCTCGTCGTCGACGGAGATGTCAGCTCGAAGCAGCTGCTTGCCGGGTGTGAAGGGTTTGAGGAACCGGAAGGCGCGACCGCGTCCGAC
>CAYWON010000075.1:5386-29133 GCA_964459885.1 uncultured Archangium sp.
TCGTAGGTGACGGGACCGAGGAAGGTGAGGTCGGGGAACCGCCGCTCGAGCTCGTGGGTCGTCGTAGGGAAATTCGAGCTCGGCTTTGTCGACCAGGTGAAACACGGCGACGTCGTGCTTGCGGCTCTTGAGCGCCAGCACGCGCTTCAAGCCCTCGCCGTTCTCGTCGAGGAAGTCGGAGAAGACGCACACCAGCGCGCGGCGCGGCAGCTTCTCGGCCAGGGCGGTGGCCGAGGTGGCGAGGTCTGTCCCGCCCGACGGCGCGGCGCTCTCGAGCGCGTCGAGTACGGCATTCAAATGCGTGGCGGCGGCGCGCGGTGGCACCTCGGCGAAGCGGCCCTGCGCAATCAGCGCCACGCCCGCCGCGTCCTGCTGGCGCACGAGGAGCGAGGACAAGGTGGCCGCCAGCACGCGCGCCACGTCGAACTTCGTCAACTCCGCCGAGCCGAAGCCCATGGAGCCGCTGCTGTCGACCACCATCACCGCGCGCAGGTTGGTCTCGTGCTCGAAGCGCTTGACGTAGAAGCGGTCGAACTTCCCGTAGGCCTTCCAGTCGAGGTGCCGCAGCTCGTCGCCGGGCGCGTATTCCTTGTGTTCGGCGAACTCCACGCTCTGGCCCTGGTGTGGAGACTTGTGCAGGCCCGACAGCACGCCTTCCACCACCGCGCGCGCGCGCAGCTTGAGCCCGGCGAGGCGTGAGAGCGTGGCGGCGTCGAGCAACATCAGCCGCCTCTCTACCCTCACTTCGCGGCAGTGTCAGAGTCCTCCCGCCAGTCCGGCATGTCGGTGCTGGCGAGTAGACGGCCTTTATGGGGGCGGTGGAGACAGGCGGGCGCGGAGACGCGGTGCTGAAGGAAGCTGTGCGGCTGGGCTGGCCGACGGTGCAGCACTGCGTCTCGAAGCGCCTCGATGACGAAGCGCGGCGCTACTTCATGTGCGGTGACTTGCGCTACGGCTTCGTCGAGGTGGAATGCGCAGGCTGCGACTCCCGCCGCCTCGTCGCGCTGCGCTGCCGGGGCCGCGGCTGGTGCCCGTCATGCACCACGCGCCGCGCGCTGGAAACCGGCCTCCACTGTGAGGCGGTGCTGCCGAGAGTCCCCCACCGGCAGTGGACGCTGAGTCTCCCCATGGCCCTGCGCTTCCGCTTCGTGAAGCAACCAAAGCTGCTGAAGAAGGTAGAGAGACGGCTGGTGCAGTCGGTGTGGAGACTCCAGCGCGCGCAGGGCAGGCGCCTCGGCGTGACGGGCGCGCTACGCGGCGGCGCGGTGTGCTTCAAGCAGTACTTCGGCAGCAGCCTTCAACTGACGCCGCACCTGCACCTGCTGGTACCCGAGGCGCTGTGGACTCCGTCCGGAGAAGCAGTGCCGCTGCCTCCACCTTCCACGGAAAACGTCGCCGCCGTGCTGACGCGCGTGCTGCGGCGCCTCCGCCTCGACTTGGAGGAAGACGACGTGTGGCCCGACGACGAGTACGAGTCACCTCAGGTGCGCGCGCTGCAGAAGCCCCTCGCGCTGGCGGTGGAGTCTTCACGTCGCCGCCTCCTCGCCGTCGCGCACGGCTTCTCGCTTCACGCTGACACGGCAGTGCATGCCAATGACAGAGATGGACTCGGGAGGTTGTGCAGGTATGGCGCGCGCGGGCCGGTGTCTGCGTCACGCCTCACGCAACTTGATGACGGGCGCTACCGCTACACACCAAAGAAGGGCGTCGCCTTTACGCTGACGGCCGAGGGCCTGGTGAAGCGCCTCGTCGCGCTGGTGCCTCCTCCCAACAGCCACCTGACGACTTTCCACGGCGTGTACGCGCCTCACGCGAAGCTGCGGCCCCTCGTCACGCTGCCTCAGCCGGTGACACCGCAGGCAGACGCACCACGAAAGAAGAAGGAGAAGCCCGTCAAGCCGAAGCGTCCACGCATCGACTGGGCGGAGTTGCACCGGCGCACCTTCAACAATGACGTGCTGACGTGCCCGCACTGCGGAGGCGCCCGCAAACTCATCGCCCTTCACTCCACCAGCAAGACCGCGGAGGCGCGCCTCACCGCGCTGGGCTTCACCTTCGCCGCGCGCCTGCTGCCGCCTCAGACGGCCCCGCCACAACTGTCTCTCGCCGTGTAACCAGCACCACAACGCCGCCGGACTGCCCGAGTCCTCCTCCTGCGCCTTCACCCTCGGCTATGCTGGGTTTCGTGCTTCTCGCGCCAACCAGCACCACGCACTTTTACGCGGAAACCCGCCCGGGCTGGCTCGACGCATCCGCGCTTGCGGCCAGTTTCGCTGCTTTGTTTCTCTTGTTCTTTCGAGCACGCGCGGCAGGAGCAGCGCCTGGGTGACCCAGAACCCGGAGCGCAGGGTCATCGCGATGACTGTGCGCAGCTCGAAGGCACCACCCGCGAGCACATGCACGCCGAACGCGACGAAGACCACCAGCGTCGCCACCGCGAGCGCTCGGGCGATCCAGGTGGCCCATGACCGGCCGAGCAGCGCAGCGAGGCCTGCGAGCACGTAGGCGAAGCCCGCGCCGAAGTTGAACAGCAGCACGAACGAGACGACGTTGCCGGCCTCCTCTCGAGCGGCGGGGCCGCCGAAGAGGACGTGTCCCCCCTCGACCAACGTCGCGACGCCGAACAGGACGGCTGTCGCGCCGAGCGCCCAGCGGCCAAGCCTCAAGCGTGGTTGGGGATAGGAAACCGTCGCGCCGGTCATGTAGCGCTCCTTGCGTCACCCCAGTGCTTCAGCGCGAGCACGCCGGTGAGCACCACCGAGGCCGTCATCGACACGGCGCCGAGCAGCACGAAGATCGGTGAGAGCCCGAGGTACACCTCACCGAGAATGCCGGCGGGCATCAGGAGGCCCGCGAGGCCGAGCCCGGCCGCCGCGGTGCGCGCCCTGTCGCTCGCCGCGGCGAGACGCACGAGCACGAACCCCAGCGCGAGGTTGAGCAGCGCGAACAGGTTCCCGTGTACGTGCGCGAGGCGGGCCTCGAAGTGCTTACCAACCGAGTAGCTGGCGACCCAGGGTTCCTTATCAGGCGCGAAGTCACGCAGGTAGATGAGGAGGAACCCGTAGAGCATGAAGCCCGCCATGACGAGCAGGCCCACGCCGACGTTGTAGCGACCGGTCTTCATTGGTGATGCTCCTCTCCACGTCCGAGGTGATGAACGAGCAGCACGAGATCGGTCCCGGTGTCCGGCTCGACGGAGTGCGGAACGTTCGGCGCAAGGACGACCGCGTGTGTGGGGTCGAGGCGCAGCCGCTCGGCGCCGGCCACCACGGTGCCGCTACCGTGGAGCGCCGTGATCGTCACCGGTACCTCGGAGTGGTGCGTCGGCAGCACGGTGCCGGCCCGAAGCACGATGCTCGCGAGCTTCAACGCGGGCTCGTCGACGAGCACCCGCACTTCGCGCGGCTCGCCCGCGCTCGGCGTGCCGGGGAGCTCGACGACGCGACTTGCTGGTCCGCCAAGCGTGGGTGCGTGGTGCTGCGTCGCGGACTGCGTGGCACAGCCGCCAAGCGACAGCGCAGCGACCGAGAAAGTGGAGGCGAGAATCAGACGCATCATGGGGAACTCTTTCTGCTCGACGTGGGAGCGACAGCGGGCGGACGGAGGAGCGCGAGCAGGCTGCCCAGAACTGCGCGCGCTTCGGCATCTCGCTGCCGAGCCTTCGAGGGAGAGAGCGCGAGCATCTGCACCGTGCCCATGACGATCGGCGCGAGCGTCTCGGCGGGGAGATCTGAGCGCAGCTCGCCTGCGTCCTGGCCCTGGCGCACGCACTCGAGCACGAACGCGCGCGTCTTCTGCACGCAGGCCGCAAGGCGGGCCGAGCCGCTCTGAGGGAGCGCGAGCAGGAACTGCTCCGAGAGAACGAGCCGCAGAATACCGAGCTGATTGCCCACCGCGGTGCTTCGAGCCTCGACGAAGCGTTCGAGGCGCTCAACGGGCGGAAGCGTCGATGGCGGGTAGGTGGACTCGAGAACAGCTTCGACGCGCGTCACGACCGCGTCGAGCAGCGCTTCGAGCGATGCGAAGTGCCTGAAGATCGCGCCGCTCGAGAGCCCGACCTGCGCCGCGAGGCTGCGGGTGCTCAAGGCCGCGATGCCCTTGGTCGCGATGATGTGCAGCGCGGCGTCGGTCAGCTCGACCTGTCGATCCAAGGATGTGCGCCGAAGCTCGCCCATACCGAGGAGAGTAAGCACTTACTTGCTTACAGGCAAGTCTGCGCGCGCAAGCAATCGGAATAATTGTGGTTGGCTGTCCACGAGCGGGCGCCGTGACTCTCCGCTTCGGAGGTTCCGGTTGGGGGACGGGAGAGAGGGACCCCGGAACCCGCGCCCGATCCTGCCCTGGCTTCCACCTTCCCCTCTCCAACGAGGCTGCCCTCGTACCCGCCGATGACCGGTGGGTCGCGAGGAGACAGCCCATGAAGACCCAGTCCACCACCGCCACCGATTGCCGCTGCAAGGCCTGCGGCGCCCTCTTGGCGAAGCGCGATCGCGACGGCCTCACCATCCGGCGCGGCGACATGCAGGTCGTCGTCAGCGGCGACAGCACGGTCGCCGTCACCTGCTACCGCGACCGCTGCCGCACGTTGAACGTCCTCGCGTCGCGCACGCCGATGCCGCCGACGCCCGTGCCCGCGCTCCCGAGGGCGAGCGCCGCGTAGCTCGCGGCGCCCTCCTTCATCCCGAGTCCACCGAGCGCATGACGCCCTAACCACGGCCCCAAGGAGCGCCTGACGCCCGCCGCGCGTTACCACCGCCAGGTGGCGCGGCAGCTGAACTTCCTGGTGCCCCGCGCCGACCTGGAAGACACGCTGCAGGACGTCTTCATCGAGGTGTTTCGTTCGCTCAAGCGCTTCGAGGGCAAGAGCGCGTTCACCACCTGGCTCTACCGGGTGACGGTGCACGTGGCGCTCAAGTCGAAGCGCCGCCACACCCGCGCAAGGCTCGACCTGGTGGAAGAGCTGCCCGAGCGCACCGACGAGGGGCCGCGGCCGGAAGACATCTCGCTGTCGGCGGAGCGTCAGGCGCGGGTGGAGGCGCTGCTGGAGAAGCTGGCGCCGAAGAAGCGCGCGGTGCTGGTGCTGCATGACCTTCAGGGCGTCGACGCCGCGCGCATCGCCGAATTGCTGGGCACCAACGTGCTGACGGTGCGCACGCGGCTGTTCTACGCGCGGCGCGAGTTCGAGGCGCTGGCGAAGGGCGACGCCGCGTTGCAGGAGTTCTTCGCGGAGGTGGCGGCATGAGACACCTCGGCACATCGTTTACAGGCCCCTCTCCCCGCGTTGTAGGGGCGCGATTCATCGCGCCCGGCTTCGCGCCCGAGGTGACCGCATGAAGCACCTCGACGCAGAGGTGGTGGAGCTGCTCGCCGGTGGCGCGGGAGACGAGGCCGCGCGCGCGCATGTCGCGTCGTGCGCAGACTGCCGGCAGCAGGTGACCTCGGCGCGTGGCCGCCGCGCGTTGCTGGGCGCGCTCAAGCCGTACACCCTGTCTGACGTGGCGTTTCGCCGCGTGGAGGCGCAGGTGCTCGAAGCGGCGGCGCAGCCACGCGTCACCTGGTGGCCGTGGGTGCTGGGCGTCGTCGCCGTGGCGGCGCTGGCGTTGCTGGTGGTGCGCTGGCCTTCAGCTGGCTCCAGTGGGGTGGTTGACGAAGGAGTCTGGAGTTGTCGTTCGTCAGTCCAGCGCGGTTCATGCGAAATCTGTAAGCTCGGTTGCCCGTGCCGCCCTCGAGCGAGAGGTAGGTCTCTGTCGGTGCATTGGGCACCACGCTCTCGGCCCGCGAGAGTCCTTGCATCGGCTCGCTACAAGAACGCCTCGGAATCCGCGCGGCTGACGCCCGACAACCTGTTTGTACCCCGACCGGGAGCCCCCCATGACGACCCTCACCCCCGCCCTCTCCACCGCCTCCACCACCAGCTTCCCGGCCGTCGACGCCGGCCGCGCGACGCTCCGCAAGGGCTCGAAGAACACCAATGACGTCAGGGCCTTGCAGACGATGCTCACGGCCGCTGGCTTCCCCTGCGCGGTCGACGGCGCCTTCGGGCCGAAGACCGAGCAGGCGGTGCGCGCCTTCCAGCGGGCGCGGGGCCTGGCGGTCGACGGGGTGGTGGGCCCGAAGACCTGGGCCGCGCTCTCGACGGGCGGGAGCCAGCCCGCGCCCACCCCGCCGGCCTCGACCCCGCCGCCCGCGACCCCGGGCACCAGCTCGAGCTTCGACGCGCCGACGGCGACCCTGCGGAGCGGCTCGAAGGGCGCGGCCGTCACCGAGCTCGAGACGCTGCTCAAGAACCGGGGCTTCTTCCCGGGCACGCCCGACGGCACCTTCGACGCCACCACCCGCGACGCGGTGAAGGCCTTCCAGCGCGCCGCCGGCCTGGGCGAAGACGGCGTCGTCGGCCCGCGCACCTGGGCGAAGCTGCGCTCGAACGAGGTCATCAAGCCGCTGCCGCCCGGTCGGCCGGGGCCCTACGCGCCCTACGAGGCCTTCCCCATCGCGGGGCCGCACTCGCGGGTCAACGACAACTTCAACCCGAAGTACGTGGACGGGGTGAAGACGAAGCAGGGGCACCACGGCATCGACATGTATGCGCCCGCGGGCACGCCCATCGTCTCCCCGTACTCGGGCACCGTGGTGAAGGCCCAGTACGAGAAGTACGGCGGCTGGGTCGTCACCGTGCGCACCGCCGACAACACCACCGTGCGCTTCGGGCACCTGGGCATGATCCCCGAGAACATCAAGCCGGGCACGCGCATCACCGCCGGTACCCAGGTGGGCACCATGGGCAAGAGCGGCACCAGCGCGAACGGCGTGGTGCACCTGCACTTCTCGATGTACCGGGGCGCCGACTACTACGACAGCATCAACCCCTTCCCGTACCTCAAGGCGGCCGAGGGGCTCTGACCCTTCAGCGCGCCTTCGCCGGCGCGGCCTTGAGCGGCGGCAGCGGCTTCACCTTCTCCAGCCGCGCGGACCACGCCGGCAGCTCGTCGGCCACGTCGCCCATCATCGCCTCCTCGAGGCCCACCTCGGTGTCACCGCCGCTGGGGCCCACGAGCGTCACCGCGTCGCCCTCGCGACGCGCCAGCACCGAGCCGCTGGCGCGGTCGCACTCCAGCTCGAGCGAGAAGTCCGTCACGCCGGCCAGCGGGCCCGGCGACACCTCGGGGAACGCGAAGGCCGCACCGAAGGCGAGGAGGCGGCACTCGGCCGGGGTGCTGTCGGGCACGAAGCTGAAGTCGCACGAGACCTCCGGGCGCTGGCCCTTCACCCGCTTGCAGCGGAGGCCCTGGGCGAGGCGGTTCAAGCGCGGCGAGAGGCCGCCGGCCACCTTCGGCACCTCGTCGGGGTCGAGGCCGAACCACGGGCCGGCGAGCAGGGCCCGCATGAAGGCCTCGCCGGAGCGGTCGATGGCGGTGTCGCGCGGCTGCGTCCGCTCCGCGACCTGGCGGGCGTGCGCGCCGGCGGCGGGGGCCTCGCTCGACAGCGACGCGGTCGGCGGAAGGGGGGCCGTCTTCGCCGGCAGCGGCTCGTCCTTCGCGGCGTCGGCCACGCGCAGGGTCACCTGCCCGGGCTTCGCGAAGCTGGCCTCGGCGGCCCAGCCGTCGTCGCAGTTGACGCGCACCGCGTGGGTCAGCGTCGGCTCGAGGCCCTGGTCGACCTCGCGCTGCACCACGAGCAGGCCGACGAGCAGCGCCGCGGCCCCGCAGCGGTCGGCGCCCCTCACCGGCACGCGCGCGGCGCAGTGACGGTCGCCTTCGCCCCAGGCGGCCGGCCAGCACGCGGTGGGCACGTCGACGAGCTTCGCCACCTCGTCGGGCGACGCCTTGAGGCCCAGGCCCGCGGCCGCCACCTCGTAGCGACCGCTGCTTGCCGGGTGTGAAGGGTTTGAGGAACCGGAAGGCGCGACCGCGTCCGACCGCGCGTTCACCATTTTCGTCCGCGGAAACCTCACGGTCTCCGGGGTGCTGCATGTCGCCCAGTACCACGACCTCTACGTGCAACGAGACGCGCGGGTCGGCAGCGTGCTGAGCCACACAGGAAACCTCGTCGTGAGGGGGAAGCTCGAAGCGACCGGCGTCATCGCCGTCGAATGCAACGAGGAGGGCGGTTTTCTGCACGCCGCGTCTTGCGATGCCCCGCTGCTGTGTCGCTTCGGCCAGGGCGGCTGGGACTGGGCCGTCAGCAACCGCGCGGGCAGAACAGAAGTCTGGGAAATCCCCGGCGACCCCAACTTCGTGGCGCTGGGCAAGGCCCTCTCGCAGCTCGGCGCTGAGGCGACCTTTGACGGTGTACGACAGCTCGTCGTTGCGGGCCGTACCGCAGAGCTGCTGCGCGGCGTCGCGCCGTAGTCAGCGCAGCCGCTCGACCCGACTGGCGGAACCTACCGACAACGGCGTGAGGGCTTCGCGGACCTTCCGACGTCGTCGGCTGGCGTCAGCTTCGTAGGTGACGGGACCGAGGAAGGTGAGGTCGGGGAACCGCCGCTCGAGCTCGTCGCGGTTGAGACGGATGGCGAGATCGCTGCCGGGTGTGGCTTGAGACAACACCACCGCCGCGACCTTCAGCTTCCGTTGGGCGAGCGCGTGGAGCGAGAGCGTCGTGTGGTTGACGGTGCCGAGGCCGGCGCGCGCGACGAGGACAACGGGCAGCTTCACCGCGGCGATGAGATCGATGACGTCGTGCTGCGGCGTGATGGGCACGAAGAGACCGCCAGCGCCTTCGACGATGCCGGGCCCGGGGCCCAGCGACTGAAAGCCACGAATGAGCTTCGCGAAGTCGATGCGCTTGCGTTCCCGCGTGGCGGCGGCGAGCGGTGAGAGCGGCTCCTTGAGTCGGTAGAGGCAGATCGACTCGAGCGACTGCCAACCGCCGCCGGCTGCACGCAGCGCTTCACTGTCGCCGGTGCCGCCGCTCTCGCAGGGCTTGTACGCCCACGGCTTCGCCATCGACGCGAGCAGCGCGCACGAGACCTCGGTCTTGCCGACGCCGGTGTCGGTGCCGGTAACGAAGTACCTCATGTCGTTTCCTGCTTCTTCGTGAGCCACGTGCCGCCCGCGATGCAGACGAGCAGCACGCCGACGGAAAGGCCGATGACGAGAGGCGAACGTTCCACGTCTTCCGACGTCGGCGCGAAGCGGCTCAGCATGAACGCTGTCGCGTTGTTGAGCATGTGGCCGATGGCGACGTTCACGACGGAGCCGTCGCGCCACGCGAGCCAGCCGAGCCACCAGCCCATCGTCATCGCCGCGAGGCCTTGCCTGACGTCGAGGTGGTACGCGCCGAAGAGCGCCGCGGTGAGAAGAATCGAAGGCAGCACCTTCCAGCGCTGCTCGAGGCGCGACTGCAGCAGCCCGCGGAACATGAGCTCTTCACCGACGCCGGGCATGACGGCGCCGAAGAAGAGGAGCGCGACGAAGATGGGCAGCGGCGCGTCGCGGGCCACATCACCGAAGCGCGAGAGGATGTCGGACTTCGTGCGCAGCGGCTCGAGCAGCGTGGTGGCGAGCGAGCCGACGGCCAGCGTGCCGAGCCAGGCGACGACGACACGCAGCGGGTGCAGTCGAGCGGTGACCCAACGCACGCGCGCAGGCCAGCCGAACGGCGTGTCTTTGAAGAGCCGGGGCAGCACCACCACCGACACGAGCAGCGCGAGCTGACTCACGGCCGCGCTGGCGAGAATGCCGGCGGGCGTGGTGACGATGGCCAGCGCGTCGAGCTTCTCTCCGCGGCGGGCTGACTCGAGCAACAGCGCGATGCCGATGAGCGCACCGCCGCCCAGCAACGCCACCATCGACAACAGCAGCGTCACGAAGCCGGGCCAGAGCGGCGGCGGCGTGGGTGGGGTTTCGACCTGAGGCTCGGCGACCGGCACGTCCATGGGCGCGTTCTGTAGTCAGCGGCGCGCCGAGCGACAACCACACCTGAAGTCCACTACCGTGCCCTCATGCATGTGCGTGGGTGGGTTGCGGTCGTGATGCTGCTGAACGGGGTCTCCTGCGCAACTCGCGAATCTGATCCGAGATCTCCGGCACCGTCTTTACCGGGTGCGCCCGCCTCGCCACAGGTCATCGAAGGCGACGGGCAGGTCGTCGTGCGCTGGGCGCCGCCCACCGACTCCGGTGGCACACACATCATCGGCTATCGCGTCGCGTGGGCAGACCACAGCGAGTCGCTCGCGATGGACGTGCTCGAGTTCGTCGCGGTTGGACTCTCCAATGGCCAGCCCTACACGTTCGCGGTGTCGGCAGAGAACGAGCTCGGCGTCGGTCCCGCGTCGGCGCCCTCCGTCGTGGCCACACCGGGCGGTGTTCCCGGCCCGGCGACCGGCGTCACCGCCACCGGAGGCGCCGGCGAAGCAACCGTCACCTGGCTCGACGCTGACGCGCGAGGCCGCGCCGTCACGGGTTACACCGTGGTCTCCTCGACCGGCGTGGCGCGGACGTCCACCGGGCGCTCGGCCACCTTCAGCGGTCTCGCGCCTGGCACGTACAGCTTCTTCGTCACGGCCCACAACGCGCTCGGCTCCGGCCCAACGTCCGCGAGCAACGTCACGACCGTCGCCGTCGCGCGTCCGGCCATTCCCCGCTCCGTCACCGCGACGATGGTGGGAGAGTCCGTTCGCGTACGATGGACCGCGCCGCGCGACGACCTCGGTGGTCCGGCGACCGGGTACGTCGTCAGGTCGGTACCTGCAGGGCTGAGCGCGAACGTCGCAGGGACAGAGGCCGTCGTGTCGGGGCTCACTCCCGGCTTGAACTACAAGTTCCGCGTATCCGCGACCAACGAGTCCGGTGAGGGCACGGCGTCTGTTCCGAGCCAGCCGGTCGCAGCGTCCCGAAGCACCTCCACCTGCACCGGGCCCGTCTGGCTCGGCGGCCCGCCCGCGCCGTTCCAGAAACTGGAAGGCGCCGTCGCGGTCGCGACCGCTCAGTTGGACGACGATGGCTTCCTCGACCTGGTCGCCATCGACGACGGCACCGTGCACGCGGCACGAGGGCGCGGCGACGGCACGTTCGCGCCGCACCGCTCGGTCACGGTCGCTGCGAGCCTGAAGTCCGTGGGCTCCGCCGACATGGACGGCGATGGGTACGGCGACGTCGTGGTGGCCGGAACGCAGGGCCTCCACGTCTTGCTGGGCGACGGAACCGGGGGGCTGTCCGCACCGGTGCCGCACGCGTCCGGCATGTCCATCCGGTCCATCGTCCTCGAGAGAATCGACGCCGACGCGCGCCCAGACGTCGCGGTGCTCGACACGGCGCTGCAGACGATCACCGTCTTCCTCAACGATGGTGCTGGCGGCCTGCTGCCGGGAATCGTCTACGACGTGGGGCCCGACGCCGAGGACTTCGCCCTCGCCGACTTCAATCACGATGGGTGGAACGACCTCGTCGTCGCGACCGACATGACGAAGGTCGTGGTGCTTGTCGGCTCTGCCGACGGCACGTTCCAACCGACCTTCCACATGAGCCGGTTCGAGGGGCGGCTGTTCAACATCGCGGTCGGCGACTTCAACAACGACAGTCATCTGGACGTCTTCGTCTCGGCGGGCACCTCACTCGCGAGCCTCCTGCTGGGCAACGGCGATGCGACGTTCTCCGCCTCGCTGGTCGATCACAGGTCGAACTTCGTCGGTGCTGCGGACTTCAACACCGATGGCGCGACTGACCTCTTTCTCTTCGGGCACGGACCGCTGCGCATCGTGCTCGGCGACGGCCAGGGCGGGTTCGCGAGCGGAGACCAGTATGAGTTCGGAGGTATGCGGAGCAAGGCGGCCACCGGAGATTTCGACGACGACGGCCGGCCCGACGTCGTGATCGCCAACGGCACTTCGGTGTCGCTACTGCTCAATAGCGCCGCCGGCTTCCGCCTGCCGGTGCACACGGCGAGTGAACTCACCTCCACCACGGCGCTCGTCGCCGACGACTTCGACCTCGACGGGCACCTCGACGTGGTGGTGGCGCAAGACTCCTCGCTCCGTTGGCTGCGAGGCACCGGGCAGGGCTCGCTCTTTCCACCGGTGATCGTGGCGAGAACGAGTGCGTTCGCGCTCTCGTCGGGCGACTTCAACCACGACGGGAAGCCGGATCTCGCGGCGACGTCAAACGCCGGCCTCGCGGTGCTGTTCGGCAACGGCGACGGCACCTTCCAGCTCCTGGTTCGCTACCGCGACACCGGGCCGGGAACTGACATGTCGGTGGTCGATCTCAATGCTGACGGTGTCTCGGACCTCGTGGTGGCGGCGAGCCGGCACTACGGCAACCACCTGCACATCGGGGTCGAAGTGCACATCGGCTCGGCCGACGGAAGCTTCAGCGCGCCGCAGGGCCATCCCGTGCCGTCCGTCTCGCCTCGACTGGTCGCTGCGGACTTCGGCTCCGACGGTCACTTCGAGGTCGCGACCGTAAATGAGCGGCAGAACACGGTGACGCTCACCGAGAACCTCGTCACGTACACGCAGCCGGTCTCAGCGGGGGCGAACACCCTTGCAGTGGGCGAACGCCCCATCGACATCGCGACCGCTGATCTCAACGGCGACGGCCTCCCCGACATCGTCACGGCGAATGCCGACTCGAGGTCGCTGAGCGTGCTGATAGGCACGCAGGGTGGAGGGTTCGCGCAGGCCAGCTCGGTACCGCTTGGCGTGACCGTGGCAAGAGGGCTCGACAACATCGACGTGGGGCTTGAGTTGTTGGACGTCACCATGGACGGCCACGTCGACGCGCTCGTGCCAGCCGGCAGCGGACTTATGCTGCTGACGGGCCGCGGCGATGGAACCTTCTCGGCGCAGACCGAGTACGCGACCAACGGTGGACGCTTCAACCTCACCAATGGCGATTTCAACGGCGACGGGCGTCCCGACGTCGCGATGCGCGCGACGGCCGCGGTCGTGATGGCGAATCAGTGCGGCCCCTGACTCGCTGTCGCGTGAGCCTGTGCGTTCACTCGGCCCAGCTGATGCGCGCCAGCTGCGCCTTCAACTTCGCGCCGCGCGTCGCGCTCAACTGACTTACCTACGCCACGCGACAATCGAAGGACGCGGCGTCGCGGGAGGTCGAAATCCACGGGAGCAAGTAGGCTGCAGCCATGCGCGCGTGGGTCTGGCTGGTGGCAGGGGTGTTGTTGTTGGGCTCGGGTTGCTTCACGCCGGTTGACGAGCTCGCGTACGAGTTCGACAACAACGGCGGCCAGGTGCAGGTGCTCCCGGCAGCAGCGCGACAGCGGCGTTCCTGATGCCGGCGTTCCAGACGCGGGCGTTCCTGACGCGGGTGCTCCAGACGCCGGCGTTCCTGACGCGGGCGTTCCTGACGCGGGCGTTCCAGACGCGGGCGTTCCAGACGCGGGCGTTCCAGACGCGGGCGTTCCTGACGCGGGCGTTCCAGACGCTGGCGTTCCAGACGCGGGCGTTCCTGACGCCGGAGCGACGAGCCCGCTGGGGAGCTACCGATTGCAGTTCACCTGCGTGAGCAACTGCGGCGGCACGTTCGTGCACACGCTGTTCATCCGCACCTGGGACATGGCGTCAGGCGCTGTCACCGGTGACGGTGCTGACACCGGCGATCCACGCTACACGTGGACGATGACCGGAACGATCGCAGGCCAGTCACCGATGATGCGGCTCGTCTACACGGGCTTGAACCCTGGGTACGTCGTCAACATGACGGGCAGCGCGTCACTCGACTCCGAGCCGGTCTCTGGCGTCGCGCAGAGCTCGTTCGCGCAGACGATGAATTGGTCGGCGTCTCGTCTGACTCCATGACGTGACGCGACCGCTTCACTCGGCCCAGCTGATGCGCGTCAGCTGCGCCTTCAACTTCGCGCCGCGCGTCGCGTTCAACTGACTTACCCACGCCACGCGGCCTTCGAGCTCCGCGCGAAACTCGGCCACGGGGCCCTTTGACTGGCTCAGCGCGCCCTTCACTTCGCACCGGTGCAGCAACGCCTTGAGCGCGTCGAAGTCGGCGCGGCTGAAGTTCGTCTTCTCGTTCACCACCACGCCGGTGACGACCTGCCGCTCGTGCGCGCGCATCACCCGGGTCTTGGCGCGGTTGATGACGAAGCCTTCGTCGGCGACGACCTCGTTCACCACGCTGCTCAACGGCGACACCGGCACGCGGTCACCAGAGAACACGAGGTCGTCGGCGTAGCGCGAGTACGTAAGGCCGTGCGCCTTCGCGAACGCCGTGAGTCGCGCGTCGACCCACCACACGCAGAGGTTCGCCCACGCTGGTGACGTCGGCGCGCCCTGAGGGAAGTGCCACGCCTCGAGCTTGCGCAGCAGCGCGAAGCGTTCGTTCAAGACCTCGCCTTCAGCCAACTCGGGCACCGGCGCGCGCGACAGCACCGACGGAGGCGTGCGCGTCGTACACACGCCCAGCAGCACCGACGCGACCTCGAACGAGTAGCCCAGCTGCCGCAGCACGCCGAACGCGCGCCCGGTGTCGATGGACGTGAAGAAGTGGCAAAGGTCGAAGCGCACCACCATCGCCTTGCCGACGTGCAGTCGCGCGTGCGTCAGCGCCGAACGCCCCGCGACGAAGCCGTGCGCCGCGTCGTGCACCGGGAGCTTCTCAAGCAGCTCGCGCAGCACCTTGCGCTGCACTGCCTTCAACCGCGCCTTCGGAGCCTCGAGGAGTCGCGGCAACTTCTCTCCGCGCGGCACCCACTGGTGCACGTAGTTGCGCGCGCGCTCACGACGGCGCGTGCGATCGACGCCGCTCGTGTCGGAGAACCAGCGCAGCTCTTCGGGTGACAGGCCGAGCCACGTCGACACATCGCCCACCGTGTGCAGCACGGGCACCGGCCACCGCGCGTCGCCCATGCGCGGCTCGAACGGCAACCAGTGTGCGACCTGTCGCGGGATCTCCCCGCGCAGCCAGGCGGTGTCGAACGGTGGAACGTGACTGATGAAGTCCGCGACCGCGCGGGAGTCGTTCAGCGGTGCGTCGGGCCAGCGCTTGAGCACCGCGGCGAGCAACTTCCCGAGCCACGGGGGCTGGCGACCGCGAAGACCGAGCGCTTCCATCGCCCGCCCCGACATCTCTTTCCGCGTCCACTGACCGGCGAGAAACGCGGAAGCCAACGCCGCGCTGACGACGTGCTTCACGCGGCGCCTCGTGAACGTGCGGCGGCGGAGCGCGCCAGCGACTCCTGTCCTGCGAGGTCGGGCGTCCACGCGAGTGGACTGGAGACCCGCTCCTGCATGTGTTGCGTGAGACACACACCCCGGGGCAACCCCGGAGCTGACGTCGTCACCGAAGTGACTTCGTCGAAGGGCCTGACGCGCCGCCGCCGCACAGCGCGCATCCTGCACCGAGCGGGGCGGCGCTCAACATCTCAGTCGTTCGGCCCGACGACCTCGGCGGTCTTCGCCGCGAGCGCCTCGACACGCTGCTGAAACGCGAGCGCTGTGGCGTCGTCAGTGAACGCGCGGCGCGGCGCGACCAAGACGCGGCGCCCAGACAGGTGGATGACGAGCGTCGTCGACGAGACAGACAGCCGCGTGAGGTCGCCGCGCGTCACCTCGAGCGCCGGCGCACCCTCGCGCAGCCGCTTGAGGCTGGTCGACGTGAGCACGAGCGTCACCGGACCCAGCGCCGAGCGCTTCACCGACGCCGCCGTCATCCGCTTCAGAGACCAGCGCTCGAGCCCGCGGTAGCGGACGTGCGGGAGCGCCGGGCGGAGCTTCATGACGACCGCGCCGGCCACGATGAGCACCAACAACCACACCGGCAGCGCGCCTCCGGGGAACGCCGCCAGGAACTCGCTCGCGAACGGCCACAACATGACGCCGACGAAGATGGTGACGACGACCACCACCCACGAGCCACGGAAGAAGCGTCGCTGCAGCGCCGCGCGGTGGCGCTGGACCTCCTCCAGATCCGCTTCGGTCAACTCGTAGGCGAGCTCCATCCATCGCGAGACTTACGACGGAAGGCACGGCCGCCGTGAAGTAGAACGCAGCCATGGCTCGTCGGGTGGCGTTCGCGGTGCTGGTGGTGAGTGCGTGTGCCCTGCCCGTCTTCGACGCGTTCGAAGACGACTTCCGGCCGGTGGTGGTGCGGCAGCGTACGGACCCGTGCGCGTGGGACGGCGGAGGCATCGGCGTCTGCTACGCGGTGACAGCTGAAGCGTGGCACAGCACCGGCTGTGTGGGCATCTGCGGACGCGCCGGAACACAGCCAGGCATCTTCCCGGTCGGACAATGCCGACTGTTCTGTGGCGGTCTCGACCCCTGCGAGCTGCACGGCTCCGTCGATCGCGACGCCGGCGCCGTCACCGGTTGGATCGAGGATGACGGCGAATGCCGGCCAGTCGGCGGCACCTCCTACCAGCAGAGGGGCGTGTTCGAGGCGAAGTGGGAATGCGAGCACTTCTGCCGATGCGACACCTCCAAGTTCGAAGGCGGGTTCTCCGCCGACTGCGACGTGGAGCTCGAGCTCGCACCAGGCACCGTTCCGCCCGTGCCCAGCTTCCACATCGAGGGCCAGCGCTACCTCGCCGAGGCCCGCGGCATCCGCTCCATGAAGGAGATGTGCCGCATCGGGCGCGCGCCGTACGTGACGAAGGTGCGCTGCGTCAGTCCGCGGTGACGCTGGCCGCGTCGCGCCGAAAAGCCCCTCTCCCCGACCTTCTCCCCGCTGTCGCAGGGAGAGGGAGCTTCAGGCCGTGACGGCGGGGATCGCGTCGAGCAGCGCCGTGATGATGAGCCGCGCCTCCGCGTCGGTCAGCGACAACGGCGGCATCACCACGATGACGTTGCCCAACGGCCGCAACAACACGCCGTGCTTCCGCGCCGCGAGGCACGCCTTGAAGCCCATGCGCTCCGCGTACTCGTACGGCGCCTTCCCATCGCGCGCGAGCTCCACGCCGATCATCAGCCCGCGTCGCCGCACTTCCTTCACGTGCGGCAGCTTCGCCACGCGCTCGAGGCCTGACGCGAGCACCGCTTCAGCGGGAATCATCCGTTCCAGCGTGCGCTCCGATTCGAACAACGCGAGGTTCGCCAGCGCCACCGCGCACGCCAACGGGTTCCCCGTGTACGTGTGCCCGTGGAAGAACGTCTTCGCTTCGTCGTAGCGCCCGAGGAACGCCGCGTAGACGCGCTCCGTCGCCAGCGTCGCGGCCAACGGCAGGTAGCCGCCGGTGAGCCCCTTCGCCACGCACATCAGGTCGGGCGTCACCGCTTCTTGCTCGCACGCGAACATCGTCCCCGTGCGGCCGAAGCCCGTCGCCACCTCGTCGCAGATGAGCAGCACGTCGTACTTGCGACACAGCGCCGCCACGCCCGACAGCCAGCCTTCCGGCTGCATCAACATGCCCGCCGCGCCCTGCACCAACGGCTCGACGACGAAGCCCGCGAGCTGATCGCCCTTCGCCTTGAAGAGCGCTTCCACCTCGGCCAGCGACGCCTGCAGCGACGTCGGCACCGCGATGCGCTCGACGGGGAAGAGCAGGTCTCGGAACCGCTCGTGGAACAGGTCCACACCGCCCACCGACACCGAGCCGATGGTGTCGCCGTGGTACGCCTCCTGGAGCGCGACGAAGCGCCGCTTCTCGGTGCGGCCCGTCAGCTGCCAGTACTGGTACGCCATCTTCACGGCGATCTCGACCGACGTGCTGCCGGAGTCTGAATAGAAGACGCGCGTCAGCCCTTTGGGCGCGATGGCCACGAGCTTCGCCGCGAGCTCGATGGACGGCACCGACGCCTGACCCAGCAACGTGCAGTGCGCCACCTTGTCGAGCTGCGCGCGAAGCGCGTCGTCGAGCTGCTTCTTGCGATGCCCGTGCACCGTCACCCACAGCGACGAGATGGCGTCGAGCCAGCGCTTGCCGTCGGTGTCGATGAGCCAGTTGCCTTCCGACGACGCGATGACCAGCGGCTGATCATCGAGCCAGCCCTGCATCTGCGTGAACGGGTGCCAGACGTGTTTGGCGTCGAGTGACAGGTAGTCAGCGGTGTTCATGACGGGTCGGCCCCTCACCCTGACCCTCTCCCCGGTGGGGAGAGGGGAGCTCGTGACGAAGCGCCTTCAAGAGCGCGCCCACTTCTTCCTCCGAGTGCGCCGCGCTCACCGAGATGCGCAGTCGACTCGTTCCTTCCGGCACCGTCGGCGGGCGAATCGCCTTCACCAACAGGCCCTGCTCGCGCAGCCGCTGGCTCACCTTCAGCGCCACCGCCGCTTCACCCAGCACCACCGAAAACACCGCCGACTCGCCCTTCACGCCGAGCCCTTCCGCCAGCTGCGCGATGCGTGCCTGCAGTCGCGCGCGACGCTCGGGCTCCTGCAACTTCTGCAATGCCATCGACGCCGCCGCGCACACCGCCGGTGGCAACGCCGTGCTGAACACGAGCGAGCGCGCCTTGTTGAAGAGCAGCTCGCGCACCGCCGCCGTGCTGCACACGTACGCGCCGAAGCCGCCAAGCGCCTTCGACAGCGTGCCCACGTGCAGGTCGGCTTCGACGCCGTCGACCTCGCACAGGCCGCGACCGTTCGCGCCCAGCACGCCGGTGCCGTGCGCTTCGTCGATCATCAACGCCGCGCCGTGCTGCTGGCACAACGCGCCGATGGCCTTGAGCGGCGCGCGATCTCCGTCCATCGAGAAGACAGTGTCCGTCACCACCACGCGGCGACGGCCCGGGTGCGCGCGCAACAGCGCCTCGAGGTGCTCCACGTCGCGGTGCCGGTACACGACGACCTGCGCGCGCGAGAGGCGGCACCCGTCGATGAGGCTCGCGTGGTTCCACGCGTCGGAAAAGATGACGTCGCCGGGCCCGAAGAGCGCCGTCAGCACGCCGACGTTCGCCGCGTAGCCGCTGTTGAACAGCAGCGCCGCTTCGGTGCCTTCGAACGTCGCCAGCGCCCGCTCGAGCGCGTGGTGCGCGTCGGAATCACCCACCACCAACCGCGACGCGCCAGCGCCCGCGCCATGCCGTTCCAACGCCGCGCGGCCTGCAGCGACCACGTCAGGGTCGTTCGCGAGGCCGAGGTAGTCGTTCGACGAGAAGTTCACGTACGCCCGGCCCGCCACGCACACGCGCGGGCCTTGCGGCGACTGCAACGGCTCCAGGTGACGACGGAGGTCCGCCGCCTCGAGCGAGGCGAGCGCTTCCTTCGCCCAGCTGTCGACGACGCGCGGCATTACTGCGCCACGGGCTTGTCGACGTTCGGCTCGAGCGGCTTCACGCCGGCCTTCTCGAACAGCGCCATGTCCTGCTGGAACTCGGGGTTGCCGGTGGTGAGCAGCTTCTCGCCGAAGAAGACCGAGTTGGCGCCGGCCATCATGCACAGCAGCTGCGCCTCTTCGTTCATTTGCTGACGGCCGGCCGACAGCCGCACCATCGACGCCGGCATCATGATGCGCGCCACCGCGATGGTGCGCACCATGTCGATGCTCTCGACCTTGTGGTTCTTCGCCAGCGGCGTGCCTTCCACCGGCACCAGCGCGTTCACCGGCACCGACTCAGGGTGGTGCGCCTGGTTCGCCAGCTGCATCAGCAGCCCGCAGCGCTCGTCGACCGACTCACCGAGGCCGATGATGCCGCCGCAGCACACGCCGATGCCCGCGTCGCGCACGCGCGCCAGCGTCTTCAGGCGATCGTCGTAGGTGCGCGTCGAGATGATGTCGCCGTAGTGCTCGCGGCTGGTGTCGAGGTTGTGGTTGTACGCGTCGAGGCCGGCTTCCTTGAGCCGCTTCGCCTGCGTCTCGGTCAGCATGCCCAGCGTGCAGCACGCTTCCATGCCGAGCGATTTCACGCCGCGTACCATCTCGAGCACTGAATCGAACTGCGGGCCGTCCTTGATCTCCCGCCACGCCGCGCCCATGCAGAAGCGCGTCGCGCCGGCCTCCCGCGCCGTCTTCGCCGACTCGAGCACCTGCGGCACCGACATCAGCTTGTCGGCCTTCACGCCGGTCTTGTAGCGAGCCGCCTGCGGGCAATACGCGCAGTCTTCCGAGCAGCCGCCGGTCTTGATCGACAGCAGGCTGCACAGCTGCACCTTGTTGTCCTTCCACACCGCGCGGTGCACGGTCTGGGCGCGGTAGACGAGGTCCAGCAAAGGCAGCTCGTAGAGCGCCTTCACTTCGTCGAGCTTCCAGTCGTGGCGCAGCGGCACCTCGACCTGCGTCGGCGCGTGGCTGTGGGCGGTGTGGGCGTGACCTGAAAAAGACATGGCGGCTCCTTGAAACAACGAGGAATTCCGCCGTCTTGCCGGGTTCAGCCCGACTCGTCAACCCTGTGCGTCGTCACGGTTGACGAGGGTCCAGTCGCGCAGCGCGGTACGGGCGCGCGCGCGGGCGTCGGCCTCCGACAAGCCGAGCCGCTGACCGACCGTCATCAGCGCGACGCGGAAGCGCGACCGGGCGTAGAGCGGCAAGGTCAGCGCGCCCAGGAAGCAGCCGATGGCGATGCTGGCGGGGAGCGGCTGGAAGTCGGGCAGCGCCCATTCGATGGCGACGCCGGAGCCGATGAGCAGCGCGGCCGAGAACATCATCGTCATCGAGAAGCCGGGCCCCAGCGCGCTCAGGCAGCGACGCATTTCCTGGGTGACGATGGTCTCGTCGACGCCCGCCTGTCGGCTCGAAGGCGGCGCCAGCGGGGCGACCAACGGCGCCGGCGCGGCGCGCTGCACCAGCTGCTTGTCGGCGTCGCGGCTCATGCGGCCCCCAGCGCCGGCTCGGCCGTGGCGGTGCCGGGCGGCGAAGGCCTCGGCGCGACGGCGTCGTGCGCGGCCTGCATCGCCGCGTCGAGCGTGTCGAAGATGCGCTTGCCACACAGCAGGTCGACGACGCCCAGCTCCGAGAGGATCTCGGTGACGTCATCGTTGCTGCCGACCATCAGCACGCGGCCGCCCTTGCCGTTGAGCGTCTCGACCAACGAGCGCAGCGCCCCGGCGCCGGTGAGGTCGATGAGCGGCACGCGGCGCAGGTCCAACACCAGCGCGTTGCGCGCGTCGTGCTCGGCGAGCGCCTCGAGCTGCCCGTGCGACGCAAAGAAGATGGAGCCGTTCACCTCGACGATGGTGGTGGCCTCGATGCCGCCACCCAGCGGCGCGCCGCGCTTGGAGCGCAGGCCCAGCTGCCGGTGCTGCACCACGAAGTGCACGAGCGCCACGCCCATGCCGATGCCCACACCGCTGACGAAATCGCCAACCAGGATGGCTACTGCTGTAACGACGAAGGCCACGGCTTCCACGCGCGAGAGGCGCCACACGAAGAGCAGCTCTCGCCAGTTGATGAGGCGGTAGCCGACCACCACGAGGATGCCCGCGAGGCCCGTCAGCGGCAGCGTCGCGACCAATGGCCCCGCCACCAACAACAGCGCAAGGAGTGCGCCCGCATGGGCGATGGACGTCAGCCGCGTCGACGCGCCGGCCTGCACCGCGGCCATCGAGCGCACCACCGCGCCGGCCACCGGCATGCCGCCCACGAGGCTACTGACGATGTTGGCTACGCCCTGCGCCATGAGCTCCTGCTCGCTGCGGTGCTTGGGGCCCCTGGTGACCGCGTCGAGGCTGACCGCGCTCATCAACGAGTCGATGGACGCCAGCAGCGCCAGGGCCAGCGCTGCAGGCACCAGCGCGCGCAGGTCGACGTCGTGGAACGCCGGCAGCGCGATGCGGAAGTCCGTCAGCTCGACGGAGCCCACGGTGGGCATCTGCGCGCCGGTGACGAAGATGGCGCCACTGACCAGCACCAGGCCGATGAGCGCGCCCGGCACCCTGGGCGAGAGCTTCGGCAAGAAGATGAAGCACGCCATCACCACCAGGCCGAGCACCACCGACGCGCCCTGGAAGTTCTGCAGCGCGGCGTGCGGCGCGATGTCGGACAAGAGGCGCACGTCAGACGCGAGGCCCATGAGGCGCGGCAGCTGCGCGTCGAGCACGAGGATGCCCACCGCCGCGAGGAAGCCGCCCACCACCGGCCGGGGCAGCGCGTGCACCAGGCGCCCCAGCTTCAGCGCGCCGAAGACGAACTGGAAACAGCCGGCGAGGAACGTGGCGACGAACAGGCCCTTGAGCCCGAAGCGCGAGACGATCTCAAACGTGAGCGGCGCCAGCGCGACCTCGGGGCCGCTGATCTGCAGCTTCGCGCCGCCCACCAACCCGCACAGCACGCCCGCGATGATCCCCGTCATCAGGCCCGCGGCCGGCGGCAGCCCACACGCCATCGCCAGCGCCACGTTCAGCGGCAGCGCGACGAACGCCACCGTCACGCCCGCCAACAGGTTGTTCACCGGCGCCTTGGTGAAGATCTCCTTCCACGACGCCACGGTGTCGTTGAAGGCCTCACGGGCCGGGTTGATCGCCTTCGAGCTCGTCGCGCTTGCTGCCATGCGCGCGTGCCATTTCAAGCCGCGCACCAACCCGCCCTGCGTGCGGTTCAGTTGCGAAGGTGTCTGTCGGTGCCTACAGATCGCGTCGGTAAATACCGACAGGTGTCCCGAATGGCCGACGGCCTCCCTCTCTCTTCAGGCTGGCACGCCACGCGCAGCCCACTTGTGCACCGATGCGACTGCTGACCCGACTCATGTTGTCCCACTCGATGCCCATCCTGGTGATGGGCGCGGCGTTGGGCGTGATGCTGGTGTCCCTGCTGCGCATGACGGTGCTGCTGGGCGAGCTGCGCGAAGAAGAGCTGGGCGCGCTGCATGTGGGTGAAGAGCTCCACCGCGCCGGGTGGGACATCGAAGTGGCCATGCGCCACGGCATCGCGGCCTGTTCAGCGGGCACGCCAGCGGCCGAGGTCGCGCAGCGCCTCACCGAGAAGGCCGACGCGCTCGACGCCTTGCTGCAGCAGCACGCGGCGCGCGCCACGCCGGCCATGGTCACCACGGCGCGCGGCTACGTCACCCTCGCGCGCGACATGCTCGCGGGGCCCGACGCGTGCGCGGGGCTCGGCTCGGCGGAGAACCTCAAGCGCCGCTGGCAGCTCGACGAGCAGCTGACCGACGCGTGGGTCGCCAGCACGTCGGAGCTGCACGACGCCGTCGCGGCCAAAGACGACGAGGCACGGCGCGTGGGCGCGGCGTCGCTGTCGGCCGGCCTCGCGAGCGCGGTGGCGGCGCTGCTGCTGGGCCTGCTCGTCGCGCAGCGGCTCTCGCGCGCGGTCACCGAGCCGCTCGGCGCGCTGGCCCGCGTCGCCAACCGCGTCGGCGGTGGTGACTTCAGCGCGCCCGAGGCCGTGCAGGGCCCCATCGAGCTGCAGACGCTGGGCGCGGAGCTCGATCGCATGCGCGCCCGCCTCGCGGAGCTGGACGCGCTCAAGCAGGGCTTCCTGGCGTCGGTGTCCCACGAGATGCGCACGCCACTGTCGACGATGCGCGAAGCGCTGGCGCAGCTGGGCGACGGGCTGGGCGGGGCCCTCAATGAACGTCAGCTGCGGCTGGTGGCGCTGGCGCGGCGCGCGTGTGAACGGGAGATCCACATGGTGTCGACGCTGCTCGACCTCTCGCGCCTGCGCGCGGGCGGCACGCTGCGGTTTCAGGCCGGCAGCTCGGTCGACGAAGCCGTGCGCGAGGCCATCGCCAGCGAGACCGAGGCCGCGGAGCAGGCCGGCGTGCAGCTGGAGGTCAGCTTCGAAGGTGACGCGCCGCCCAGCATGATGGACCTGACGATGGTGGAGCGCGCGGTGGCCAACGTGGTGCGCAACGCGGTCGGCGTGTCGAAGCCCGGCCAGCGCGTGCGCGTGCAGCGGAGCCTGCGCCCGTCGACCGACGGCCGGCCCGGCGCGTTCGCGGTGGTGACGGT
>CAYWON010000075.1:29233-31075 GCA_964459885.1 uncultured Archangium sp.
GTCATCATGCTGACGGCCCACGGCAGCATCGAGACCGCCGTCGACGCCACCCGCCGTGGCGCCTACGGGTTCCTCACCAAGCCCTTCCACGACCACGAGCTGCTGCAGAAGCTGGCCCACGCCATCGAAGCCATGCGGCTCAAGCGCGAGCTCTCAGGGCTGCGGCGCATGGTCGGCGGCGCCGGCCTCGAGCAGCAGCTGCTGGGCGTCAGCGAACCCATCAACCGGGTGCGCGAGATCATCGCGCGGCTCGCGCCCACCGACGCCACGGTGCTCATCCTCGGCGAGTCGGGCACGGGCAAGGAGCTCGCCGCGCGCATGCTGCACGCAGGCTCGGGCCGCAACGAAGGCCCCTTCGTCGCGGTCAACTGCGCCGCGATGCCGGCGGAGCTGCTCGAGAGCGAGCTCTTCGGTCACGTGAAGGGCGCGTTCACCGGCGCCGCGAGAGATCGCGACGGCGTGTTCGCGGCGGCGTCGGGCGGCACGCTGTTCCTCGACGAGGTCGGCGACGCGCCGGCGGCGGTGCAGGTGAAGCTGCTGCGCGTGCTGCAGGAAAAGCGCTTCACGCCGGTGGGCTCGACGAAGGAGCTGACCACCGACGTGCGCCTCGTCGCCGCCACCAACAAGGAGCTGCGCGAGGAGGTCGCCGCCGGGCGTTTCCGCGAAGACCTGTTCTACCGACTGCACGTGGTGCCGGTGAACATGCCCTCGCTCGCCGAACGGCCGGCCGACGTGCCGGTGCTGGCGCGCCACTTCCTCTCGCGGGCCGCGGCCCGTCACGGGCGTCAGGTGGCCGAGCTGTCTCCCGGCGCGCTGCGCTCGCTGCTGGCGCACCCCTGGCCGGGCAACGTGCGCGAGCTGGCCAACGTGATGGAAGCTGCGGCGCTGCTGGCGCGCAGCACGCAGCTCGAAGCCGAAGACGTCAACGCCGCCCTGCCCTCGCTGCGCACGACCACGGGTGAACGACCGGCAGTGTCGATGGCGGCGGTGCCGAGCGACGGCCCGCTGCCTTCGCTCAAGGACGCGCGCGAGGCCTTCGAGCGCAGCTACCTCATCGAGGCGCTGCGGCGCAGCGACGGCAACGTGTCAGCCGCGGCGCGGCTCGCCGGGCGCAACCGCACCGACTTCCACGACCTGCTCAAGAAGCACGGGCTGTCGTCGGCTGATTTCCGCGACAGCTGATCAGTTGCAGGCGCCGCTGCCGCACGTGCCGCCCACACCCGCGTCGGTGAGGCAGGTCACGGTGTCGCAGTCGCTGTCGGCGCAGTCGATGGCCAGGTCGCCGTCGTCGTCGACGCCGTTGCTGCAGTCGTACTCGCGCTTGCCGCCCATGAAGCACTGGCACGCGGTGCCGCCGTCGGTGAGGCAGCTCGAGCCCGAGCAGCTGTCTTCCTGACAGTCGCGCTTGCCGTTGCAGTCGTTGTCGACGTTGTCAGCGCAGCGAATGGAGCCGACCTCGGCGATCTGCACCCCGCCGTTGCAGCGGCAGGCCTTGGCCGCGGTGCACTGGAAGTAGATCTCCGGCGGCGTGCAGAACTGGCCCACGCAGTCGAGATCGAGACAGTCGGCGTCGCCGTCGAGGTCGTTGTCGACGCCGTCGGTGCAGTCGACCTCAATCTGGCCGCCGTCGGCGACGCACGAGCACCCGGCGCGGCACGCGAGGCCTGAGCAGTCAGGGTCGGCGCAGTCGGTCTTGCCGTCGCCTTCGTTGTCGAGGCCGTCGTGGCAGATGCTCTCGGTGCGCTGCAGGTTGATGCACTTGCAGCCGGCGCCGCACACCTGCTGCTCACACGACGGGTCGTCGCAGTCGGTCAGCCCGTTGTCGTCGTTGTCGAAGTTGTC
>CAYWON010000076.1:0-7265 GCA_964459885.1 uncultured Archangium sp.
CGCGTCACGCCGCTGCGCGCGCAGTACGACCCGATGATCTACGTGCAGACCACGTGTGGTGCTGGCGCGTGTCTTACGGGCACGGTGCTGAACGGGCCCGGCGTCGCTGAGAGCGTCACCTTCACCTTGCCCGGCGGCACGAGCGCGTACGTCATCGTCGACGGCGAGGTGACGACGACCGGCGGCTTCGAGATCTCGATCACGAAGTAGGTGCGACACGCGCCTACTGAACGCCTGTCTGTACCGTATTACTGCGGGCTGCCCAGGCGGTGGGACACGCGCTCCGCCCACTCGGTCTCGAGCTCGATACACGCGATGTCGCGACCGAGCTTGAGCGCCGCCGCCGGAATCGAACCGGAGCCCGCGAACGGATCGACGACGAGCTGACCGGGCTTGCTCCACGTGCGCAGCAGCGGCTCCAGCACGCCGAACGGTTTGTGGTTCGGGTGCGAGCCCCAGCGCGCAGCTTCGCCGTCATCGTCGTAGCCGGCGACGGCGGACCACGGCGTCGCAGCGGTGTCGTTGGTTACGGGCGGTGCCGGTTGCCGCGAGTAGACGAGCGCGGTCTCGACGACGCGCAAGATCTCCTCGCCGCTGTTGCCTTCACGCGTGCGCTTGCCCCACACGAACTCGCCGCGCACGTGGGTGTACCCGAGCTCGCGACACACGGCGGTCATCGGCTCGCGGCCGAGCAGGTTCATCCACAAGACGATGGGCGCGTCGGCGGTCAGGTGCTGCACAGCCACCTGCAGCCACGACTTCGTGAACTCGCGAAACTCGCGCACGTTCTCGAAGCGCCGCACCGGGCCGCGATCGATCTTCTTGTTCTTGGGATCTCTCAGGTCGCCGTCTTTGCGACGCCGCGTCAGCAGACAGTACGGCGGGTCGCTGATGAGCGCGTCGGCCTTGCGACCGGCGAGCGCCTTCGCCCAGGTCTCGTTCCGCGTGGAGTCACCGTTGATGCAGGCCACCGTCATGTCGCGCTCGCGTACACGGCCATCGCGAGGGTCGCAATCACGAGCGCCGCGCGTTAGCCACGGCGCCATGGTTCAGGTTCGCGACATGACGGCCGCCGATCTCGACGCGGTGGGCTTCCTCGCTGAGCGGCTGGTGCTGCTGCACCACAGCTGGGACGAGACGCGCTTCTTCGTCACGTCCGGCATCGCCGACGGGTACCGCCGGTACTTCCGGTCGATCCTCGAAGACGAGCGCCAGCTTCTGCTCGTGGCCGAGCGCGACGGCGAGGTCGCCGGCTACGTGTTCGGCTCTCTCGAAGGGCGCGACTGGGCGAAGCTGCTCGACGCGCACGGCGCCATTCACGACATCTACGTGGCCGACTCGCACCGCCGCCACGGCGTCTCGAAGGCGCTGATGGCGGAAGCGAAGGTGCGCTTCACCGCGAAGGGCGCGAAGCAGATGGTGCTCTATTCCGCGCAGTCGAACGTCGAAGGTCAGGCGCTGTTTCGTTCGATCGGCTACCGACCCACGATGGTCGAGTTCACCCTGGATCTCTGAATGCACGCGCTCGTTGTCGCACTGCTGGCCGCCGCGCCGCTCACCACGCTGTCCGAAGAGTCCGGCTGGACGAAGACGGGTCGCTACGAAGAGGTCGAGCGGCTCTGCACCGCGTTCGCGAAGCGTTACCCGAGGCAGGTGAAGTGCGAGCGCTTCGGCACCACGCCGCTGGGCCGTCCGATGCTGATGCTCGTGGCCTCTGGTGACGGCGTCTTCACGCCGGCGCTCGCTGCGAAGAAGCGTCGTCCCGTGGTGCTGATGCAGGGTGGCATTCACGCCGGTGAGATCGACGGAAAGGACGCCGGGTTCTGGCTGCTGCGCGAGGTGCTTGAAGGCCGCGCGGCGAAAGGCGCGCTCTCGAAGGTCACGTGGCTCTTCGTGCCCGTCTTCAACGTCGACGGCCACGAGCGCTTCGGCGTCAACCAGCGGCCCAACCAGCGCGGCCCTGAAGAGATGGGCTGGCGCGTGACGGCGTCGAACCTCAACCTGAACCGCGACTACGCGAAGGCCGACGCGCCCGAGATGCGCGCGATGTTGACGCTGCTGCACGCGTGGAACCCGGTGCTCTACGTCGACCTCCACGTCACTGACGGCGCGAAGTTCCAGCACGACGTGTCGTTGACGTTCGAGCCTCGCCGCCTCGGGCCTGAGTCGTTGGCAGCGCAGGGCAGGGCGCTCAAAGACGCGGTGTTCACCTCGCTGACCGACCGCGGGCACCTGCCCGTCGATTTCTACCCGTCGTTCGTCGACGCCGATGATCCCGCGAGCGGCTTCGAGTCGGGCTGGCCGCCGCCGCGCTTCGGTAACGCGTACTGGGCGCTGCACCACCGCTTCGGGCTGCTCGTCGAGACGCACTCGTGGAGGCCGTACGCGCACCGCGTGAAGACGACCTACGACGTGTGTGAGGCGCTGTTGAACGAAGCGGCGACGCACGGCGCGGAGTGGCTCGCCGAGGCGACCATCGCTGACGCGGTGAAGCGCGGTGGTGTCGAGGTGCCGATGCTCTACGCGGTGAGCGGCGAGAAGCGCACCATCGAGTTCCAGGGCTACGCGTACACGCGCGCGAAGAGCGACCTCAGCGACAAGTTCTGGGTGCAGTACGACGAAGCGACGCCGCAGGTGTGGAAGGTGCCGCTGCGCGACGGCGTGACGCCGAAGGTCGTGCTCACGGCTCCCAGGGCTGGCTACGTGGTGGCGGCTCCGTACGCCGACGACCTCGCGCCGCGCCTCACCGCGCATGGGCTCAAGTTCGAGCGCTTCAAGAAATCGCAGTCACTCGCGGTGGAGCGCTTCACCGGCGCCATCGCGCTCAAGTCGAACACCTACGAAGGCCGCACCGTCGGCACCGTCACCGGCGCGTGGAGCGCGTCGTCTGAAGACTTCACGCCCGGCGCGCTCTTCGTGCCCGTCGACCAACCTGGCGGCGCCCTCGTCATGCACCTGTTCGAGCCGACGCTGCCCGACTCGTTCGCGGCGTGGGGCTTCTTCAACGCGCACTTCGAGCAGAAGGAGTACCTCGAGGACTACCTGACCGAGGTGTTCGCGCGCGACGAAATCAAGCGACACCCGGCGCTGAAGGCCGAGTTCGACGCGAAGTTGAAAGACCCGGCGTTCGCGAAGTCACCCGACGCGCGGTTGGCCTTCTTCGCGAAGCGGCACCCCAGCTTCGACGCGCGCCTCGGCGTGCTGCCGGTGTTCCGCGTCGACGTCAGCCCAGCTTCGAAGTGATGAAGAACTGGTAGTTCGCTTCGAGACCGCCATCGACGTTGATGGTGGTGCCGTTCACGTACCGCGACGCGGGCTGGCAGACCCACTCGATGACCTCGGCGATCTCCTCGGGCGTGCCGATGTGGCCGGCGGGCACCATCGCGTTGAGCGAGGCTTCCAGCTTCTTCCAGTTCTCTTCGCCCACGTAGAAGCGCGAGCTCTCGGTGTCGATGTAGCCGGGGTTCACCGCGTTGACGCGAATGCCGTCGGCGGCGAGCTCCGCGGCGAGGTAGCGCACGAGGATCTCCATCGCGCCCTTCATCGCGCCCAGCAGCCCGTGGAAGGGCAGGGGAATGCGTGAGTCCATGCCCGAGACCATCACGATGCGCCCGCTGCGACCCGTCATCAGCGGCTGCGCGAGCTGCGCCATGTAGAGGAAGCTCTTCACGGTGACGTTGAAGGTCTTGTCCATCTGGTGGAGCTTGGTGTCCATCAGCGGGGCGAACTTGGTCGACGCGGCGTTGGCGACCAGCACGTCGAGCTGACCGAACTCGCGCTTCACCTGCTCGAAGACCGGCGTCAGCGACTCGGGCTCGAGCTGATCGGCCACGGCGGTGAGGCAGCGGCGGCCCAGCGCGGTGACGTCTTTCTCGAGCGCCTTCGCGGCGTCGGCGTCACGGCGGTAGGTCGACACGATGTCGTAGCCGGCCTTCGCGAGCCGCAAGCTGAGGGCCCGACCGACGCCACGGCTGCCACCGGTGATGAACGCGACTTGAGTCATGGTGGCGACGAGTTAGCACGCGAAGTCGTCGCCCTCCGAAAGTCGTGAAAGAGTCGCGCCCATGTCTTCCGTCGACTGGCCCAGGCTCTACGACGCCGCCGAAGCGGCGCGCCGTCTCGCTCACGCGCCGTACTCGAAGTTCCAGGTCGGTGCGGCGCTGCTGCTGGAAGACGGGTCGATCGTCTCGGGCGCCAACGTCGAGAACGCGAGCTACGGGTTGACGGTGTGCGCTGAACGCAACGCCATCGGCGCGTCGGTGCTGAAGGCGAAGAAGCCCGTCGCGGTCGCCATCGTCGTCGACTCGCGCGAACCCACGCCGCCGTGCGGCATGTGCCGGCAGGTGCTGGCTGAGTTCGGTACGCCCGAGCTGCCGGTGCGCTCGCGCACGCTGAGCGGACAAGAGGCGAAGTGGACGCTGGGTGAGCTGCTGCCGTTTGCGTTCACCCAGCGGTTCTTCTGAGCTATACGCGTGTTCAGGTGGTGGCCGATCATGTCTTCGTCTTCAGACATCGAGTGGACTGACGCGACGTGGAACCCGGTGCGGGGGTGCACGAAGCTGAGCCCTGGCTGCAAGCACTGTTACGCGGAGACGTTCTCGGAGCGGTTCCGCGGCGTGCCGGGCCACCCGTTCGAGCGCGGGTTCGACCTGCAACTCATCCCGGAGAAGCTCGCGGAGCCGCTGCGATGGAAGTCCCCTCGAACGATCTTCGTTAATTCGATGAGCGACCTGTTTCACGAGCGTGTCCCGGACTCGTACATCGAGTCGGTGTGCCGCGTGATGTCGCTCGCGAACTGGCACACGTTCCAAGTGCTCACGAAACGCTCGAACAGGCTCTCGTCGATGCTGTCCGGCTCGCTGCGTCGATTCGCGTCGCTGCCTCACATCTGGTGGGGCGTGAGCGTAGAGGACAGGAAGTACGGCGTACCTCGCATTGCGCATTTGCAGTCTGCGCCGTGTGCCGTTCGCTTCCTATCCATTGAACCGTTGCTGTCCGATGTTGGCGAACTCGACTTGCGCGACATCGACTGGGCCATCGTCGGTGGCGAGTCCGGGCACGGCGCACGCCCCATGGATCCTTCGTGGGTTCGATCGCTGAGAGATCAGTGTCTCGCACAGCGCGTCCCTTTCTTCTTCAAGCAGTGGGGCGGTGTCATCAAGTCGCGAACCGGTCGGGAACTCGACGGTCGGACCTGGGATGAGATGCCTGCGCGCGGAAGCGTCGTTCGGCCGCCTCCGCCGCATCAGCTTGCGAACCTTCAGCAGGTAGGACGGCAGCTCGAACTCGAGTGGCTCCCGAAGCGTGAGAACGCACTGCTCAGCGTACGTGGTCGAAAACCGGGTTGGTCGGAGGACGTCGATGGCAATACCGAAGGAGTACGAGGGTAGGGAGCAGTCGTATCTCAAGCATCTGGTGCTCGAGCAGTACCTGAACGCGTGGGCGCAGAAGCTCGGGTCGCTCTCGCGACAGAGATCGACGCGCCTCGTCTACGTCGACTGTTTCGCGGGGCCGTGGGAAAGCCAGGCTCAAGACCGGTCAGACACGTCTGTGCACGTAGGGCTTGAGGCGCTCGATCGCGCTCTCTCGACGTGGGGTGCACCACTCTCGGCGAGAGCGATCTTCGTCGAGAAGGATGCCAAAGCGTTTCAACGGCTGGGGGCGTTTCTCAACACCCGTTCCCGACGCATAGCCACCCTGGCGTTGCCCGGCGAGTTCGGCGATCACGTTGAGCGAATTGGTCAAGAGATAGGCAGAGACGCAGCGTTCCTGTTCGTGGACCCGACCGGCTGGAAGGGGGCGGCGATGCGGTTCATCGCGCCGCTCGCGAGACCTCAGCGACGCGATGTGCTGATCAACGTGATGTTCAACCACGTGAATCGGTTCAAGGACGACACTCGCGAGTTCCTACGCGAGCAGATGCGCGAGTTCTTCGGGCTGACGGAGAACGACATTCCGCCGAAGCTCACCGAGGACGAGTTGATGGCGTTCTACTGCGAACAACTCAGGTCGACCTGCTCGCTGCCCTTCGTTGCCAATCTGGCGGTGCCATCTCCGCTGAAGAACCGTACGTGGTTCCACCTCGTCGTCGGCGGCCACAACTCCGCTGTGTTGGACCTGTTTCGGACAGTCGAACGCCGCGTGTGTGGCGCGCTCGCTGCTGGTGTGCGCGCTGAGGCGAAGGCCGCCGCGACCGGCCAGAGTTCGCTTCTGTTCGACGAACATGACGTCAGCTACGACGAGCGGCACCGGCAGTCATTGGTTCGTGTGCGCGAGTTCTTCGCGGCTGGCGTGCGGAACTCGAGCACGCGTTTCCTGACTGTTTGGACCGACCTCCTGCAGCGCAACCACGTCACGCGACAGGACGTGGCGGCAATCGCTCGCGAATTCGAGCGGGGAGGACGACTGGTCATCGAGTCGAAGCGGCCCAAGGCGCTCGATGACGACGACGTCGTGAGATGGCGATGAGGGCCAACCTCAACTCGTTGGTGCGCACTCGGAGGTGGTCATGAACGTCGTGGCGATGTCGGTGTTCTCAGCTGTGTTGTCATCAGAGCGCGGCTCGGACGACCGCTGCGTCGCCAGCGACGCAGCGCTTCAGCAGTTCGCTTTGGTCGCCACTGTCACGGGCGATGCCCAGCCAATGGCGATCTTCGACCGCCATGATGTGCCGTTGGCGGTTCGCGTCGGTTCCTACATCGGTAGCGAGCGCGATGTGGTGAGCGGGATCGGCAGTGGCATCGTCACGTTCGCGTCGGGTCGCGTGATCTTCGCGACCGCGACGCGCTGAGTCTTCGCTACGGCGTCGGCAGCACGATGCGTTCGACGATCACCTGCTCCCACTGCGGGAGGTCGGTGAACGAGTTGCCGCGCACCGACACCTTGTAGGTCGACGGGAAGAGGTTCACCGACCACGAGAACGCGTTGTCGCAGGTCGCCAACGCCGTCGTGTCGTAGTTGTCGTTGAGGCTGTCGAAGTAGATGGTTGCCGGGCTGGCGGTCGAGCAGCTCCGCATCGGTGGCGCACCGTTGTGCAGCACGGTGCCAGTGACGGTGACGCGCGGCGTCTGCACGACGTTCAACGTCACGCCCGACTGCGCCGCCGACACGTTCAACGCTGCCAGCACTTCCTGCGTCCACGGCGGGAGGTCGCTGTACGAGTTGCCGCGCACGGAGACCTTGTACGTCGACGGGTAGAGGTCCGCCGTCCACGAGAAGGCGTTGTCGCAGGTGACGGAGATGGTCTCGTCGTAGTTGTCGTTGGC
>CAYWON010000076.1:7365-30740 GCA_964459885.1 uncultured Archangium sp.
CGCTGTACGAGTTGCCGCGCACCGAGACCTTGTAGGTGGACGGGTAGAGGTTCACCGACCACGAGAAGAGGGTGTCGCAGGTCGCCAGCGCCGTCGTGTCGTAGTTGTCGTTGGGGCTGTCGAAGTAGATGGTGGCCGGGCTGGCGGTCGAGCAGCTGCGCGTGGGCGCGACGCCGTTGTGCTGCACCGTGCCGCTGACGGTGACGCGCGGCGTCTGCACGACGTTCAACGTCACGCCCGACTGCGCCGCCGACACGTTCAACGCTGCCAGCACTTCCTGCGTCCACGGCGGGAGGTCGCTGTACGAGTTGCCGCGCACGGAGACCTTGTACGTCGACGGGTAGAGGTCCGCCGTCCACGAGAAGGCGTTGTCGCAGGTGACGGAGATGGTCTCGTCGTAGTTGTCGTTGGCACTGTCGAAGTAGAGCGTGGCCGGGCTGGCCGTCGAGCAGCTGCGCATGGGCGCGGCGCCGTTGTGCTGCACCGTACCGGTCACCGTCACGCGCGGGGCCTGCACGACGTTCAGCTCCACGCCGGTCGACGCGGCGGCCGCGCACTCACCCATCGCGTTGCAGCTGAAGCCCGTCGGGCAGCCGAGGGTGCACGTGGCGCCGCACACGTTGGGCATGCCGCCGCCGCCGCACGACAACGAGCCCGTGCACGCGCCGCAGTTCAGCGCGTTCCCGCAGCCGTCTTGCAGCACGCCGCAGTTCTTCCCCTGCGCGGCGCACGTGGTCGGCGTGCACGCGCCCTGGCCGCAGACGTTGTCAGTGCCGCCACCGCCACAGGTCTGCGGCGCCGTGCAGCTGCCGCACGAGAGTTGGCCGCCGCACAGGTCGCTCACGTCGCCGCAGTTCTTTCCGAGCTGCGCACACGTCCTCGGCGTGCAGGTCGGCAACGCGCACACGTTTGGCATGCCGCCGCCGCCGCAGGTCTCCGGTGCGCTGCACGTGCCGCAGTTCAGCAGCGCGCCGCAGCCGTCGCTGACTTGTCCGCACTCCGCGTTCGCCGTCGCGCACGTGCGCGGCGTGCAGGTGCCCGTGCCGCACACGTTGGGCGTGCCGGTGGCGCCGCACGCCTCGCCGGGCACTTCGCACATGCCGCAGTTCAGCGTGCCGCCGCAGCCGTCGAGCACCTCGCCGCAGTTCACGCCCTGGGCGACGCAGGAGCGCGGCGTGCACCCGCCGCCACCGCCAGACCCGCCGCCGGTGCCACCGCCCGTCGCGCCGCCGACGCACGCGCCGAACTGGCACAGCGCGTTGCCGCTGCACGCCGTGCACTGCATGCCGCGCGCGCCGCACGCCTGGGGAAAGCTGCCGCTCTGACACTGCCCGTTCGAATCGCAGCACCCGGCACACTGCGCGGGGTCACAGGTGCCGCCCGTCGGGCCTCCGCAGGCCGACACCAGAGTCATCAAGAAACCACTCAGCAACACAGCGCGAACGAGAGTCATCGCGGCGCCAACACCACAGAGAGGCCGCCAGGTGCAACCTCAAGCAACGCAGCCGCAATGAAGTCGTGAATGTGCGGGGTTGCGCCGCACCCGCGTCATTTCTCTCACGGTCTGCGCCACTGGGCTGTCAGATGGGCGACGGCACATGGGAGAGCCGGACGTCAGCGGAGTCGTGCTGCGCGCGCAGCAGGGAGATCGACAGTCGATCGAGCTGCTCGTGCGTCGATTCTTGCGTCCGGCCTACCTCACTGCGCTGTCGGTGGTGCGGGTGCCAGCAGAGGCAGAAGATCTCGCGCAGGAAGCGGTGGCGATGGCGATGCAACAGCTTGGGTCCTGTCGCGAACCGGCGCGCTTCGCGGGTTGGCTTCTGACCAACGTGCGCAACCGCGCGTTGAACCACCTGGCGGCGGCGAAGGTTCGGCAGCGGCACGCCGACTCGGTGTTGATGGAAGAAGGCGTCGCGGCCGACGCTGATCGCGTGGTGATGCGCGAGCAGCTGCTGGCCGCGCTCGAAGTGCTGACGCCGCAGCAGCGTGAAGTGGTGCTGCTGCATGACATGGAATCGTGGACGCACCCGGAGATCGCCGCGTCTCTTGGAATGAGCGAGGTCAACTCGCGTCAGGTGCTGTCGGTGGCGCGCAAGGCCCTGCGCGCGAAGCTCGCTGAGCTTTCAGAACGTGGAGGTTGAACATGGATGACGATCGCATCGACTTCTCGGCGCTCGACCCGTCGAAGAACTCCCGCCGCTGGGAGGCGCTCGTGCAACGCACGGTGGACCAGTCCATCGTCGCGCCCGCGCCGCCGTCGCCGTGGACCTCGCTGATTCGTCTGCGTGGCGCGGTGGCGGGCTTCGCGGCGTTGGCATTGCTCTCGTGGGTGCCCGCGCTCACCGGTGACGTTCAGACGTCGACCGACAGCAGCAGCGACCCGGTGCTGGCGTTCATGTCGTACTCGGTCACCGGCGACACGTCGGCGCTCGTGGAGTCCACCAATGGCTGGTGACGCACCAAAGAAGCTGCCGTTGATGTCGCTGGTCATCGTGGTGGTGACCTTCGTCGCCGGCGTCGGCACCGGCGCCGGGCTGCACGCGTCGTTCGGTGGTGGCAAGCCGCACCGCCCGCCGCCCGGTCTGAAGGGGCCGCACCCGGGCAAGCTGCCCCCGCACCTCGAGCAGCTCGATCTCTCGGCTGAGCAACGCACGCAGCTCGAGGCGCTGGTGAAGAAGTTCCACCCGCGCTTCGAGGCGCTGTTCCAGGAATCAGCGCCGAGGATGAAGGCGCTCCGCGACGAGATGGACGCCGAGCTGCTGCCGCTGCTCACCGACGCGCAGCGCGCGAAGTTCGAAGAGCTCAAGAAGCAGCGCCCCGAGAAGCGCGGCTTCGGGCCTCCTCCCGGGCCTCCTCCCGGGCCGCCGCCTGGTGGAGATCGTCCGCCGCCGCCGCCCGATGACGGGCCGCCGCCGCCGCCGCGCTGACGTTTTCGTCTCACGCTTCACGAGGGCTCCCTGTCTTCCATTTCGAGCCGGCGAGAGTGGGCGCCGGAAGCGAAGACAACCCAAGGAGCCCTCACATGCGTCTCATCTTCCTCTCGGCCTTCATCGTTTCCGCCGCCGCGCTCGCGCAGCCCTCGCACCGCGGCCCGCCCGCTGAGTCACTTGCAGCATGCAACGGACTCTCGGAAGGCACCGCGTGCGGCTTCACGCACAACGGGCAGAACCTCACCGGCACCTGCCGCAATGGCCCCAACGGTCAGACCGCGGCGTGCCTGCCTGAAGGTGGCCCCGGCGGTCGCGGTCAGCACCGCGGGCCGCCGCAAGAGGCCATCAGCGCCTGCAGCAGCCAGTCGGCCGGCGCGACGTGCAGCTTCACGCACGGAGATCGCACCGTCGAAGGCACCTGCCGCACCGGCCCGCAGGGCGACACGCTGGCCTGCGCGCCCGCTGGTGGCCCCGGTGGCCATCACCGCGGCCCTCCGCAGGAAGCCCCTCACCGCGTGCGCGTCGTCGAGCGCCGGCGCGTCGTGCAGCGTGTCGTTCCACGGCAGGTCGTTGACCGGCACGTGCGTCACGGGCCCCGACTCGCAGCTGGCCTGCCGCCCGGCGCGCCCCGAGTAACCGCTTTGGCCCGCGCGTCATGGTGACGCGAACGGGGTGCAGTCCGCGGGCGCACTTCCCACTTCCCGTGGGCTGCATTGAACGGCGTGCACGTACTCCCTGCGTGCGCGCCGTTCACTTTGCGGGACAGTGCTGTGCGCGGCGCGCAATTGCGCAGGCCCGCGCGCATGATGATGGTTGGCACCATGAAGACGATGATTCGAAGGGCAGAAGATCGCGGCGGCGCCAACCACGGCTGGCTCGACACCAAACACACGTTCTCGTTCGCCGATTGGTACGACCCGCGGCACATGGGGTTCCGCGCGCTGCGCGTCATCAACGAAGACAAGGTGAAGCCCGGCCGCGGCTTCGGCACGCACGGCCACCGCGACATGGAGATCCTCTCGTACGTGCTCGACGGCGCGCTCGAGCACCGCGACACCATCGGGCAGGGCGGCGTCATCAGGCACGGCGACGTGCAGCGCATGAGTGCCGGCACCGGCGTGATGCACAGCGAGTTCAACGGCTCGAAGACCGAGCCCGTGCACTTCCTGCAGATCTGGCTGGTGCCCGACCGCAACGGCGTCGAGCCGACCTACGAGCAGCGCAACCTGGGTGACCTCACGCAGGGGCTCAAGCTGGTGGCCTCGCCCGACGGCGCCGACGGCTCGATGAAGATGCACGCCGACGCGCGCATCTACGCGGCCATCCTCGCTGACGGCGACACGCGCACCTTCGCGCCCGGCCGCACGCGCCACGCCTACGTGCACGTGGCGCGTGGCACCGTGAAGGTGGGCGACGACATGCTGCGCAGCGGTGACGGCCTGGCGGTGTCGGAGTCGGACGGCCTGACGCTGACGGCCAATGGCCCGGCCGAGGTGCTGCTCTTCGACCTGGCGTGACCCACATGTCTGTTGGGCGACGCGTCGCGAACCTTCTTCACCGAGCAGCCGCGGCGCTGGTTTTCACGGCGCGCGCCGGTTACTGCGTCGCTCACGATGTCTGCTGACGCGACGCCTTCGTGGGTCCTCATCTCGGTGCTCTTCAGCACTTTTCCGCTCGAAGAGAGCCTCGCGCTGGCGCTGCACCGCGTGGCGCTCGACCTCTACCGCCGCAACGGCTCGGTGGGCCTCGTCGATCACGGGCTCGCGCACGGCCAGGTGAAGAACGCGCAGAAAGACGCAGCGGTCGGCACCATCACCGGGCCGGTCTTCGAAGCCGAGCTCGAGACCGAGCGCGGCAAGGGCGAGGTGCGCTTCATCCTCACGCGGCAGGGGCTCGATCTCCTCGAGGCCCGCGCGAACGAAATGGCGTCGACGCCGCGCTACCTGAACTGAGCCTTGCGTCTGTGACGCGGCGCGCTACTTACGTGGAGACATGACGATGAACGTGCTGTTGCTCGAAGGAATCCACCCGGTCGCTGAAGAAGCGCTGGTGGCCGCAGGTCACAACGTCCGCCGCGTGGCCGGTGCGCTGAAAGAAGACGAGCTCATCGCGCAGCTCGACGGCGTGCAGCTGCTCGGCATCCGCTCGAAGACGAACGTGACGAAGAAGGTGCTCGAGTCGGCCAACGCCAGGAGCCTCTTGGCGGTGGGCGCGTTCTGCATCGGCACCAACCAGGTGGCGTTGACCGACGCCATGAAGCGCGGCGTGGCGGTGTTCAACGCGCCGTTCAGCAACACGCGCTCTGTCGCTGAGCTGGTCATCGCCGAGATCATCATGCTCTCGCGCGAGCTGGGCGACCGCGACATCGAGATGCACCAGGGCGTGTGGCGCAAGACGGCGTCAGGCAGCCACGAGGTGCGCGGCAAGACGCTGGGCGTCGTCGGCTACGGCCACATCGGCACGCAGGTCGGCATCCTCGCGGAGTTCTTCGGCATGCGCGTGCTGTTCTACGACGTGGCGTCCAAGCTGCCGCTCGGCAACACGCAGGTGGTGGGCGCGCTCGACGCGCTGCTCGAGCAGTCTGACTTCGTGACGCTGCACGTGCCTGAGACGCCGCAGACGCGCCTGATGATCGGGCCCGAGCAGATCGCGCGCATGAAGAAGGGCGCCTGCCTCATCAACGCCAGCCGCGGCACCGTGGTCGACATCGAAGCGCTGGCCGACGCCATCAAGCGCGGTCACCTGCACGGCGCCGCCGTCGACGTGTACCCCGATGAGCCCGAGTCGTCAGACACCAAGGGCTTCAAGACGCCGCTGCAGGGCCTGCACAACGTCATCCTCACGCCGCACATCGGCGGCTCGACGCTGGAAGCCCAGGAGAACATCGGCCGTGAAGTGGCGGGCAGCCTCATCCGCTACGCGGACACCGGCGCCACCAGCGGCTCGGTGAACTTCCCCGGCTGCGAGCTGGCGGCGACGCCCAAGACCTGGCGCCTGACGCACGTGCACCAGAACGTGCCCGGCGTGCTGCGCGACGTGAACCGCGTCATCGGCGACGCGAACGCCAACATCCACGCGCAGCTGCTCTCGACCAACGCCGACATCGGCTACCTGGTCATCGATCTCGACACCGACGTCACCGAGCAGGTGGTGGCGGGGCTGCGCGCGCTGCCCACCACCATTCACGCGCGCACGGTCGCCGGCGGGTGACGGGTCAGTCCTGCTCGTCGTCGCCAAAGAACACGCCGACCTCGAACTCCAGCGCGTCGAAGGGCTCGGGCCGGAGACGCTCGCCGCGCTCCGCACGCTGGGCGATGAGGTAGCCGCCCTCGTTCCACCGGTAGACGGTGAGCGTGAAGTCGAGCGGGTCGAGCACCCAGTAGTGGGGCACTCGTGCAGCGTGGTACGCGCGGAGCTTCTGCACGAGGTCGGCGCCACGGTTGGTTGAAAGCACGTCGCACACCCAATCGGGAATGACCGCGGTCGCGAAGTCTTCGGGGAGCTCCGGCACGCGTTCGCGCCTCCAGCCCAACACGTCGGGCCGGAAGATCTGCTGCGGCGCGAAGGTGACCTCGATGTCGGTGGCGAACCACCAACCGCCGGGGCCTCGGGGGCCGCTCACTTTGCGGCTGAAAGGGCCCAGCGTCCGGCCGACCGCCAACTGCGCGGTGCCGTGCCGTGGCGTCGCCGCGTCTTTGGGCACCACCTCACCGTCGATGATCTCGTGGTGCCGCCGCTCTTCGGGGATCGCGAGGAGGTCGGCGAGCGTCGCTGTTCCGAACCCGGGCTTCTTCGCCTGGCTCATGACGTCACCATAGCGCGGCGGTCCGGCCATTCACGCGCGCACGGTCGCCGGCGGCTGAGGCTCAGAGCGCGATCGCGACGCCCGACGCGTCACGCACGCACTCCGCGACCCACGCGCCCAGCTCAAGGCCCTTGCCCTTGTCGTCGAGCCAGCGCCCGTCGGCGCCACGCGAGAAGTGCACGCCTTCGCCGCGACCCGCGACCCAGATCTGCGAGACCGCGCGCTGCGTGTTGACGATGACCTTGGTGTTCGATCTCGGCGCGGTGATCGTCACCATGTCGCCGGTGGCGTCACACTCGAGGAGATCGGGATCGACAGCGTCGACCGCGGTGACGAGGCGCTTGAAGAACGAGGCGACCGAAGCAGAGTAGGCGGCGTCCATGACGCCGTCTGTCTCACGCCCGCGTCACTGCGTGTCAAGCGGCAGCGCTTCTTGCACCGGCTGACCGGGCGCCGCGTAGAAGAGCAGCTTCGAGACCTGCTCGCCGTCGCCGCGCTGCAGCGCGATGACCGTGCCCGGCTGCACGGGCTTCGGGAAACCGCCGAGGCCCAGGAAGTGCGCCGCAGCCGCGCCCATCGACGGCTGGTGGCCGACAAGCACCACGGTGCCGCCCTGGTGATCAGCCAGCAAGCCCTCGAGCGCGCCGACCGGCCCGTCGGGGAAGAGCGTGCGCGTGGTGCGCACCGGCCCGTCGTAGCCGAGCGCCTGCGAGAGGATGGTGGCCGTCTGCACCGCGCGCACCAGCGGGCTCATGTAGATGAGGTCGGGCTTGCCGATGCGCGCGGCCAGCGGCGCAAAGTGACCCGGGAGCGCGACGCGGGCCCGCGTGGTGAGCGGCCGGGCCTCGTCGTCCAGTCCGTCGGGGATGTCGGCGTCGGCGTCTCCGTGGCGAACCAGAATGATCTTCATCGCGTGGCGCGAGCATTCCAGAAGCGTTTGAGCCGCGCGACTGCCTTGCGCGTGTGAGATCGTGCCGCGGCGATGCTCCGTCGATTCTGCTTGCCGTGCCTGCTGCTCTTCGTCGCGTGCCCCCGGGCGCCAGCGCCCGTCGTCGACGCCGGCCCCACGGTCAGCGCGCGAGACAGCGGCGTCGGGCGGGTCACGGCGACGTCGGTCGACGCCTGGCTCACGTGGCAGGCGGGGCTCCGGGCGCTCCCGCGCAGTGACGCCGGGCTCGACGTGCGCGCCCGCGCTCGGCAGGAAGCACGGCTGCTCGCCGACGTGGGCCTCTCGTCCGCCGACGCTGACGCCGTCGAAGCCGTCGTCTCGGCGGTCGTCGCCGAGCGCAACGTGGCGAAGATCTCCGGCGCCGAGGCGCTCGCGCACTTCAAGGAGCGCCTCGCGCAGCTCGCGCCCGAACAGCGCGCGAAGGCCGAAGCCGCGCTGCACGATCTCTCCGACGGCGGCGCCTCAGCGGCCCTCGGCGAGCTCGAGAAGACGTACGGCGCTGACGCCGTGTCAGCGGTGCTCGCCCGCGAGGCCGACGTCACCCGCGCGTGGGAAGCGTTGCTGGCAGACGACAGCCGCTGAAGGCAGGTCACGTTTCACTTGTGAAACCCGATTCAGGTTCTGCTGGTCGAGGTTGACCCATCGGTCCACCAGCAACATCAACGGCTTGGAAGCGGCGTGAATCATGCTTTCCGTAAGCGCCGCATGCTGAACGTAAACACCACCTCTGCCGCTGTCGTCGTCGAGTCTGCCCCTCTTTGGGTTGTCGCTGACATGGTCCAGGCGGGCCGTTTCGACGTCGTGTTGGTGCTCAACGAAGACCAGACCGTGCTGGGCCTGGTGCGCCGCGACGCGGTGATGCGCTTGTCGCCGCGCTTGCCCGAAGCGCCGGTGCGCATGCTGCCGATGCAGCGCGTGGTCGAAGTGCCGGCCGCCATCTCGCTGCTCGACGCGCGTGAGCTGCTGGAAGACGAGACCGTCGACGGCCTCTTGATCGAGAAGTCGGTCTTGCAGGGCTGGAGCGTGCTCTTGCGCGAAGACGTGCTCGCCGAAGACTCGCTGGTGAACGAAGACACCGGCCCCATCACCGCGCTGACGGCGTGATCAATCGTCGACGGTGACCGTGACGGCCGCCGTCGTTTCCCCCGAGTGGGCCAGCCGCGCGCGAATGACGTGGCGCCCCGGGGTCATCGGCCAACGCAGCTCATGCGGGTAGCCCACGCGGCCGACGGGCGTGCCGTCGACCAACCAGACGATCTCCTCGTTCGCGGGTGACACGCTCGCGGCGAAGCGCACCGTCGAGAGCTCGCGCGGCGTGTCGGGGTCGAACAGGTAGCGGCTCTGCGTGCGCGGCTCGCGAATGGCGACGCGTGGCTCGGTCGCGGCGACGTCAGGGCACAGCGGCGAGTACGCGGTGGGCGCGATGGTCAGGCGCTGCTTGCGCGCCCAGGGCTCGTAGACCTCGGGCAGATCGAGCACCGTGCGCCGCTGCACGTACTGGGCTGGGCACGCCGGCCCCGCGCGCAGCCCGTTGCGCACGTCGATGGCCACCGGCGCGTGAAACGGGCAGCGCTCGTGGGGCTCGGTGCCGGCGATGAACCACTCGGTCCTGGTGTGCGTGCAGCCGGGGCCCGGCGCGCCGCCAGAGAGCGCGCAGACCTCGCGCTCCACCAGCGATGACGGCAGCGGCGTTTCCATCGGCAACGCCACGTGCGGCCGACGCGTGGGCGACACCTCTTCGATGATGCGGTGCACGCCGGGCGCCGCGGCGGTCGCGCCCGAGGCGAGGTTCATGCGGCGCCAGTCGTGGTTGCCGAGCCAGCCCACGACGAGCAGGCGATCGTCGAACGCCACCGTCCACGCGTCGCGGTAGCCCTGGCTGGTGCCGGTCTTCACCGAGACCGCGTGATCGAAATCGAGCGGGCTGTTGCCGTTGAACGCCGGCCGCCGCGCGTTGGCATCGCTCAAGATGTGCGCGACGAGCTGCGCGGCGTCGGCCGAGAGCACCTGCTGGCCTTCTTGCTTCGGCGCGTCGATGAAGCGGCGCAGCGGCACCGTCTTTCCGCGGTTGGCGAGCGACGTGTAGAGCTGTGCGAGCTCGGTGGGCGTCACCGGCAGCGCGCCGATGGCCAGCGACAGGCCGTACGCGTCGGGGGCGTAGCGCACGCCTTCCACGCCGCCGCGCTCGAAGCGCGTCAACGCCTCATCGACGCCGACCTCCGCCAGCACGCGCAGCGCGGGGATGTTGCGCGAGTTGCCCAGCGCTTCACGCAGCAGCATGGGGCCGAGGAACGTGTGCGTGATGTTCTCGGGCGCCCACAGGCCGCCGTTGGCGGTCTCGAACTCCACGGGCGTGTCGGCCAGCACCGAAGCGGCGGTGTGCGTGCCCTTCTCGAGCGCGAGCCCGTAGATGAAGGGCTTGAGCGCCGAGCCAGGCGAGCGCCGCGTGGTGAGGTAGTCGATGGCGCCGCGCGCGTCGGTGTCGAAGTAGTCGGCGCTGCCCACGGCCGCGAGGACGTCGCCGGTGGTGACGTCGACCACGAGGCCGGCGGTGTTGCTCGCGCCGAGGCCACGCACGCGCGAGAGGTTGCTGGTGAGCGCGGCGTACGCGGCGGCCTGCACGTCGAGGTCGAGCGTCGTGCGGTGGACGAGCGCGTCGGAGTCGCGGACCTCCCTGGCCACGGCCAGCAGGAAGTGCATCGCTTCCTGGTTGCGGCGCGGCCTCGGCACCACGCGGAGGTCGCTGTTGAGCGCGACGCGCAAGTCTTCGTCGGTGAGCAGCCCGCGCGCGTGGAGCTGCTTCAAGATGCGGCGGGCGCGGCCCAGCGCGAGGCGGTGGCCAGCGTCGGTCCACGGCGACATGCGGCCGGGTTGTTGTGGCAGCGCCGCGAGGTACGCCGCCTGCAACCACGAGACGTCTTCGAGCGGCTTGTCGAAGTAGAGGCGCGAGGCGCGCGCCACGCCCTGGCAGCGGTTCCCGTACGGCGCGACCGTCAGGTAGTGCCGCAGCACGGCTTGGTGGCCGTGGCGGTGAACCAGGTACAGCGCTTCGCTCGCTTCGATGGTCTTCGAGACCACGTTGCGGCCGCGCGGGTGCTGCAGCCGGGCGAGCTGCATGGCGAGGGTCGACGCGCCCGAGATGACGCGGCCGTTGCGCACGTTCTGCCAGCCGGCGCGCGCGATGGAAGGCAGGTGCACGCCGGGGTGCGAGAAGTAGTTGCGATCTTCGGTCTCGAGCGTGGTGACGACGATCTTCTCGGGCAGCGTCTCGGGCAGCGGCCAGTAACCCCACGCGTCGTGGCTGCCGGGCACCTCGCCGAGGAACTTGCCGGTGCGATCGAGCAGCAGGTGGGAAGGGCGGTGCGTGTGCAGCGTGCCGTCGAGCCGTGAAGCGACGGCGATGATCGGCACCACGAGCAACAGCACGAGGCCCCCTCTCCCGCGGGCGGGAGAGGGTTGGGGTGAGGGCCGAACATCGCGCCGCTCGCCGCTGTCGCGCGGCGAGGTCACTTCTGATGGCCTCCCGTCACCACCACGCGCATGCCCGCGCCACGTCCACGCACCTCTTCGCGGTACATGAGCTCCGCGTACGGCGGCGGGTGCACGAAGCTGCCCTCACTGCTCGCGCGCACGCGGAAGTGGAACGTGTGCGTCCCGCGCGGCAGCTCGGTGAAGTAGTAGCGGACCTCGTTGTCCAACCGCTGCACGTACGTCGGCGTGATCGAGTCAGACTGGCTCGGCTTCGCGTCGCTGCTGGCGGTCTCGAGGTTGGGGTTCATGGGCTCGAGGCCCGCGGCGATGGGCACCACCAGCGCCACGTGGTGCCGCGCTTCATCGGTGATGAGCTGCGCGTGCACTTCGAGCACTTCACCCAGCGGCACCGACAGGCTCGTGCCCGCCTTGTCGTCATGGTGCGTCGCCGCCGAGCCGTCAGAATGCAGCCACGTCAGCGAGCGCGACACGATGAAGCCTTCCTTCTTCGCCTCGACCGAGTCGCCCATGGCCACCGGCACGTACCGCTGCTGCACGCGCGCCGAGACCGCGCCGCCCGTCACGTTGATGGCCAGCGGCCCGTCGACGTCGACCTGCCGCCGCGCCGCGCGTCGCGTGGTGTCGAGCCACACGTCGGCCGCGCCCGCCACGGTCAGCGTCGTCCTGGGCTGCGGCGTGGTGTTCTTCTCGAGGTAGACGCCGAGGGCCGCGATGGCCCGCCGGTTGGCGTGCGTGCTGCCGAAGCCGGTGAGCGCGTTGCCCCGCGTCAGGAGCGCGTCGCGAATGAGCGTGTGCCGCTCGTTCGCCGGGTCGATGCGCAGGAGCGCTTCCCAGACCGCCGCCGTCGTCGAGGCTGACGAGCCCAGGTAGCGCCCGCTCCACACGTCGCGATCGCCGCGCACGCCGGCGAACACCTGCTTGCCGCCGACCAGCTTGAACGTCGTGCTGTCCCACAGCTCGGTCTTCAGCGCCGCGAGGTTGGTGTTGAACGTGTTGGGCCGCGAGGCCATCGCCGACGTGAGGTCCGCCAGCGACACCGCGTCCATCGACTTGCGGCGCGCGTAGAGCTCCACGAGGTAGTTCTCGTCGAGCTCGCCCGCGAACCCGAGCGCGCGCAGCGCGAGCGTCTGCTGGTTGTAGCGGTAGTCGCTCCACAGCCCGTTGAAGTCGGTGCGCAGCACGCGCTTGAGCGCGTCCATGCCCCGGCGCAGCACGGCGTCGTCGACGGGCATGCCGGCCTTGCGCGCGGCCACCATGAACTCCACGCCCTGCGCGGTGAGCGCGATGTCGCCAGCGCCGCCGGGCCAGTACGAGAAGAAGCCCAGCTCGTCCTGGTGCTGCTTGAGCTCGTCGAGAATGCGCCGGGTCGACGCCTGCACCTGCGGCGTGAAGCGCGTGTCGAGCTCCAGCTTCTTGAGCAGCCCGCCGAGCGCGAGATCGGGCGAGACCTGCGACATGCGCTGCTCGAGACAGCCGTGCGGGTACGCCGAGAGGTACTCGAGGCCCGACGCCAGCTCGAGCAAGCCTGGCTGGTTGGTGAACACCAGCGTCTGGCTCCCGGTGCCGGGGCGCGGCTTCTCGGGGAAGTCCGACGCGCTCGTCTGGCCGGGCGCGAACGTCGTGAAGAGCGCGCGCTTCTCGACGGGGCGATCTGGCAGCAGCGGCAGCTTCACCTCGAACGCGTCGCCGGCCTTGTCAGACAGGCGCGTGACGTCGACGCGCACCGTGACCGTCGCGTCTTTCCCGACCGAGACGCTCTTCACGGTGGCCGGCGTCAGCACCGACACGGCCTTGCTGGCCTTGAGCTCGATCTTCTCCTGGCTCTGCGCGCGGCCTTCGAGCGCGCCGGTCAGCTTGATGTCGACGGTGCCGGGGCCTTCGCTGCCTTCAACGAGCCGCGCCACGGCGCCGGGCCAGAACGTGTCGCCCATGCGCACGAAGCGCGGCAGCTGCGGCTGCACCAGCACCGGCAAGCGCACCTTGAGCGAGCTCTGCTTCACGCCGAAGCGCGTCGCGCCCGAGACCGCCACCGCGCGCACGCGGAACGTCGTGAGGTCGTCCGAGAGCTGAATGGGCACGACCAGCTTGCCGCTCGCCGGCACCGTCAACGTCGCCGCGTAGTACGGCACCGTCTGGAAGTTCTTCCGCACCATGCGCTTGCCGCTGGCGTCTTCGTCTTCACCGCCGTCGCCGCCGGGCTCTTCTTCCAGCTCCGAGACGCGGCCGATGACGAGGTTGCGCGAGTCGCGAATGCTGACGGCGCGCTGGTTGCGGCGAATGAGCTCGGTCAGCGGGTCGAGCGAGCCTTCCTTCGCGAGCGAGAGCACGGCCTCGTCGACGAGCCACAGCGTCACCTCACCGCCGACCGCGCGCTTCTGATCGTCGGTCAGCGTGATGGTGAAGTCGTGCTTCGTGCCGGGGCGCGCCTGCTCCGGGTGCTTCACCGACACGTTCACCAGGTTCTTCGTGGGCTCGACGGTGAGGTCGAGCGACGAGGCGACGGTGGCCGGCTTGTAGCGCGCGTCGTCGGTCTTCCCTTCGCCGAGGCGGCCGCGCAGCAAGATGACGTGCACCGGCAGGTTGGGCACGAAGCGATCGGTGATGGGCACGTCGATGACGGTCTTGGAGCCCGAGACGTCCTTCCAGAGGTAGCGGTTGCCGCCGGGCTCTTCGATGACCACGAGCGCGCGCGCCGTGGCGTACGGGCTCTGCACCAGCACGTGCGCGGTCTCGCCCGGCGCGTAGCTGGCCTTGTCGGGCTTGAGCTCGAACACGCCGTCGCGCGACTTCTGCCACGACAGCGCCGTCGAGCCGCCGACGTACAGGTCCGCCGACAGCGTCTGCACGCGGCCCAGCTTGTCGCGCGCGTGGAGCTCGACGACGTAGACGCCCGACTCGGTGATGGGGAAGGTCTGCTTGAGCGCTTCGGTGGTCGAGGTGACGATCTTCTCGGCGACCTGCACGTCTTCTTGCTCGGTCTGGTACTTCGGCTGACCCGTGGCGAAGCTCGTCTCGCGCAGCGTCGAGTGCCACACGCGGCGGAACAGGCGAACGCGGATCTCCTGGCCCTTCTGCGGCTTGTCGTCGACGCCGACGGCCAGCACCTCGGGCGTCAGCTCGGTCGCCTTCTCGAGGTAGCGCGGCACCTTGAGGCCCAGCACGAACGACGGGAGCGCCTTCACTTCGGTGGCGGTCGTGACCGGCTGCTCGTCGGGCCCGGTGACGGTGGCTTCGAAGCGGTACACGCGCGGGCTGCCGTCGAGATCGAGCTGCGGGTTGGTGGTGAGCTCTGCCGCGCCGTTGTCGTCGAGCTCGCCTTGCTGTGAGGTGATGCCGGGCGCGCGCTGCGACGCGGGCCGCGCGAACTGCGACGAGTTGGCGAAGAGGAAGCCCGGCTGGCCTCGCGGCACCCAGTCATACGGCCGCTGCGTCACCGTCCACGCGATGGGCTGGTTCGCGACGTTGCCGCCGGCGTAGTAGCGGGCGAGCGCCTTTACCTTGAAGGGTTGATCGTTGCGCACGCGCGACGCGCCGGTGAGCTGCACCTCGAACGTCGGCACGCGGTACGCCTCGATCTTGAACCCGCGGCGCGCGATGAACGACTCCGGGTTCTTGTCGAACAGCGACAGCGTGTAGTCGCCGGTCGGCGCGTCGGCTTCCTTGAACGTGGCCTCGAGCCCGCCCAGCGCCGAGGTCTTCACCGTCACCGGGTACACGTTGCCGTCGGGCCCGATGACCTGGATGCCGAAGCGCTTCACGTCGCCCGGCACGCGCAGCTCGCCGCTCACCTTGCTGCGCACGAAGGCCTTGATGAAGACCGGCTCGCCGGGCCGGTAGATGCCGCGCTCGGGGAAGATGAAGCCCAGCGTGGTGTCGTTGACGGCGGAAGGAATCGACTTCGCCAGCAGCCACGTCAGCCAGCTGTCGGAGCTCGACCAGTGGTTGTTGGCGAACACCGGCAGGCGCTCGCGCGGGTCGAGCACGAGCACGTCGTCACCCGAGGTGACCGACACACGGCGGATCTCGTTCCACGCCATCGGCGAGAGCGCGACGCGGCCATCGCCGTCGGTGGTGAAGCGCTGCGAGGTGGGCGTCGCGTCTTTGCCGACGGTGCCTTCGAGCTTCACCGTCGCGCCGCGCACCGCGTCGCCGGTGTCGAGCGCGCGCACGTAGAGCACCGCGCGGCCCGTCTCTTCGACCGAGGTGATGGACAGGTTGGTGATCTGCACGCGCATGTACGAGCGCTCGGCGCGGCCCGTGAGGCGACGCAGGCCGACGAGGTACGTGCCGGGGCGGTTGGTGCCCGCCACGGGGTCCAGCAACGTGCGCAGATCGAGGCCGAACGTGGTGGCGCCCGACTTGTCAGCCAGCGGCAGCTCCACGAGCCGCGACACGAGCGGGCTGCCGAGCAGCTTGATGTGTCGCTTGACCGCCGTGGTGTCGGCCCAGGTCGCGGGCAGCGTGGTGACGTCCGGCTCTTCGCCGGGAAAGTTCGGAGCCGCGTCGTCGTCGATGACGATGGGCGACGCGGGGAACGGCCACAGGCCCGAGTGCAGCGGGTCGACGCGGTAGATGCGCACGTCGGCGCGCGCCTCGCCGTAGCCTCGCAGCGGCAGCGTGCGCGGGCCCTTCGCTTCCAGCATCGCGGTGCCCTGCTGCCAGGTGAGGAAGGGCGTCTTCCAACCGAGGTGGAAGTAGACGTCGGCGCTCTTCACGTCGCGCAGCGGGCGGCCGGCGTCGTCGCGCACCGGCGCTGAGCCGAGCGTCAGCTTGTAGAGCGTGTCGGGCACGAACTTGCCGACGAGCTGCACGCGGCTGCCGTAGGTCTGGAAGCGCAGGTCAGCCACGGCGGGCTCGAGGCGCACCAGCTTGCGCAGCGCGGTCAGCGTGAGGTCCTGCACCGGGGCCGAGAAGCCGAGCTGCGGCATGTCACCGCGGTTGCCGCAGCCCAGCGCGAGATCTTTCGGCGTCGACGCGCCGCCGACGAGCGGGAAGCTGGCGTTGCCGCAGCGCACCTCGGTCAGCGTGAAGGGCGTGCGCGTCGCGGCGCGGCCCTGCCACAGCGTGGTGCCTTCGTTGCCCAGCGCGAGGCTGAGTGAGACGACGAGCTGCTTTCCTTCGGGCACCTCTTCATCGAGCGCCAGCGTCCACGTGGCGGGCGCGCTGTGATCGCTGCGCGGCAACGGCGCGAGCGCGTAGGCGGTCACCTTGCGTGACGGCGAGTCGCCGAGGCCGGGCAGGTCGCGCAGCTCGAGCGACAGCATCTTCTTGAGCGACGCCACCGGGTACGCCTGCGGGAAGGTGAGGGTGACGACGCGGAACGGGCGCAGACCCTCGCTGCCCGGTGACGGCGACATCGACGTCGGCGCGGACATCATGGTCGTCAGCACGCGCCTGGTGCCGCCGGCGTCGATGGCGAAGCGCGCCAGTGCGGGCCACGGCTCGGCGGGGCGGAACTGCAGCGTCTTGCGATCGACCCACACCCAGGCGCCGGGCCACTCGGGGGCGATCTTCAGGCGCTTGTGGCCGTCGTCGGCGTTGGCGTTGGGGCCGACTTGATCGCTGGGGAAATAGACGGTGATGGGGTCGAAGCCGCGCAGGAACTGCTCGGGCAGCACCGAGGTGTTCGCGGGGCGCTGGCCTTGATCTGCGGGGCGGTACTGCGCGTGCGCGAGCGTGCTCAACAGCAACGCCAGCATCAGCAGCGTTGGGGTGAGGTGGTGCGTGAGGTTCGGCCCCTCGCCCTGACGCTTGTTGTTGGACACAGTCGTTCTCATCGGCTCACCCCCGCGCGATTCAGGAGCCCGCGCAGGTATTCCTCGGGCACGTCGTTGTTCTCTCCACTCAGCCCCAGCAGCACCGGTTTGATCGCGATGGGCGCAGCGCCGTCGCGCGGCGGGTTGCGCACCGTCAGCAGGAACCGGCCCTTGTTGAGCGACAGGTACTGGTGACACCCCTCGCCCAGCAGTTGGTACGTGTCGTCGTACACGGCGCACTCGAGCAGCTCGCTCTTCGCTTGCACGCCCAGGCCCACCTTGCCCTTGTTCCCGGTCTCGAAGCGGTACAGCCGCACGTCGCCCGGCGCGAGCCGTTCCTCGGTGCCGACACCTTCCGTCAGCTGCGTCACCGCGTCCGCGCTCCAGCGCAGCGAGCCCGGCGCGACGCGACCGGCGAAGGGCCGCACCACCACGCGGTACGTGCCGGCGGACAGCACGCGCACCAGCTCACAACCACCGTCCAGGCCGTCGACGTTCAGCAGCTCCCCGCCGCGGAACAGGCCGCACACGCCGGCCTCCGCCGACACGCGCACCACCGCTTCCTTGTCGACGACCACGGTGCGATCCAGCCGCCCGTTCTGCAGCGGCACCGCGGTCGACGCCGCGAGCGCCGCGCCGGGCACCAGCGCAGGGTCCAGCCCGAGGCGCGCTTGCCGTTCCTTCCCCGGCGCGTGCAGCAGCGCCCGCAGGGGCCCTGCGTCGTGCTCGATGATCAACTCCGCGCGCTGCTTCGCCGGCACCTTCGCGCGGCACGACGTCACCCGCGTGCCGTCGGCCAGCGAGAGCGTGCAGCGCAGCGCACCTTCCACCGACGTGAAGCGCTCCTTGTCGCCCGCCGCGATCTCGAGCCGCAACGTCCCCGGCGCGCGCGGCGCGTCTTCGTAGAGCCCGGTGAAGCGCACGTCGGTCGCGGCGCCCTCGAGCAGCACGGTGGTCACGTCGACGCGGTTCTCCGACGTCTGCAACACCACGCTGCCGCCGCGCGCCGTCAGCACACACCGACGGAGCGCGCCCGTCGGTGCGCAGAGATCGATCGCCGCGCCGTCGTCACCCACCAGCACGGCCCACGCGTCGTCACCCAGCGTGAGCTCGACGCGCGCACGCTGCTTCGGCACGTCCAGCCGGGCGACGCCGGCCACCGCGGCCTGGGTCCGTCCCGGCGACAGCGAAAGCCCGCTCGTCGGCAACGGCACCACGCGGCGCACGATGGTGGCGTCGATGGCTGCGTCGCTCGCTGCCCACACCCGTGAGACCGCCTCGCTCCCCACGCGGCTCGCCGCGAAGCAGCTGTCGGCGCGCGCCTCCGTGACGGTGCCCGCGCCATCAAACCCGCACGCCGGCCCCGTCTTTTCTCCGTGCTGCACGCGCGCTTCCAGCAACACGAGCGCGCTGCCGCCCGGCTTGAGCGCCTGCACGAACGGCCGCCGATTCAGCGGCAACGAGAACGCCTTGCCGTCGGCCACGCCGACCGTCTCTTCCAGCGGCAACGACACCGACTTCGTGGTGGCGGCGCTGAAGATGACGGGCCCCGCTTCGAGCGACGTCTCCGGGCCGCACGGCTGCAGCAGCCCCGCCTCGTTGCCGCCGATGCAGAAGGCCTCGGCCGCGGTGCGGTAGCGGCCCGCGCGCGCCACCGTCACCGCGAGCGCCGCGTCAGGCGACAAGGTGCCCGGCTTGCCCTGCGCGATGAGCCTGGTCTTGAGGCCAGTGACCACGGTCGCCGACCCGTCAGTGGTCCACAGCCGCAGCTTGAACTTCTGCAGCTGCGGCCTCACCAGCAGCGTGCAGTCGCGCACGCGGCTGAGCCGGTGCACCACCTTGCCGCTCTCGTCTTCCAGCGCGCACGACAGCGGCGTCTTGCCCTGCGCCTTCGCCGACAGCTCGTGCACCGCGTCGCGCTCGGCGACGGGCAGGGTGAAGGCCACCACCGACGCGCCCAGCGTCAGCTTCGCGCCGTCGGTCAGCGCGCCTTTCTCTTCCACGGTGGGCAGCGCGACCGACAGCGTCGTCTCACCGGTCTGCTGCGTCTCGCTCTCGAGCACCAGCGTGTACTGGCCCTTCGCGATCGGCTCGGCGATGGCGCAGTTCCAGTCGGTGCCGTTCTCGCTGCCCTCGAGCACCAGGCGGCGCTGCGCGTCGAGCACGCGGCAGCGCACGTCGACCTCGCCTTCGGTGCGCAGCCGCAGCGTGCCGTCGCGCGGCACGAACAACGGCACCACCGACGGCGCCGGCAGCGTGCGCCGCATGCCCGGCAGCAGCACCGCGCTGCCGAAGTGCAGCTGGTAGCTGACGCCCACGTCGCCGCGCGAGTGCTCGGTCAGCAACTTGTACTGGCCCGGCGGAAGCGTCAGCTTGGCGCCCGAGGGCGGCGGCGGTGCGGCGCGCGCTTGCTCCACGCGCGCCGGCGGCGGGCTGTCCTCGTACGATCCGTCGCCTTCTTCCCCGTCGTACGAGCGCTCCTCTTCTTCTTCTTCATACGAGCCCGACTCCGACTCGCCTTCGTCGCTCGCGGTCTCGGTCGGCGGCACCACTTCGACGGCGCGCGGCGGCTTGTCTTTCTCGAGGCGGAACACGCGGCCCTGCATGCCGTTGGTCAACACCACGTCGAGCTGCGTCTCGCCTTCCAGAGAGAACAGGAACTCGTCTTTCCCGTCGCTGCCGAGCTCGGCCGTGTACCAGGTGAACGCGTCCACCTTGTGCGGCTTGTTCCCGCTCAGCGTCACCGCTTCACGCACCTTGTGCAGCCGCGTGCGCCGCATCGACTCGACAGTCAGCGGCAGCTGCGTCCACAGCCAGGTGCCGGGGCGCAGGTGACGTACGCCGTTGCACTGCGAGGGCACAGGCTCGATGGGCCACCCGTCGGGATCATCGAGGCGGCACGACAGCAACGTGCCCTGGCTCGTGGTGCCGAGGTCGAAGTCGGCCGCCGTTTTTACCACCAGCTTCTGCTGCACCAGCTCGTTGGCCTCGGCGCGGAAGAACTGTTCGCCTTCGCCGGTGATGCCCGGTTGTTCGCGCACCGGCCGCCGCGTGAGCGACAACGCCGCGCGCCCGCGCGACAGGCCAGTGGTCTGCGCCGTCAACAGGTAGCGGCCTTTCTGCAGGTAGGTCTGGATGAGGCAGTTGCGGCCGCGACCGCCGCCGCTGGCCTGCGCCACGTCGCTGATGACGGGCGTGCGCAGCGAGCACCGCGTGGCCAGGAGGCCCTGCGTGGTGACGTTGTAGAGGCCGGGCATCGCCACTTCGAAGGTGGCCGACCAGCTCTGCTCTCGCTCGAAGTCGAACCAGGCCGGCACGTCGAGCGCCATCTTCGGCAGCGGCGTCAGCGTGGGGTTGAACGACACGGGCGACGTGAAGGCCGGCATCGCGCCCGGGCGGCTCAAGGTCAGCGTCACCGGTTTGTCTGACGTGTTCGCCAGCTTCAGGCGATCGCTGCCGGCGCGCAGCTCGCAGACGCCCTGGCGCGCGGACACCGTGCCTTTCTCCACAGCGCAGCCGAACGCCACGCCGCCCGTCGAGCGCACCACGACGCCGGCCGGCAGCTCGATCGGCAACGTCACCGCCTGCTGCGCGTCGAGCCGCAGGTGCAGCGGCTCCGGGGCCTTCCACGGCAGCGAGGCGAGCGTCAGCCCGCGCGAGGTCACCGCGCCGCGGCGGTTGAGGTTGAGTCGGTAGCGGCCCTCTTCGAGGCCCAGGTCGGGCAGCGTGCAGCCGCCGGTGCTGGCGAGCGGCTTCACGCCGGTGTCGCCTTCGCCCGAGATGCTGAGCTGCTCGACGCCCGTGTTTCCGCCCGTGAGGCTCAGTTGGTACAGGCCCGGCGAGAGCGGCAGCGTGAGGTCGCAGCCTTCGCCCGACGACTGCGAGAGCCGCTCGAGCATCGAGTTGGTGGTGATGCGGTAGAGCTCGCACGTGCTGCGGCGCTCGCCCTTCGCCTGCACGCGCATCTTGCTCGACGAGAACAGCCCCTTGAGGCCGCCGCTCTTCACCTCGAACCACACCACCTCGCTGCCCGTGTAGTTGAAGTTGAACTCCAGCCGCTCGCCCGGCGCGAAGGCCGGCATGGCGTGGCCCACGAGGCCGGCCACTTCGTCTTTTTGATCGATGCGCTCCACGAGGCAGCCCAGCGGCGCCGCGTTGGTGTCGTCGGGCAGGTCGTTTACGCCCAGCGCGTAGCGACCGTGGTCGGCGAGGAACCGCAGGTGCGTCGACATCGGCCCGTAGTAGCCGCCGTAGTCGTAGCGCCCGTCGCTGCGCAGCGGCGCCCACTCGAGCTGCCCGCGCGTGCCCGGCGCGCCGCGCACCAGCAGCACCGAGGTCGGCTCGTTTCTCCCGTCCAACAACGCCGCGCAGCGCGGGCTCAGTGACGCCGCGTCGACGGTGCACGCGTCGGAAGGCGAGCGCACGTTGCCGCGCAGCGTCTGCAGCTGCAGCGGCGAGGCGGGCTTCTCGACCGCCGTCATGACCGCCGCCAGGGAATCTTGCGGCACCTGCACTGCGAAGAGGCCCGAGGGCGGCAAGGTGAACTCGACCGCGCGCTCTGCGGGCCCGGCGCGGAAGCCCGTCTCGATCGTCAGGCTGTCGTCGAGGCTCGCGCCGGTGATGGTGGTGGAGCTCTTGCCGTAGACGACCAGCTGGTAGTCGCCCGCTTCGAGCCGCTCGTCGAGCCACCACTCGTGCATCGGCTGGCCGGGCTTCGGCGAGAACTGCGCGTGGTGCGCGCGCAGGCCCTCGCGCCACTCGCCGTTGCGCCACAGCTGCACCTCACCGGCGTGTCGACCAGACAGGCGCACCCACGGCACGCCCGGCTGCTTCATCGACAGCCAGAACGTCGCCTGCTGTTGCGGCTTGAGCTTCGTCAGCAGCGACGTGCCGGGCTCCAATCGCAGCGGCGTGGCGTTCAGCTCCTGGAAGGGCGTGGCGGTCAGCGTCACCTGGCCCTTGCCGCGCGACGGCGACTCGACGCGCACCTTGTACTGGCCGGCGTCGAGCAGCAGGTCGAGCTCGCAGCTCTGGCCGCCCACCGCCCCGGCGCGCGCGAACGGGCCGCGCACGCGATCGATGAGCTCGCACGCGGTGCCTTGCGCGCTCTTCGCTGAGAGGTGGATGGCGCCCGGTGCGTCGAGCGTCAGCACCGCTTCAGCGCGACCGGCGCCGGGCAGCGTGGACGACGAGAGCGTGGCGGCATGGAGGACAACGAGAGAGAGGGCAGGGAGGACCGTGGCCATCGGCGGGCGCAAGCTACAGCAAGCGCCGGGCCGCACCGTTTCTGTATGCAGCGTGTCCGCGCTGCCTCGAACGTCCGCGTCAACGCGGCCACACACGGCGCGCAAGCGTGGCAGAGTGCCGCCGTTTCCGATGACCGCACGCCTGCTGGCCCTCACGCTCTTGGTCGCATCGCCCTCGCTGGCGCAGACCGCCCGGCCCGCCACCAGCCCCACCAACGAGGCCTCGCGCCTGGGCGCCGAGTACTTCGTGCAGCGCGCGGGCGCGTCGTGGACCTACCAGCTGGCCAACGGCAGCAAGGGCCGCGTCACCATCTCCAGTGTCGTCGACTGGCGCTCGCACGTCAGCGTCTCGTTGGGCAAGACGAGCGGCAGCGCGACCTGGCGCGTGAAAGAAGGCACCTGGTTCGAGCGCTCCGGGCTGCGCGGCGGTGGAGAGGCCGTGGTGCTGCCCGCGTCGATGACGCGCGGCACGCGCTGGCAGGGCCCCGCGTCGATGGACCGCGGCGCCGGCAAGCAGTCGGTCTTCGAGGTGGTGGCGCTCGAAGCGCAGGTCGAGCTGTCCAACGGCATCGTGGTCGAGCACTGCCTCGCGGTGCTCGAGATGGCGCCCGAAGGTGGCGACGGCTTCACGCACTACTACGCGCCCAACATCGGCAAGGTGGCGGCGCAGGGCCCCGACGGTTGGCTGTACCGCCTGCTCGAGTTCCGCAGCGGAGGCCGGGGCCACAGCGAATGACGCGCGCCCGGCTGACAGCGCTGTTCACGGCGCTGTGGCTGGGGTCCAGCTGTCACGCCGCGCATCAGGCCCTCATCCTCGAGCGCGCGCCCGTCGACGCGTTCTACGCGCGCGAGGTGCCGGTCAGCCTGCGCCACGTCGACGAGCGGCTGACGGCGCTGCGCTACGACGCGGCTCGGCCGTGGTGCGAGCTCTGCACGACGTCGCTGAAGCTCCTCGGTGATGCGCGCGAGTACTGCGTGATGAGCCGCACGCAGCAGGGCTGCTTCATGGCGCGCGAGACGTCACCCGGGCACGTGCGGTTCTTGCCGTCGCGTGGCCTGGTGCCGACGCAGGTGGTTCGCGCGCTGTGGAACGAGCTCGAGCCCGGCGCCGCGGCCGCAGCCTCGATGCTGAGCGACGAAGAGCTCGAAGCCATCGCGCAAGAAGAAGAGGACAGCTTCGTGCCGCGCTGGTCGATG
>CAYWON010000077.1:0-25532 GCA_964459885.1 uncultured Archangium sp.
CAGAAATCACTCGCGGCGGACGCAGCCAAACGAGGGGATCTCTCAGCACCGGTGGAACAAACGACCCGTCAGTTGGTCCATCGCGTCGACTTCGCCGCGAGGTCGCGGGGCCGGTACGTCTCGTCTACGACGCCGGCCACCGTCCCGCCCTCACGCCTCAAGGCTGACGTGACGCCCGACGACGTAAGCTGACACGCAGCGTCACGCCCGCTGTAGAAGTGACCTGTGGCACCGCGGCTCGCACTCCTCAGCCTGATGCTCGTGGCGACGGGCTGCGTGACGGCACCTCCGACGCCTGACTCGCGGAAGGTCGACGACTTCGAGATCGAGGGCACCAAGGCCCTCGCCGAAGGCGACATCAAAGAGAAGATCGTCACCACGGAGTCGCCGTTCCTCTCGTACATCGCGCCGTGGCTCTCGTCGCCGGAGTGGTTCGACCCGCTCACCTGGCAGGCGGACCTGCGGCGCATTCAGCGGTACTACGAAGCGCACGGCTACTACCAGGCGCGCGTCCTCGACGACGAAGTGAAGGAGGTCGGCGCCGACAAGGTGAAGCTGCTGGTGCGGCTGCGCGAAGGCGAACCGGCGCGCGTCGCCACCGTCGACCTCGTGGGCCTCGAGGCGCTCCCCGAGGCGATGCAGGTCGAGGTCATCGACAAGCTGCCGCTGACCACGGGCGACATCTTCCTCGAAGACAGCTGGGCTGATTCCAAAGCGCTGCTGGCCTCACGCCTGCGCGAGCTGGGCTTCGCCGAGGTCACCGTCACCGGTGAGGCGCTGGTCGACGTCGAGAACGCGCGCGTGGCGCTGACGCTCACCGTCGTCACCGGGCCCCGCTACAAGATCGGCAAGACCTTCGTCGCCACCGACCCCGGCGCGCAGGTGCCCGCGAAGCTCATCGCCGACACGGCGTCACCCGAGCTGGTCCCCGGAGACTTCTTCTCGGAGACCGCGCTCAACAAGGCGCAGGCGCGCGTGTTCCAGATGGGCGTGTTCGCCGGCGTGAAGGTCAACCGCGGCCTGCCCGACCGCAACAGCTCGACGGTGCCCATCGTCATCGACACGCGCGAAGCGCCGTTCCGCAGCATCCGCCTGGGCGGCGGCCTCGGCGGCGACCTCATCCGCCAGGAAGTGCGCCTCATCGCCGAGTACACCAACCGCAACCTCGGCTTCAGCAAGCTCTTCTCGAAGAGCTCGCTGCTGGACCGCCTCACCTTGAAGGCGAAGCTCGGTATCGCCTTCGTGCCCAACGTGGTCGACGTGGTGCGCGGGCTGCCGTCGGCGAAGTGGGGCCCGGTGTGGCGGCTGCTCGCTGAGTACGAAGTGCCGCGCATCTTCGAGGTGCGCACCCTGTCGCTGGTCACCTCGGTCGAGCTGCTGCGCACGCTCGACAACGCCTTCGACTACGACGCGCTCGAGCCGAAGCTGGGCGTCATCTGGCGCCCGACGACAGACATCACCATCTTCCCGTCCGTCAACGCGAACGTGTTCCTGCTGCGCACCGACTTCGCGCTGCAGGAGAGCGGCCCGGTCGACGCGCTGGGTTGTCCTGTGCAACCCAACCTCTGCGTCGTCGGCTACCTCGACCTGATGGCTGAGTGGGACCGCCGCGACAACCGCGCCGAGCCGCACGAAGGCTTCTACGCAGCGATGAACGTGTCGGGCGGCCTCGCGCAGACGCAGCAGCTGCGGCCCTTCGTGCGCGTGACGCCGGAGGTGCGCGGCTACGTCAGCTTCGGCATCGAGAAGCGCGTGACGCTCGCGGGTCGTCTGAAGGCCGGCTCTCTCTTCGCGCCCGACAACGACACGCCCATCGTCATGCGTTACTTCTCGGGCGGCTCGGGCATGCGCGGCTTTCAGCAGCGCCGCCTCTCGCCGATGCGCGCGGTGCCCACCACGCACCTCATCGAAGACCCCGCGTGCGCAGGCCAGTTCGGCTGTCGAATGATTGCTGACCCCGACCCCACCATCGGTCGCTCGCGCGGCAAGACCCTGCCCATCGGCGGCAGCGGCCTGCTGGAAGCCTCGCTCGAGCTGCGCTGGGCCGTTACCGAAGACTGGGTGCTGGCCGTCTTCAACGACTGGGGCACGGTGACGGTCGACAACCTCTTCGCGCCCGGACAGAACCTCTTCGCTACGCTCTACACCGCGGTGGGCCTCGGCGTGCGCTACCGCACCCCGCTCGGCCCCATTCGCGTCGACCTCGCGTTCCGGCTGCCCTTCGTCGGCGGCGTGCAGAACGTCGACCCCGGCGAGACGACGGCGTACCAGAGCATGCCCGGCTGCTTCTTCGGCCTCGGCAGCGGCCAGGCGTACTGGGACTCGATGACCTACGGCGCGACGCCCATGCCCGCGCAGGCGGGCATGCCCGACAACCTCTGCAGCGCGCACCTGTCCATCGGTGAGGCCTTCTGATGAGCGACGCGCCTGCCAGCCCGCAGAAGAAGAAGCGCCGCTGGTGGTGGCTGTGGCTGCTGCTCGTGCTCTTCGTCGTCGTGCCGGCCGTGTTGGTTGGCGGCGCGTTCATCTTCTTGAGCACCGACGCCGGGCAGAAGCTGCTGCGCGCGCAGGTGTTGAACGTCGTCAACGAGACCATCGCCGGACAGGTGGCAGCCGACGGCGTCAAGCTCGAAGGCGGTCACCTCGTGCTGCGCGGCGTGAAGCTCTACACGCCTGAAGGCGAGCTGGTCGCGTCCATCGACGTGGTGGACGCGTACGTCGACCTCCCGTCGCTCGCGGGTCAGGTGGTGAAGATCACCAGCGTCAACATCGGCAAGCCCGAGCTGTTCCTCAAACAAGACGAGCGCGGCCTCAACCTGCTGCGCGCGGTGGCGATGAAGAAGCCGTCACCCGACGACCCCAACGCCCCGCCCAACCCGTGGCGCGTGGAGGTCGACGCGCTCTCGCTCACCGACGGCGCCGTCGAATTCGTCTCTGGCGACCAGCGCATCACCACCAACAACCTGACGCTCACCGGCGACGTCAAGGTGAAGCTGGCCGACCTCGCCATCGACGGAGACCTCACGCTCGACTCGCGCGTCACCGCGCCGCTCGACGAAAAGCTGCACGTGAAGCTCGGCGCCACCACGCACGGCCCGCAGGCCTTCGACCTCTTCGCGTCGCTCGGCGGCACGCGGCTCAAGGGTGGCCTCGCGCTGCCGACGATGACGTTGACCATCGACGACCTGGTGGCGACGCCGCGCGAGCTGACCGCGTTCGTGCCGTCGTACCCGGTGAAGACCGACGTCCGTGCCAAAGGGAAGCTCTCGCTCGAGCAGGCCGCGCTGACCGTCGAAGCGGGGAAAGCCAGGGTGGTGCTCGACGGCCGCTACGACCTCGATCGCAACGCCGCCGACGCGTTCGCGCTGAAAGCCACCGGCATCGATCTGCAGGAGCTCATCGGCGCGGAGCTGCCTTCCGACCTCGCGCTCGACGCTTCAGGAAAGCTGAGCGACTGGCGGCCCGAGACGCTGACGGGCGAGGTGAAGGTCGACGGCACGTGGAAAGACGGCGGCTACCAACTGGCCGCGGTGACCGCGCAGGCGACGGCCAACAACGGTGACATCACCATCACGCGCGGCGACGTCACGTCACCGGGCCTCGCGCTGCGCACGCGCGGCAGCATCTCGCCCACGAAGCTCGACCTCTCGGGCACGCTGACCGCGAAGGAACTCAAGCAGACCGACACCACGCTCAAGCGCTTCGCGAAGGTAGACCTCGGCCTCGCGGGCAAAGGCGCGCTCGACGTGACGGTGAAGGGGCCGCTGAAAGGGCGCTCGGAAAACTCCACGGCCTGCGCGTGGCGACCGTCGCCATCGACGAGCTCGACATCGACGCCGACGTGCCTGACGTGTCGAAGCCGCTCGACACCGACATCAAGCTGCACGCGAAGCACGCGCGCGTCGGAGACCGACAATTCGACGAAGTGGTGTTCGATTTCTACACGCACGGGCGCGCGTTCGACCTCGACATCTCCACGAAGGGCCTGGGCGACGTGACGCTGCACCTCATCGGCAAGCTCGACGCCGACAACCAGGGCGCGACGCTCGACACCGCGCGCCTGGAGGCCACCAACGCCAGGTGGGCGCTCGAGGCACCGACGCACCTGAGCTGGAGAGACGGCGTGGTGGTCGACGAGCTGTCGTTGGTCGACGGCGACCAGCGGCTCACCGCGCACGCGACGTGGACGAAGAAGAAGGTCGACGCCGCGCTCGACGCGCGCAACCTGAACCTCGCGCGGCTGCCGACGGTGCTGGCGCCGACGTCGCTGGGCCTCGCGGGCCGCGTCGACGTGAAGGCGCTCGCCGGCGGCACGCAGAAGCAACCGTCGCTCTCGCTCGACGCCACCATCAGCGGCGGCGAGGTCATGGACCTCTCGGGCCTCAACGTCACGCTGGTGGGCGCGTGGAAAGACGAGCGCGCCGTGGGCACCTTGAAGGCCTCGACGCCGCTGGGCTCGCTCGACGGCACCTTCGACCTGCCGGTGCTGGCGCTGCTCGACGAGAAGCCGTCGCCCGCGACCGCGCACTTCACCATCGACCGCGTGCCGCTCTCGCAGCTCGAAGAGAAGCTGAAGCAGAAGCTGCCCGCGTCGGGGCAGCTCTCGGCGGTGCTGGACCTCTCGGGCAGCGCCGACGCGCCGAAGCTGGACCTCGTCGTCAGCTCGCCGGAGCTGCAGGTGAAGCTCGACGACGCCGGCACGAAGCTCACGCTGCGCGACGCGAAGGTGCGCGCCTTCACCGACGAGCAGGGCAAGCTCGACGCCACCGTCGACGCCAACGCGTTGGGCGGCCAGCACCGGCTCACGCTCGACACGCCGCTGACGCTGTCGTCGCTGCGGAAGTCGCCGCCCGACAAAGACGCGCTGCTCGACCTCGACATCAAGCTGGGCGTGCGACTGGTGGGCGTGTCGCTCAAAGCGCTGCACGAAGAGAAGGTGGTGCGCGACGACGAGCTCGCCGGCACGGCTTCGCTCGCGGGCGAGCTGACCGGCAAGGTGCGCGCGCCGCAGGGCGAGCTGACGCTGAAGCTGGTGGGCGTCACCAGCCCGCCGGTGCGCGACGTCACCTCGACGCTGACGCTGGCCGCCGAAGCGCAGCGCGTGACGTTGAAGGGCAACGCCGCGCTGGCCGGCCGCCCGACGCTGGAGGTGGACGTCAACTGGGGCGCCGCGGTGGCCCAGGTCATCACCGCGCTGCTGCAGCCGAAGGGCGCCGACGACGCGCTGCTCTCGCTGCTGCAGAGCACGCCGCTCAAGGGGCTGGTGGTGCTCTCGCCGCTGCCGCTCGAGAAGGCGCTCACGTTGAAGGACGACGCCACGCCGCCGAAGGGCACGGTGACCGCCACGCTCGACGTCACCGGCACGCTGGAGGCGCTCAACGCGCGGCTCACGGGCGGCCTCAACGACCTCTCGTTCGACAAGGTGGCGCTGGGCAGCGCGCGCTTCGACGTGAAGGTGCAGTCGCGCGAGCAGACCGCCACCGTGGTGCTGGGCGGCCTCGGCCGCGACGACCTCAAGCTGAAGGGCACCACGGGGCTCGACCTGCGGCTGTCTCAACTGAAAGACGGGTTCGAGTGGAAGACGGCGCCGGTGACAGCCGCGCTCGAGGCGCGCACCTTCGACCTCGGCTTCTTGTCGGGCTCCGTCGAGCTGCTGCGCGTGGTGGCGGGCAAGCTGTCGATGAAGGCCGACGTCACCGGCACGCTGGGCGCGCCGAAGTTCATCGGCGACGCGAAGCTGGAGAACGGCCGGCTGGCGCTGGCGGGCTACGGCGACTACCGCGACCTGCAGCTCGACCTGCACGTCACCAACGAGCTCGTCGACCTGAAGAAGCTCGAGGCCGTCAGCGGCGCCGGCAACGCGTCGCTCGTGGCGCGCGGCGAGAAGCTGCCGACGGGCACGTGGCGCGTGACGAGCGAAGGGCAGACGAAGAAGTTCCCCATCGTCACCGACGACCAGCTGATGGCCATCGCCTCGCTCAAGTATTCGCTGCGCGGCAACGTGTCGTCGGCGTTCGCCGACATCACCGAGCTGGCGCTGCCCGACGTGACGGTCGAGCTGCCCGAAGTGAAGCGCAAGGACCTGCAAGACCTGCAGCGCCCGAAGGACATCGTGGTGCTGCGGTCGGGCGAGCGCTTCACCATGCGGCGCAAGAAGCAGCTGCAGAAAGACAACGCGACGCCTGACGAGGCCGGCTTCGGGCTGCGCGCCGTCATCGCGGCGCCGCGCAACCTGTGGGTGAAGAGCTCCGACGTGAACATCGAGCTGGGGCTCTCTGATGGCTTCGCCGTCGAGTACCAGAACGACCTGCGGCTGCGCGGCGACGCGCGCATCGTGCGCGGCACGCTGAGCGTCATCGGTCGTGAGTTCACCATTCAGAAGAACAGCGAGGCGCGCTTCGCCGGCCCGGCCACGCAGCCGTACGTCAACGTGTCGGCGCTGCACGTGAACACGCGCGAGCAGGTGAAGATCACCGTCACCGTCATCGGCAAGGGCACCGACATCGCCATCAAGCCCACGAGCGAACCCGCGATGCCGGAGTCGGACATCTACGCGATTCTGGCGACGGGCCGCCGCACGCTGCGCCAGGGCGGTGGCAACACCATCACGCCGGGCCAGGCCGCGTCGGTCGTCGGGCAGCTCGCCGCGAGCCAGCTGAAGACAGTCATCGCCAAGAAGCTGCCGTTGGACGTGTTGAACTTCGAGACGTCAGATGAGCTGCGCAACGTGAAGCTGGACGTCGGGTGGTACCTCAACGACGACCTCTACCTCGGCGGCACGATGAACATCGGCGCCAACCGCGAGCGCGGCGAGAGCGTGTGGGGCGGGCGGCTCGAGTACCAGATGACGCGCACGCTCTCGCTGGAAGCCGCGGCAGGTGACGCGCCCAGCTACGCCGGCGACGTGGTCTTCGCGCGCGACTTCTGAACGAACTGAGAACACGGTTGCGTCGTCAACTCGCCCGTGATGGAGCCGCCGACGAGCCGTGATGCCTTCTCTTCGTTTCCCAATCACTGTCTTTGTGGCGCAGCGGGCCGCGATGGCGTTGGTCGGTTGGCTCGGATTGAGGCTCAGCCCTCAACTCACCGTGCCGACCGAGCCGCGGCCCTTTCTGGACACGCCAGCCCTCGACGCGCTCTTCCGCTGGGATGTGGGGTGGTACGCGAAGATCGCAGCGGAAGGGTACAGCGACCCCAGCAGCGCCAACTTCTGGCCGCTCTTCCCAATGCTGGGGCGCGCCGTTTCGATGTTCGGAGTCAGCGTTCCGGTCGCGCTGGTCGTCGTTGCCGCTGTCATTCAGCTCGCCGGGCTCATCGTTCTCTACCGACTCTTCTCAGATTTGACCGACGAGCAAACCGGCCGGCTGGGTTTGCTGCTCTACGCTTCGTATCCATTCGCGTTCTTCCAGGCGGTTCCGTACCCGGAAGGGCTCACGACCTGCATGGGGGCGGCCGCAGTGCTCTGCGCCATGCGCCGTGCGCACCTGGCCACGTTTCTCTGCCTGGGCGGAGCCGTACTTTCGCGACACGTCGGTGCCTTCGCAGCGTTCGCGGTGCTGCCTGCGCTGTGGCACGCCAACCGGCACCAGGCGCTGCCAAGACGCGTCCTCTCGTTGTGGCCACTGCTCGCGGTCCCGGTTGCGGTGCTGATGTTCAGCGCGGTGCTGCAGTCCCAAATCGGGAACGCATCGGCGTTCGTGCAGTCGCGCGAGAACTGGGGCCCGATGTCGTATTGGAGCGTGCTTGAGTGGTCCGCGCCGCGGACACACCTCGAGCATCACTTCTACATTGTCGTGTCTGGATTGCTTGCCATCGGAGCCTTGCCTTTGCTCCACGCTCGCCGTGCGCGCGGGCTGGCGGTCATGAGCGCGCTGAACCTGTTGCTGTTGTGGGCCGTCGGCGTCGCCGCACTGGGGCGCTACTCGTCGTCGGTGTGGCCATGCTTTCTCGGACTTGCCATCGCGCTTCGTCGATTCCCCTCGCTGGCTACGGTCGTGCTGCTCAGCGGCGCGGCAACGCAGGTGCTGTGGTTCCATCTCTACGCACATGCGTGGTGGGTGTTCTGAACGTCGTCCAGATTCCAAGACGGTAGTCCGAGCGCGAGGACGGCACTTCTGTGCCGCTCCAACACAGTCAGAGTGATACGAAGCGGCACGGAGTGTGTAGACAGCACGGTCCAGCTCCACGCTGGCCTCACGAGAACGGACTCACCAATGAACAGAACCTCGACCGCCAACCGGTGGTCGCTCCAAGCCGCCGTGCTGACGGCGATCGCGCTCACGACTTCATCGTGCACGGAGGTTGCCCGTTGCACGGATGACATGGATTGCCGACCTGGCTCCGTCTGCAACACGGCCAACAATCTGTGTGTTCAACGCGATGCTGACGCCGGCGCTGTGAACGATGCGGGAGCAGAAGACGCGAGCGTCGACGCTGGAGAACAGGATGCAGGCGTCGATGCTGGCTTGTCGGACGCAGGTCTCGACGCCGGCGTCGAGGACGCTGGCTTCGATGCTGGCCTGCCAGACGCGGGTCTCGATGCCGGTGTGCCGGATGCCGGCTTCGATGCTGGCGTCCCGGATGCGGGTGTGGACGCTGGAGCGCCAGACGCCGGCTTCGACTGGGACGACGTGAATTGGGACGGAACGGACTGGGAATAGGAACGGAGACACGAACTTGCGATTTCAGAACAAGTCACTTTGGACGTCGGTGTTTGTAGGGACCATCATCGCTGCGGGCGCGGTCGCTGGACCTGTGACGCTGCCACACTCGTTTCAGCCGCACACGCCGGCGCGCGCGGCTGAGGTCAACGCCAACTTCGCCGCCGTGAAGACCGCGGTCGACGACAACGATCAACGCATCACGACGGTGAGCGCGGCGCAGACGAGCCAGCAAGGCACCATCACCACCATGCAGGGCTCCGTCTCCACGGTTCAGTCGTCGTTGACGACGCTCACTTCGCGCGTAACCGCGCTTGAGAGTGATACGTGCGTCGGCAACGGGCCGAATGATGTGATGGTGCGAGTCGGCACGCTGTGCGTCGACAAGTACGAGGCGAGCATCTGGAGCGCACCCGGCGGCACGGGTACGGCGTATGGCATCACGGGTGACGACTACCCTGCGTCGTTTCCGGACAACGGCGCATGGTCGACGAAGCTGTACGCCGCGTCAGTGCAGGCGAGCGTGCCCTCGAGCTACGTGACGTGGTTTCAGGCAGCGCAGGCCTGCGCCGCAGCGGGCAAGCGGCTGCCGACGAGCGCGGAGTGGCAGACATTCGCGGGCGGTGCGGTGCCGGACACGCGCACGGCATGCAACCTCGGGAACACCACCAAGACTGCACCCAGCGCGAGCTGCGTCAACGGTTGGGGCGTCGTGAATACGACCGGCAATGTCGCTGAGTACGCGTCGGACTGGGTCCACGGCAACAAGACAACGTGGAACCCGGGTGACATCAACACGCTCGGGGTGAACTACGGCCACAACTGGGTCACGGGGCTCAACCTGTCGAATGAGATGAACTCCGAACTGTTCCCCAACGTCCTCGTTCGAGGTGGGGATTTCGGTCACTACCGAGGCACTTCGGCGACCATCGTCGGTGCAGGCTCAAGCGCAGGGCCATGGAGAGTGATGGCGCAGATCCCCCCCTCGCACTCGTCCGTTTACTTCGGGTTTCGCTGCGTCAAGTAGGCGCGACGACCGATACCTCGTGGCACTTCGGCTCTGACGTCGGCGGCGCGAAGTGCCCGGTTTCTGTCGGAAAACTGACGGTTTCCTGTCGCTCTTCCGCTGTCAGCGCGCAGAAGCGGGCAGGCCCGCGAATTGCTCATGGCCCGCGCCATGCGAACGCTCCTGGGGTGGTGTTGTGCGGTGACGTTGCTGGCCTGCGGGCCAGAAGCCGCCAAGACAATCGACGGTGACGAAGGCGCCATCGTGCTGCTGCCGCGTCGCGCGCACGCCGACGGCCAGCCCGCGACCGGCGTCGTCACGTACAGCGCGTCGCGCGAGGCCGTCACGCCGCTCTCGCTGCGAGACGTGACGCTGGTCGACGCCGCCGCGCAGACCGAGCTGGTCGTCACCCTGCCGGTGCCGGTGTCCACGCAGGGCGTCTGGGCGCGCGTCACGCTGCCGGAGCGCGGCTGGCTGGAGGTCGATGGTCGCAAGCAACAGCTCGATGGCGCCGCGCTCGTCTTCTTCCCGCTGCAGGACCGCGCGCTGCACTTCACCGTCGAGAAGGCGCAGTCGGTGGGGCTCGCGCCGGTCGCGGCCGTCGACTCGGTCGGCGGTGGCTTCGACGTGAAGCAGGAGCCGACGGTGACGGTCACGCTCGTCACCGGCGCCACGCGCATCGCCGACGCGGCGCACACGCCCGGCGTCGCCGACGATTCTTTCTCCCGCCTCGCGCGCCTCGAGCTGCGCAGCGACGCCGCCGCGCAGGTGCTGCTCGGCCGCTGCGGCCCCAACGACGCGCCCGTCACCATCGACCGCGCGTTCAACGTCGCGGCGGGCGCGCCCACCACCGTCACCGAGCTGCTGCCCGCGGGTGAGCTCTGTGCGCAGAGCGACGCCGAGGTGTCGCTGAAGCTCGACGTCGGTGGCCGCGTGCGCCGCTTCGCGCAGACCTCGTTGCGGCCGGTGCGGCCGATCACCGTGCTGGACACCTCGACCGGCGTCGGGCGGTGGCTCGGTGAGCCGCAGCCTGGCCAGCGGCTCGACTTCGACCTCGCGTCGCTGACCGGCCTCGACGCCGCGGCGCAGGTGCTGGTGCGCGTCGACGCCGCGGCGCCGGTGACGTTCGGCCCGTGCGCCAGCGAGCGCGCCACCCACGCCCCCGGCGCCCTCGTGCTCGTGCCTTCGAACGCCTCGCTGTGCCTCGAGACCTCGACGCAGTCGCACGCGCGCGTCACGCTGCTGGCCGCGGTCACGCCTCGCAGCGAGGACACCGGCGTCTGCCGCGCGCCGACGACGTTGCCGGCGTGCAACGAGACGACGTTGGTGGGGCGGCTCAACTGCTTGCCGGGCGTCACCGCGCAGCAAGTGCAGATGACGCCGCTGCCGCAAGGCACCACGCAGTACTTCCTGCGCGTCGAGCAGCCGGTCGACCACTTCCGCCCCGACGGCGCGACGTTCCAGCAGCGCGTCTTGTTGACGGTGCGTGATGAGGCCGCGCCGATGGTGCTGATGACGACGGGCTACGAGCTGTTCGGCTACTTCTCGGAGCTGACGACCGAGTTCGACACCAACCAGCTCGAGGTCGAGCACCGCTTCTTCAATGAATCGACGCCGCAGCCGCTCGACTACTCGACGTTGACCATCATGCAGTCGGCGTACGACTCGCACCGCATCGTCGAGCTGCTCAAGCCCATCTTCACCGCGCCGTGGGTCAGCACCGGCACCAGCAAGGGCGGCATGACGGCGCTGTACCACCGTCGTTTCTTCCCCTGCGACGTCGACGCCAGCGTCCCGTACGTGACGCCGCTCTCGCTGGGCAAGCAAGACGCGCGCTACGGCCCGTGGCTGGCGCAGCTCGGCGGCCCCATGTGGGAAAACTGCCGGCTCACGTTTGAAGAGCTGGAGATCGGCGTCATCAGCCGGCGCGCCGAGTTGGCGCCCACGCTGCGCGGCACGTACACGCGCATCGGCGGCGCAGAGAACGCGCTGTGGGCGTCGACGGGCAGCGCGCTGTGGGGAATGTTCCAGAGCGGGCAACAGGCCGACCCCGACCGTGGCTGCCCCGCCTGGGAGCCGGTGCGTGGCGACCCGCAGTTCGATGAGATCGTCGCGTACTACGCAGGCTCCGGCGAGTCGTACGCCGACGAGTACATCGCGCAGGGCGAGCTCGACGCGTACAGCTACCAGACGCAGAACGAGCTCGGCGCGCCGGGCGGCAACCGCGCGCACCTTGCGCAGTTCGGCCCGGTGCCGGTGTTCCCCGACATCTACGAGCTGCTCTTCGTCGACGTGCCGCTGCCCGACTTCGAGGCGCGCGCGATGGTCGACGTGCAGGCGTGGCTCAAGGCGCACGGCGAGCGCTTCCTGTTCCTGTACGGCGGCTTCGACCCGTGGACGGGCGGTCGCGTCGACATCGAAGGCGCGCGCGACTCGCTCAGCTACGTCGTCGCCGGTGGCTCGCACGGCGTCGACCTCGTCGACCTGCCCACCGCGCAGCGTGACGAGGCGTTCAGCCGACTCGAGGCCTGGCTCGGCGTGCGGCGCGCGCCCAAGCGCGGCAAGGCCGCGGGCGGCGAGCCACTGCCGGTGTACCGGGACTTCATGCACCGGCACCGGCTGTAGTCGTCAGAGCACGCAGCCGGGCACCAGCTCGGTGCGCGACAGCACCGCGTTGCGCAGCTGCGCGCGCTCGCGTCGCCAGAAGCACAGCGTGTCGGCCTCGCGCAGGTAGCCGTATTGGTAGAACGTCGCGTTCACCTGACGCTCGGCCACCAGCGAGAGCGGCTCGGGGTCCCAGTACTTCTTGCGCTGCGCGCCCACGATGGCCTTCGCCACGTCGAAGTCGGCGTCGGCCTGCGCCAACAGCGCGTCGGTCGACGCGCCCGCCGCGTGCGCCAGCGCCGCCGAGTACAGCGCGTGAATGAAGCGCAGCCGCGCGGCCGTCACGCGCACGCCGGTCTGCACCTCGACCAACACGGGGTCTTCATTGGCCTGCAGCGCATCAGCTTCGGTCACCAGCGCGGTCAGCTCGTCGGCGTGCACCTTCAGCTTCTCGACCACGCGAACGCGGAAGTCTTCACGCTGCGCCGGCGTCATCGCCAGCACCTCGGTGAACTCGGGCCTGTCGGGCTGGCTGAAGATGCCGAGGCGATCGCCGGTGTCGATGATCTGATCTCGCCCCGCCGCGTACGCTGCCAGCCGCTCGACGATGAGCGCCCGGTGCTGCGCTTCGGCCAGCTTCGACACCACGCCAGCGGTCTGCGCGCCCACCTCGCCCCAGCCGGCGAACACGTCCTTCACCACGTCGTCCCACGCGTCGGTGCGGCTGTACGTCATGCGCAGCGTCGCGGCGTCGGTGAGCCAGTAGCCGTACTCCCAACCTGACGAGAACAACACGTGGTCGTCGAGGCCCGTCAGCCGAACGAGGTCGGTGTGGCGGCTCTTCACGTACACCGGCGTGTAGATGGGCACGTTGATGTCGAACGCCACCCAATACGCAGACTCCGGGAAATAGCCGACGGGCTGCTGCGCCGCGAGGCGCCCTTCGAGGTACGCGCGGTGCTCGTCGAACTCCTCATGCAGGTACGCGAGGCCCGCATCGTCATACAAGTTGTAGAACATCGTGGTGTGCACCCACGGCACGATGGCTGGGTTCGCGAACTTGATGAGGAAGTAATACAGCAACCGCTCATTCATGAACGTGACGCGCAGGTTGTCGTAGTTGCCGACGTGAATCGTGCCCATCACCTCGACGCCGGGCTGCACGCGCTGCATCGCCGCGTACGTCTGGTCGACCTCCGCCACGAAGCGCGCCGGGTCTGCGCCGAAGAACTCACCGAAGCTCAGGTTGAGCGCGTCGAAGCCCGCGCCGTCGAGCAGCACGTGCAGGCGCCTTTCCATCTCAGGCACCACGTCGCCGGTGTCGTCGTCGATGAGGTCGTACGCGTTCTGCAAGTTGCTCTGCCCGAAGAGCTGCAGCGCGATGCCGGTGTTGACGCCGTGCGCGTGCGCGAAGTCGGTGATGGCGCGCGTGTGCGCCAGCCAGGCGGGCTGCGTGTCGGGCGCTTTCAAGATGTCGTCGAGCGCGCACCACTGCAGGTAGTTGCCGCGGTTCTTCACCACGAAATCGACGGTGCGCTTCGCGCCCTCGAGGTTCTTCTCGGCGGGCACCCAGAAGTCAGCGAGCGACTCGGTGGGGTGCAGCGTGTGCAGATGCAGCCCGCGGCGCTTCTTGATGCTGGGCTCAAAGTCCTTCCCCAACGCCGCTGTCGCCGCGGCCGAGAACGTCGTCGGCTTGTGCGTGTGCCACGGGTGCGTGAAGCGGTAGCCGAAGGCCTCCAGCGCCTGCCACGCGGCGTACTGTCTTCCCAGCACGCCGCCGCCCTTCGCGGTCAGCGCCTTGCCGCTGCCGTCGACGCGGAAACAGTCGTCACACCGCGCATCAGTCACCACGGCGATGGAAGCGCCCGCGCGCGAGGCGAGCTGCGCTTCGGGCTTGTCGACCACGCGCAACTGCACGCGCGCGTCACCCAGGTACGCCACGCCGTCGCGCAAGAGCGCTTCGTCTTCAGCAGTGACGAACACCACCAGGTTGCCGTCATCAGGCGCGGCGCAGGCAGCGATGACGACGCACAGACCGAGCGCGAGGCGCTTCACTTCTTGCTCCCCGGCGTCAGCTCGGTGCGCACGTCCCACAGCTCGGGGAAGAACGTGAGGCCCAGCGCGCGCTGCAGGAACGCCACGCCCGAGCTGCCGCCGGTGCCCATCTTGTGACCGATGATGCGGTGCACCGTCTTCATGTGGCGGAAGCGCCAGAGCTGAAAGCGCTCTTCGACGTCGACCAGCTTCTCGGCCATGTCGTACGCGAGCCAGTGCTTCTCGGGCTCTTCGTAGATGGTCTTGAACACACGCATCACGCCGTCGCTCTTTTCATACGGCTTCGTCCAGTCGCGCTCGACGCGGTCGGCGGGCACGGCGTAGCCCTTGCGCGAGAGGAAGCGGAGGAACTCGTCGTACAGGCTCGGCTGCGCCAGGCGCTGCGAGAGGAACGCGTGCACCTCGGGCGTCGAGCGGTGCGGCAAGAGCAGGTTCTCGTCTTTGTTGCCGAGCATGAACTCCAGCGCGCGGTACTGGTAGCTCTGGAAACCGCTGCTGCGCCCGAGCGCGTCGCGGAAGGTGAGGTACTCCGAGGGCGTCATCGTCTCCAACACCGCCCACTGCTCGAACAACATGCGTTGAATGTGCGCGACGCGGGCGAAGATCTTGAACGTCGCCTCGAGCTCGTCGCGCTTCACGCACGCCAGCGCGCGGTCGAGCTCGTGCAGCATCAACTTCATCCACAGCTCGCTGGTCTGGTGCTGAATGATGAAGAGGAGCTCGTCGTGCTCGGAGCTGCGCGGCACCTGCGCCGACAGCAGCCGGTCCAGCTGCAGGTAGCCGCCGTACGTCTCCTGCTTCGACAGTTCGACGTGAATGCCCTGCTCGAGCTCGCGCTGATTCATGCGCGCGTTCTGTGCGAGCCGAGGGCAAAAGAAAAGCGCCCGGGCCGAGACCCGAGCGCTTGTGTAAGACGCGAAAGTCCTGCGCCTTACTTCTTGGAAGCGGCCAGCGCCTTGGCACCCGCGCGACCACGCGGCAGCTTGATGTTCGACACGGAGTTGGGCGCGGCGTCGGCCACCCAGTCAGACGGCAGGCGGCCCGTTCGGTCGAGCATGCGGAACTTCTGGTAGTGCGCCGAGCAGTAGCCCTTGCTGCGCGCCGGGCGGCCACAGCCGATGACCGCGCAGTCGCGGCCTTCGTTGGCAGCGCGGCGACCCCGGCGACCACCCGAAGCGGCGGCGCGCGGCGCGGCCACGGCCTTCGGAGGACGACCCGGGCCACGCTTGATGGGCTGACCCAGCGCAGAAGCGAGGCGCGCCACGATGGCCGAGTTCGCGTTCAACGCCGCGAGCTGCGCGTGCACGGGCCCCAGCGCCCGCGCCACCTCTTCCGCCACCATGTCTCGAATCGCTCTATCAACCGACATTCAGGTTCCGTTTCTTCTCGTGGAGGGGGGATGTTTTGACTGCCTGCCACGGCAGGACGTGCGTGTGTCTAACACCCAGCACACACATCGCAAATCACTCTTTAACTGGCGTCAGTGGCTTCAATTCTGACAACGGCGGCAGTGTTGCGAACTGCGGCACCAGCCACGCGACCGCCGCCACCACCACCAGCGTGCCCACGCCGCCCGACACGACCGAGAAGAACGGCGTCACCAGCGCCGCCACCGCGCCCGACTCGAAGGCGCCCAGCTCGTTGGAGAGCCCGACGAAGACGTAGTTGATGGCCGACACGCGCCCGCGCATGGCGTCAGGCGTGAGCGACTGCTCGAGCGTCGAGCGGATGACGACCGAGATGTTGTCGAAGACGCCGGTGAAGAAGAGCGCCACGAGCGAGACCCAGAGCGTCGTCGACACACCGAACACGATGGTGGCGACGCCGAAGCCGAAGACCGTCAACAACAAGACGCGGCCGGGGCGCTGCCACGGCGACAAGCGCGTCTGCAGCAACGCCATCGACAACGCGCCCACCGCGGGCGCCGCGCGCAGCCAGCCGAGGCCCACCGGCCCGACCTGGAGGATGTCTTTGGCGTACACCGGCAACAGCGAGACCGCGCCGCCCAGCAAGACAGCGAACAAGTCGAGCGTGATGGCCGCGAGGAAGACGCGCGAGCCTTTGACGAAGCGGAAGCCCGCCAGCATGTCTGACACGCCGGGGCTGCGGCCCGACATCGCGGCGGGGCGGTGCGGCAACAAGAAGAGAATGGCGATGAAGCAGAGGTGCGCGACGCACGCCGTGGAGAACGCGAGCTCTGCGTTGCCGACGAGCGCGATGAGGCCGCCAGCGACCGCCGGGCCAGAGATGGCGGCGAGTTCCACGCTGCTCGAGAACCACGCGTTGGCGTTCGCGAAGTCGCGCGGCGGCACCAGCTGCGGCAACAGCGAGCCCACCGACGGCCCGCGGAACGCCACGCCCGCGCCCATCACCAGCAGCACGGGGTAGTACGCCCACGCGGGCCCACCGAAGGCGCTCAGCGCAGTGAAGGCCGCCGCGCACGAGGCCAGCGCGGTGTGCGCTGCGATGGCGACGTACCGCCGCGGAAACCGGTCTGACGCCACGCCGGCCACCAACGCCAACAACAAGACAGGCACCACTTCGACGAGGCCCACGAGGCCCAGCGCAAACGTCGAGCCGGTCAATTCATACAGCTGCCAACCGACGGCCACCGACGTCGACGTGGCCGCCATCGCCGAGAGGAAGCGCCCCACCGCTAGCGGCGCTACGCCCGGGTGCCGCAGCGCTGCGAACCCATCACCCATCGCGACGTCACTCGGCCGCGACGACGGGGCGGCACGCGGTGGCGCTCCCCGGCAACAGCACCTGCAGGCCGTCGTCGAGGTCGAACCAGTCGACGTGCAGCCGCGCGCGTACCGCGCCGTCGTCGCGCACGTCGTCCGAGAGCAGCTCGAAGGGCGCGCCCGGAGCGAGCCGCCCCACGGGCCACGTCTGTCCAGCCGCCAGCACGGCCACCCGCAGCTCGTCGTCGCAGCGACGCCACGACGCCGCGGCGACCGGCGCTGCGACCTCTGCGGGCGGGGTCGGCTCGACGGCGTCGGCTTCCACCACGCGGGCGCCGTCGACCCAGCCGACCCACACCACGTCGTCCGGCGTGCCCACCAACACGCGCGCGGCCGTCGCTTCGCGCGTCAGCAGGTACGCGTCGCGAACCAACTCTGTGCGGAGCGCGCCCACCGGCGCTTCGCCAGGCGTCGCCGAGAGCTCGAGCGGGAACCCGGGCGTGAGGCGCACGCGCGGCGCTTCGCCGTAGCCCGCACGCGCCACCACCGACGCATCACCGTCAGGCGCACGCAAGCTGACCTCGCTGCAGTCCAGCTCGCGCGCCAGCACCTCGTCTGACGCGTACGGGCGCATCGCTTCGGCGCCCGGCACCACCAGCACGCGACCGACACGCGCGTCCAACACGCGCACGCGCGCGCCCTTCAGCAGCAACCCCGCGGTGCCGATGCGCCGCGGCGTCCACGCTGTCATCACCGGGTCAACGCCCACGTCGACGGCCGCGTCGAGCGTGAGGCCTTCACCGACGAAGTCGCCCTGCAGCACGGCCACCGGCCCGGCGCGACGCAGCGTGCCGGTGAAGCGCACGTCGTGGCCCGGCGTGCTGCGCGCGCGACCCAGCACGAGGTCGGCCCCGCGCACACGCAGCGCCGCCCTGTCTTCCCAGCGCACGCCGCGCCACCAGCACAGCGGCTGGCCTTTCACAGACGCGGCCGTCAGCCACACGCTGCGGGGCCGCGGCGCACAGGACAACCACGAGAGACACAACAGCGCAGACACGGCGACGGCACGGGGCTTCACGCGCCCGCCGGTTTAGCACTCCCGCATCAGCGCGGCGTGGTGACGCACTCACCTTCGCCGCGGAAGTGACCGATGGTGCGCACCAGCGCGCCCACGAAGTCACCCAGCGTCTTCACGCTGCTGGCGCCGCCGGTGCCGTACTGGCCGACGGGCAGCGTGGTGAGCGACACCGCGTCGAGCTCGGCCTGCGTCACGTTGCCGTCGAGGTTGGCGTCGGCCGCCACGATGGCCTCGCCGCGCAGCTTCGCGTCGGGCGACTGGAGGTCGTCGTACCAGAGGTGGTCGCCGTGAATGGTGAGCTGCACCGGGTCGCTGCTGCCCGTCTTCACCGTCACGCCTTCACCGAACTCTTGGCTGCCGCACTCGCTGTAGCGGGTGTTGGTCTTGAAGCCCCACGCGAACGTCTTGCTGACGAGGCCCTTCGACACGGTGCCTTCCACCCACACCGAGTAGCCGCCGTCGCGCATGCGCGTGGCGTCGTCGCTCGACACCTCACCCAGCACCACCGCGTCGGCCGACGGCATGATGGCCCAGCTCACGGCGTCCCATTTTTCGGCGGGCACGTTCACGAACAGCTCGAGCTCCACCGGCCCCGCCTTGTGCACGTCGACCAGCACCGGCTTCGCCTGCTTCGGGCCCGACGTGCCCGTCTTGGTGGCGAGCTGGAACTCGTTCACCACCACGAGGAACTTCGTGAACTTCACGGTGTGGCCGTCTTCGAACTCGGCCGCGGGGATCTCCTGCTCGATGTATTCCTCACCCCACGTGGTGAGCGACACCGTGCCCACGCCGCCGCACGCCGACACCGCAGCCATCAACGACAACACCATCAGCTTCTTCATTCTGCTTCCTTCCAGGTCGTGACGTACGCGCTGACGTCTTCGATGCCGCGCGCGTACCCGTTGAATGCAGGGCTCATGGGGTCCAACGGCTGCGCGCCTGAGCCCACCAGCGCGAAGTCGATGCGGGAAAAGATGACCGCGAGGTCAATCGAGAGCTGCACGCGGCCCGGGGCCGTCGTCATCTCGTGAGGGAACGACGCGCCCTCGAGCGGCGCCGGCGGCGTGAAGCGCGCCGAGAAGGTGACGGTGTCGCTGCCCTTCGTGGCCGTGCCTTCCACTTCGAGGCCGGTCTCGGCGAACCCCAACTGCAGTGAGCCGTAGGTGCCCGTGACGGCATCGGCGGTGCCCCACTCGGTCGGCGTCGCGGCCAGCAGGTCTGCGTCGAGCGGCGTCAGCACTTCACCGAGCGCCTCACCCGGCACGTAGTGGCCCGGGTGCGCGTAGGCAGAAGAGATGAGCGCGCGGTGCCACCACGGCGTCGACTGAACGACCTGCGCGGGGCCCGAGAAGAAGCGCACCGTCGAAAGGTGCGCGGTCGCCTTCGTCAGCGTCACGGTCCAACCCGAGTCGGTGGTCAGCGGGGCGCGGCTCGCGGTGACCTCCACCGGGAACGTGCGGCGCGTGCGCTCGGTGCCGCCGCCACAGCTCAAGACAAATAAAGACAAACAAATACAAAGTCGCTTCACAGATGGACCTCCAGGTTCAGGAACAGGGTGCGGGGCGCGCCGGCGGTGAAGTGCCGTGACGGCAGGCGGCTCGCGGTGTCCCAGCTCGACGCAAAGACATACTCACCGTCGCGCCAGAGCGAATCGAGGAGGTTCTGGACGTCGAGCGTCAGCTCCACGGCGCCCAGGCGCACGCCCGCGCGCGCGTCGAGCAACACCACGGGCCGGCTGAACTCGTCGAAGGGCAGCGGCCGCGGGCCGATGACGGTGGCGCCGAGGCCGAGGCGCGGCGTGAGCGTGAAAGGCCCGACGTCGAAAGGCCGGCTCCAGCCCGTGTCGAGGCGGCCGACGACGGGCGCGAAGTACGGCAGGAGCGCGTCTTGCTCGAGCAGCCGCGCGGTGGCGACGGTGACGTTGGCGGCGATGACGAAGCCTTCCACCGGGCGCGCCGTCAGCTGCGCCTGGCCGCCGCCGCGCAGCGTCTCACCCACGAAGCTGGTGGTGCCGCGCGTGTGGTCGAAGAAGAAGTCGTTGGCGACGGAGCTCATGAAGCCCAGCGCGCTCGCCGAGACGAGCCGCGAGTCGAGGCGGAGCCCGAGCTCACCGCCGTGCACGTTGACGAAGGGCGCGCGCTCGCCGTCAGAGAGCTGCCGGGCCTGCGGCGTGCGGAAGCCGTCGCCGTACGAGAGGAACGCGCGCAGGTGTTCGCCCAGCTCGCGCTCGATGGACGCCTTGAGCCCGAAATGGGGCCCCAGCGACGAGCGCGTGGCGCCACGGCCCGCGAAGGCGAGCCGATCTCTCAGGTCGACGTGCAGCACGTCGGCGCGACCGCCCAGCATGAAGCGCCAACCGCCGGGCGCCCAGGCCAGCTCCGTCCACGCGCTGCCCATGGTCTGCGTGAGCGCGACGTCGATGCTGTTCGTCAGCGGGCTGCCGTCGGCGTCGACGTAGCCGCGCTGCGATTGGTCGACGAAGTCGCCGCGCCCGCCAAGGCCCAGCTCGAGCAGGAGCGTCTGCGTGCCCACGTGCAGGTGTCGCTGGTGCACGGCGCGCGCGGTCCACGTGAAGCCGCGCTGGTACTGCTCGAGGCCGTCGCCGAGCGGCTCAGCGAACGCGCCGGTGAAGTTGTTGCGCAGCCGGTTCTCATTGAAGACGCCGGCGAGCTCGAAGGTGGTGCGGCCGTCTGCGTTGACGACGTCGGCGCCGAGCAAGAGCTGGTGCCGTTGAATCGCGCCGCCCTGCCCGCGCCCGTTGGGGTCGAAGAAGGCCTTCTCACCCGAGACGTACTGGTCTTCGCGCAGCACGCCGGGCGAATCGAAGCGCGCGCCGTAGCTGCCGCCGACCGCGCGCAGCGTGACGTGGTCCAGTTTATAGACGAGCTGCCCCAGCGCCGAGACACGGCCAAACGCGCGCTGTGGGCCGAAGCCGTCGCCTTGTACGTACTCGACGGCCGCGAACGAATCGCCGAGGTCCTTCGGCTTGAAGCCCGCGAAGAGGCGGAAGCGGTTGAAGCTGCCGTAGCCCGCGGCGAGCTGCACACCGGCTTCGTCGAGGCCCAGCTCGTAGCGCACGCTGCCGGCGACCGCGAAGTCACCCTGCCACGCGCGGTTGCTGCCTTCGGTGACGCGCACCTCGCGCACCGTTTCGGGAATCAGCCAGTTGAGGTCGGCGTAGCCGAGCGCGTGAATGTGGCTGACCTGATTCACGGGCAGGCCGGCGACGTTGAGCTCCACGTCTTGCCCGTGCACGGCGTCGAAGCCGCGCAAGAAGAGCTGCTGCGCCTTGCCTTCACCCGAGTGCTGCGTGGCGACGAGGCCGGGCACCGCGCGCAGGAGATCGGTGGCGCCGGTGCGCGGCGTGGCGTCCAACACATCGCGGTCGACGGTCGTCTCACCGGCGCTGCGCGGCGCGCGCTTGCTGCGCACAGTCGTCTGCCGCGGCGAGGGCACGCCGGCGTCGACCTCTTCTTCTTCGCCTTCGTGCGCAGACGCGGTGAGCGCGCACACGAGGGCGAGGCACGGCAAGAGACGCGACATGGGCGCGCTCCGTGGTCAGTGAGTTGAGCTGAAGAGGGTGAGTTGGCTCGCGCGGCGGCTACGGCGCCTGCGACTGCTCGACGCGGCGCGGACTCACGAGCGCCGGCGCCTGAGGCACGACCGCGTCACGCACCACGAGCGCCAGCAGCACCGGCGTCACCACCGGCATCGTCGCGCCTGCGGTGAACGTGACCGACTGGTGCTCGAAGCTGCCGTCGCCGTGGCCGCCGGGCTTCACGGGACCGCTGTGCGTGTGCTGGTGCCCGTGCGCGTGCGTGAGCCGGTGCAGCAGCGGCGCGGCGACGAGGCACCACGCGAGGGCCAACAGCCCCAGCACGGCCCACTCGCGGCGGTCAGCACGGCTCAACACGGCGTGGGTACGTAGCCCAACCGCTGTTGGATGGGTGGGCCTTGTCGGTGGCGCGGTGGATCAATAGATGCCGTGACCGTGACGGCCGGACCTCCCAGAGACGTGGTGGAAGTGCTGCTCGACGCGCACGTCGAGACGCGCCAGGTGCTGGTGGCGGCCGAAGCGCTCGCCAGCGGCAACTCGACGGCGTCGACGCGCGAGGCCGCGGCCAGCATCGCCGACCACCTCGAGTGGCTGCTGCCGCTGCACAGCGCCGATGAAGACGAGTCCATCGCGACGCGGCTCAAGGGCCGTCACCCGGTGGTCGACGAAGCGCTGGCGACGATGCGCAAGCAGCACTTCGCGCTGCAGGCGCCGCTGGCGAGGCTGCGGCTCTTGTGTCGGCAGGTGGCGAACGACGAGTCACGGCTGCACGCGCTGCGCTTCGAGCTGGCGCGCGCCGCAGAAGACCTCCGCGCCCGCCTGCGCGAACACGAGGCTCTCGAGGAGTCCATCGTGTTCCCGGCGCTCAAGCGCATGCTCTACGTCGACGAGCTCGAAGACATCGTCGCCGAGATGCAGGCCCGCCGCGGCGCTCACGCGGCGTAGCCTGTAGACCTCGCCGTCATTTTTCGACGAAAATTGACGGTATGGTCTCCAGGCTCCCCCAGCTGATGCCGCGAAAGCTGCAGCCGCCGCGCCAGACCTTCTTCCTCTTCGGGCCACGAGGCAGCGGCAAGAGCACGTGGGTGCGGCAACACTTCGGGCGCGCCCCGCGCTTCGACCTCCTCGACCAGGCGCTGTACCAGGACCTGCTGCTACAGCCTTCGCTCTTCGCCGACCAGCTGCGGGGCCTCAAGCCGCGCACCTGGGTCGTGGTCGACGAAGTGCAGCGCCTGCCGTCGTTGCTCAACGAGGTGCACCGCGCCATCGAAGAACGCGAGCTGCGCTTCGTGCTGTGCGGCTCGTCGGCGCGCAGGCTGCATCGCGCAGGCGTCAACCTGCTCGGCGGCCGCGCGCTGAGAAAGGCGATGCACCCGTTCCTGCCCAGCGAGCTCGAGGGCCGTTTTCAGCTCGACGATGCGCTGCGCGTCGGCACGCTGCCCGTGGTGCTGGGCTCGCCCGACCCCGAAGGCACGCTGCAGGGCTACGTCACCAACTACCTGCGTGAAGAGATTCAGGCCGAAGCGCTGGTGCGCAACCTCGGCAGCTTCGCGCGCTTCTTGCCCATCGCGGCGCTGCTGCACGGGCAGGTGGTGAACGTCTCGGCGCTCTCGCGCGACGCCGGCGTCGCCCGCACCACCGTCGTCGACTACCTCGACCTGCTCGAAGACACGCTGCTGGCGTTCCGCTTGCCCGCCTTCGAAGCGAAGCTGCGCGTGCGCGAGCGCAAGCACCCCAAGCTGTATTGGGTCGACGCGGGCCTCGTGCGCGCCGCCAAGCGGCACCGCGGCCCGGTGGCGCCTGAAGAGCTGGGGCCGCTCTTCGAGGGCCTCGTGGCCGGCACGCTGCGGGCGTGGCACGACTACCGCGGCCTCTATGACGACTGGGCGTACTGGGCGCCCACAGAAGGCAAGGCCGTCGAAGTCGACTTCCTGCTGCGCCGTGGCCGCCGCTTCATCGCCGTCGAGTGCAAGTCGTCGCTCCGCGCCCGGCCCGAAGACCGCGCTGGTCTCGACGCCATCGCCGACCTCAAGGGCGTCGAGCGCCGACTGCTCGTCTACCCGCGGGCGCGTCCGCACACGCTGCAGGGCGGCGTCGAGGTGGTCGACTTCGAGGGCTTCTCGGCGTTGCTCGAGAAAGGCCGGCTGTGAAGCAGCTCGTCGCGTGGGGCCTCGTCGTCGGTGACGACCCCTTGCCGCGCTCGTTGCGCCGCGCGTGTCACGACGAGCGGCTGGTCGGCGGCCTGTCGCTGTCGCTGCGCGCGCTGCCCGATGAGGTCGTCGGCCCGCTGACGTACGCGATGGGCGGCGCCGCGCGGAAGCTGCGGGTGCTCGACGTGCGCGACGGCCCGCCGCTGATGATGGAGGTCGCCTGGGCCACGCTGCACGAGAAGTGGGACATCGAAGACGTGCCCGCGCTCATTCACAACCTCAACTCGGTCTTCGAAGCCGAGGGGGACGTGAAGACGCTCGTGGTGCTGGGCGAGTGGGAAGACATGCTGCAGGTGTGGGCGGTGCCGAAGCCGCGCGTGGAGGCCGTGCGCGACCTGCTGCGGCGCGAGTGACGCGGCACCAATGAAAACGGCGCGGACCGTTGCCAGTCCGCGCCGAGGCCGCGCTGAAGTTCAGCTGTCGCTTACTGGCAGACGCCGGACGACTGACACGAGGTCGAGGGGTCACCGCAGGTGCGACCGACCGCGTAGCAGGTGGGGATGAGGCCAATGATGGCGTCGACGTCGCAGCAGTCGCCAGCCTGGCACGGGCGACCCGCGAGCGAGCAGAGGTCGAACGGAGGGAACCCGCCGTCGAAGCCGGGGAGGCCCGTGCCGCCGCCGGTGCCCGCGTTGCCGATGCACGCGCCCGCGTCCATCGAGTCGCAGACCTGCGCGCCGATGCAGCCGATGCAGGCCGCGCCCGCCGCGCCCTGGCCGCACTGCGCGTTGGTGTACTGCGCCGGGAGCTTGCAGGTGTTGCCGTCGCAGCAGCCCGCGCAGTTCGACGCGTTGCAGCTGGTGCCGCCGAAGCAGGTGCCGTTCTGGCAGGTCTGCCCAGCGCTCTGGTCGCACGACTGGCAGAAGCCGCCCATCTTGCCGCAGGCCGCGTTGTCCATGCCGGTGACGCACGCGCCGGTGTTGATGTCGATGCAGCCGTCGCACGGCGTGCAGGCGCCCGCCACGCAGGTGTTGCCCATCATGCAGCTGCTGCAGGTGTTGCCGCCGGCGCCGCAGCGCGAGGGGGTGGTGGTGGTGATGCACACGCCCGAGGCCGTGCAGCAACCCGTCGCGCACGAGGTGGCGTCGCAAGCGCCGCCGTCGCTGCCCGTGCCGCCGCCCGTCGCCGTGCCGCCACCCGTCGCCGTACCGCCGCCCGTCGCCGTGCCGCCGCCCGTCGCGGTGCCGCCGCCCGTGCCCGCGCCGCCGCCGTTGCCGCCGCTGACGCACTGGCCACCGAGCACTGCGTTCTGATCAACCTTCGCGCACATCTGACCGCCCGCGCACGGCGCACAGCTCGCGCCGGCCTTGCCGCACGACTCCATGCTCTGGCCGGACTGACACGTCGCCGTCTCGTCGCAGCAGCCGTCACAGTTCGACTCGTTGCAGCGAACGACGCGCGTTCCGCCGCACGAGCTCGGCAAGGTCGCAAACAGCAGGCCGATGGCTACGCCGAGCATCAGCGCCTGAGGGGTCTTCGAAGTACGCATGTCTTGTTTCTCCAGGGCTCGCGCGCCGGCCGGCGGCGATGAAGCCGCACCGTGTACAACCTGCGTTTCTCTCCCACAAGTGGGCCACCCGGAGTTCTCAAGTCTTGAGAAAGAACCCGAGTGCGTGTGCGTGCGCCGGTGTCGGGGGGTTGATCTCCCAGGCACACAATCAGAGTATGCGCCGCCTTTT
>CAYWON010000077.1:25542-29223 GCA_964459885.1 uncultured Archangium sp.
CGTTCTCGACGGAGTCACCTTCATGCGACGAACCCAGCTCTCCGCGCCCCGTGCGCTCTTCGGTCTGTGCGCGCTGTTGATCAGCAGCGCCTGCGACTGCACCGGCGGCGGCACCACGCGCACCAACGGAGAGATCAACGTCATCTGGCGCGACGCCGCGGGTGAGCGCATCACCAGCCGCGACGCCACCTACGACTTCGGCCTCGCGCTCGTCGGCGAAAAGAAGCCGATGACGATGACGCTGCGGAACAACGGCGGCCGCAGCCTGACGCTGTCGACGCTGGTGGTCGAAGAGGGCGACGAGACCTCGTTCGGCCCGCGCGGCGCGGTGCCGTCGCTCGACACCGCGAGCTTCGAGGTCGAGTTCGAGACCATCACCATCGAGCCGTCGGGCCAGGCCGAGTTCCAGATGAACTTCGTGCCGCGCGGCCTCAAGGGCAGCTACCGCTCGAAGCTGGTGCTCTCGACGGAAGGCACGCGCGTCGAAGACTCGAAGGCCGTCATCACGCTGCTCGGCGAAGGCGAGAAGGGCGCGTGCGACCTGCCCACCGTCATCGACTTCGGCAAGACGCCCATCGGCGAGACGCTGACGTTCGCGGTGCCGTACCTCAACCCCACGCGCCTGCCGGCCACCGGCCAGACGGGCGCCATCGAAGGCACCGACGCGACCAGCTTCGGCTACGCGGCGGGCTCGCCCACGGGCGACGTGACGGTGCCGGCCATGAGCACCACCAACGTGACCTTCTCGTTCTCGCCCACCGAGCTGCGCGACTACGAGGCGACGGTGAAGATGAAGGGCGCCGGCGAGTGCCCCGAGGTCACCGTCACGCTGCGCGGCCAGGGCAGCAACGAGGTGCTGACGTGGAGCCCGACGGTGCTCAACTACGGCTACGTCAACCCGGGCGACGAAGCGCTGCAGGACGTGGTGTTCATCAACCCCGCGTCGGTGCCGGTGACGCTGACGGCGGTGACGTCGACCAACTCGGCTGACTTCTACCACGCGGTCCCTGCGGGCACCGACGCCACCACCTTCACCGTGCCGGGCGGCAGCGTGCCCACGGCGATGAAGGTGGCGTGCAACCCGTCGACGCTCGGTGCGCGCACCGGCACGTTGACCTTCCAGACCGGCCTGTCGACGACGCCCTCGGGCCTCATCGAGCTGCACTGCACGGGCGGTGGGCCGCGCATTCGCGTGTCGCCGCGCCCCACGCTGGCCTTCGGTCGCGTCGGCTTCTTCCCGGGCAACACGAACTTCTCGGTGCAGCGCAAGATCAACGTGCAGAACGTGGGCAGCCGCCCGCCCAACCCCGACCCCACGGCCAACCTGTACCTGGGCCAGGTCGAGATGGGCACGCCGGGTCAGCTGCCGTTGTTTGAGCTGACGCCGGGCGCCGGCACCGACGCCACCGAGTTCACCGTGCAGCTGGCGAGCCCCTACAACCCGGCGACGGGCCTCGAGGCCATCGCGGGCCGCAACTTCGTCGACCTCGCGGTCAAGCTGCAGCCCATCGCGGTGGGCATGAAGACGGCGACGCTGACCATCTTCTCGAACGACCCCGCCGAGCCGACGGTGACGGTGCAGCTGACGGCCGACGTGCAGCAGCCGCCGCCGTGCACGTTCATCACCTCGCCTGCGCAGGCCAACTTCGGCCTCGTGGCGCCGGGCGTGACGAAGGACTTGCCCATCACCATCACCAACACGTCGGTGACCGCGGGGGAGATCTGCTACCTGTCGGGCATCGAGCTCGGCGCGGGCAGCGACCTCGCGTACAGCATCGTCGGCGGCAACGTGACCGAGAAAGAGCTGCAGCCGCAGGAGTCGTACCAGGTGGTGGTGCGCGTCTCGCCGACGGGCGCCACGCCGATGACGCTGCAGACCCTCACCGGCCAGCTCGTCTTCAACTCGACGTCGGCCGCGCGGCCGCAGGTCTCGATTCCGCTCTCGACCAGCATCGGGCCCGCGTGCCTCACCGTCGCGCCCGACCCGATGGACTTCGGCACCGTGCGCCTGGGCTGCTACTCGGCCTCGCGCACGTTCTCGGTCTACAACACGTGCAGCACGCCGGTGACCATCACTGCCTTCGCGATGCAGGCGCCCGCGGGTCAGCCGCCCGGCGGCCCCAACTGCCCCGGCTCGACGCCCTGCCCCGAGTTCCACCTCACGGCGACGCCCACCATTCCCGGTGGTGGCCTGACGCTGCAGCCCGGCGGCTCGGCGCCGGTGACGTTCCAGGCGCGCTACAGCCCCATCGACCTCGGCAGCGACTCGGGCGCCGTGTCCATCAGCGCGCTGCAGAACGGCCAGAGCATCACGTACCTCGTGGGCCTCGTCGGTCGCGGCGACACGTCGGGCACGCAGGTCGACACCTACACGCAGGACCTCCAGCCCAAGGCCGACATCCTCCTCGTCGTCGACGACTCGTGCTCGATGCAGGACAAGCAGACGGCGCTCGCGCAGAACTTCGGCTCGTTCATTCAGTACGCCGTCGCCGCCAACGTCGACTACCGCATCGGCGTGACGACCACGACCGAGACGGCGGAAGACTGCACGCCGTTCGGCTGCGTGCCGAACAGCTCGAAGGGCCCGGAAGGCCGCCTGGTGGTCGACAGCTCGACGCAGCTCAAGTGGGTGACGCCCAACACGCCGGGCGTGGCCAACGTGTTCGGCCGCCTCGTCAACGTCGGCACCAACGGCGGCGGCTACGAGACGGGCCTCGCGTGCGCGGTGAAGGCGCTGACGCCGCCCACGGTGTCGAGCCACAATGCGGGCTTCCTGCGCACCGACGCCAACCTCGCCGTCGTCGTCATCACCGACGCGAGCGACCAGTCGTCGCAGCCGGTCAGCTACTACCAGGACCTGTTGGTGAACGTGAAAGGCTACCAGCGGCTGTCGTACTTCACCTTCAGCACCATCGGCCCGTCGCTCTCGGCGGCGCCCTCGGGCTGCACGTACGACGACAGCGGCGCCAACTCGTCGCGGTACCGCCCCGTGGTTCAGTACACGTCGGGCGTGTTCGATGAGATCTGCAGCACCAACTGGGCGGCCACGCTGCAGAACCTCGGCCGCACGGCGTTCGGGTTCCGCACGCAGTTCTATTTGCAGAACCAGCCTGACGCGGCGGCGGGGATGATCGTCGTGCGCGTCAACGGCATGGTCGTGCCGGGCTGCGCGCAGGAAGCCGGCTGCACCACGTGGTGGTACGACGCGGCGACCAACTCCATCAAGTTCGCGATGAACGAGCAGCCCGACCCGGGCGTGCCGCTCGAGATTCAGTACACGCAGAACTGCTACGGGCCGTAAGGCTCGTCAGTCAGTGTGAATCGCCACGGGCCGCGAGGGTGACTTCGTGGCCCGTTTCGTTGCGGGGCGTCCGATTGCGTATCGGAGCGACGTCAGCCGTCTTTGGGCAGCGCGCGCAAGATGGCCTTGCCGTCCTTGATGACGACCTTGAACTCCACGCTCTTCGCGTTGTGCTGCTTCATCAGCTCGGGCACCTGCTTCTTGAGCGACGACGACACCGAGTCCAACGTGAGGGCGCGCGTGTCTTCACCGCAGCGCTTCTTGGCCATCACGTACGCGTCGTAGATGGCCTTGATCTTCTGATCAGACAGCCCGCCGTCGCCCGCGCGCGGGGCCGCTGGAGCCGTCGCCGGCCGTGCCTGCGGCGGCGTGGTGACCGC
>CAYWON010000077.1:29323-30669 GCA_964459885.1 uncultured Archangium sp.
TTCTCTGCAGCGGCGATGGCGGAGCTGAGATCATCCGCCTCGTCGAGATCCGACAGATCGAGATCTTCATCGACGTCGAAATCGGCGTCCGCCGACTTCCTCGACTCCGCTGCCTTCTGGTGACGGCGCACGCGCATCACGTCGCGCTTGTACGTGCCGTTCTCGATCTCCTTGAGCGTGCGGTCCCACAGGCGCTCGAAGGTCAGCAGCTTCTGACCGATGCTCTCGAGGCGGAACTTCACCGCCGTCTGGCGCACCGACGAGCCCTTCAGCCGCTGGTACAGCTTCTTGAAAGCGTCGTGCTTCTTGAGCGGCGGCAACCGCTCGTTGCCCATGAAGTACTGCTCGTAGGCACCGCGCAGCTCTGCGAGCTCGCCTTCCAGCTCGGTGAGCTGGGCCATCGCTTCTTCTGAGCCCTTCGCGGCGCCGCGGTTGGCGAACGCCGAATCTGCGCGTGCTGGCACGGCGTGAACTCTACACGTTCACTCACGCCGCGGTCAGCGCCGACACGTCGACCTCGGGGCGGGCCTTCACTTCGCGCAGGTTCTTCACCAGCAGGTACGCGCCGAAGCTGAACATGGCCAACGAGATGAACTGGCTGGTCGAGATGTTGTACCAGGCCCCCGAGGGGATGCTGTCGATGAGGCCGTGGATGGTGCCGCGCTCGAGGTCGCCGCGGAAGAGCTCCACCGAGGTGCGCAAGACGGCGTAGCACATCAGCCAGATGGCGAAGATCTGCCCGTGAAACCGGCGCCAGCGACGGGCCGTCATCAGCACCGCGAACAAGATGATCTGCCCGAGCGATTCGTACAGCTGCGTGGGGTGCACCGGCAGCGTGTGGCCGTGCTCGGCGGCCCACTGCGAAATGCGCACGGCCCCGTCGACCTGCTGCGTGAAGACCTCGCCCGTCTTTTCGATGACCCAGCGCGAGTCTTCCGCCATCGAGCTGTAGGCGAGGCTGGGCGTACCACCCACCCCACCGAACAGGTTCTGCGCGCCGTGCCCGGGGAACTCGACGGCGAAGGGCGCCTTGTCGTGCGTCGTCACGTCGCCCCAGCAGCAGCCGGCCGAGAAGCAGCCCAGACGACCGAAGGCCTGACCCAGCGAGACGGTGGGAATACAGAGGTCGGCGAGCTGCATGAAGTTGATGCCGCGGCTCTTCGCGTACCAGATGGACGTCAGCGTCGCGCCGATGAGGCCGCCGTAGAACACGAGGCCGCCGCCGAGGCTGAACATGCTCATCGGGTTGGCCGCGTACTGCTTCCAGTTGACGATGACGAAGAGCACGCGCGAGCCGACGATGCCGCCGACGAACACGTAGAACGCGAGGTCGAAGATCTGATCTC
>CAYWON010000078.1:0-30646 GCA_964459885.1 uncultured Archangium sp.
CGCAGCGTAACCGCGCGCAACGAGCCGACTTCGGAACGAGCTTCTTAGTAGTAGCAGTTGGTCGGATCGTTGTTCGTCAACGCCGGGCTCTGCCACACGTGCTCGTGCGGGATGACGCACAGGCCGCCAGCAGTGATGCGCACGTTGATCTTACCGGCCGCGCCGCCACCGCCACCGCCGCCGGAGTCCCACCAGCTGCCGCTCTCCCACTCGTTGCGGTAGCCCGCGCGACCCGGGCCGGCGCCGCCGTAGCGGCCGCCACCGTCGCCACCTTCACCACCGCCGCTGTAGCTGTGGCCGCCCGCCGCGCCGTAGAGGCCGTTCAGCTTGTCGCCGTTCTGGCCGTTGGCGCCCGAGTGCGTCCAGCCAGCGCCTTCGCCGCCACCGCCACCGACGGCGATCAGCTTCGAGTTGCGCGCGAAGACGTACGGCGCCTCAAGGAAGATGGTGCCGCCCGAGCCGCCGCCGCCGCCGCCGGACTCACCGATGCCGTCGGTGCGCGTACCGACACCGCCGCGACCGCCGCTGCCGTTGGCGATGATGCCGGAGCCGTCAGTGAGCGCGATGCCGAGCGACGCCGAGAGCTGCAGCGCGCCGCCACCAGATCCGGCCAACGCGCCCGACGTGGCGTCACCGCCGCGGCCGCCAGCGCAGCCGCCGATGAGGTTGGTGAGCGCGCCGGTGCGCTGCACGCCCGCCGCGCCGCCGCTGCCGGTGAACCAGCTGCCCATGCCGCCGGTGCCGCCTGCGCCGTGCGCACCGCCGGCGCCGCCGCCGCCCGAGGCCGTGCCCGTCGACGTGGTGCCGGGCGAGCCGTTCGAGGTGCCGCAGCCCTGATTGCCGCCGGGGCCGGGCACCGCCACACCGCCGACCCACTCGGAAGAGAGGTCGATGATGCCGGCGATCTCCATCGTCTCGGTCGACGCGATGATGAGCGGTCGGTCACCCGTCACGCGCAGCGTCGCGCCGGCGGTCATGTCGAAGCCTTCAGACGCCAGCACGAGCGCGTCACCGGTCGGCGTGGTGACGAGGTTGATGGTGGGCCGGTTTGCGGGCCACGCACCGCCGAAGGTACCGGCGCCTGACGTGTCGAACGTCGCCGCGCCGCTCACCACCACGCGGGTGGCGGTCACGTTCAGCGTGTTGGGGTCGAAGTTCGAAGGCGTGAAGTCGAACTGACCGAGGCCCGTCTGCGGGCGACACGAGCCGTCGGGGAAGCAGACGTTGACGCCGTTGCATCCCTGGCCGACGGCGGGCGAGTAGATGCAGCCCGCCGGGTTGCACGTGCCGGTCGCCTGCCAGCACTCACCGGCCGGCGGTGAGTTGCAGGTCTGCGTGGTCTGCGGAACGCACGTGGTGCCCGAGCAGCGATCGCCGAACGTGCAGCCGTTGCCGTCGTTGCAGAGCAGGTAGTTGCAGGCAGGGTCGAGGCAGTCCTTCAGGCCGTTGAAGTCGTTGTCGATGCCGTCGTTGCAGGCGATCTCAGAGCACTGACCGGGCACGCACGGCCCGCCGACCACGCCGCCGTCGGGCAGGTAGATGAGGCCGCCGTCGGGGCCCGCGATGCCGATGACGCCGCCGTCCGGGCCGTACACGAAGCCGGTGCCGCCGCCTGTGCCGGAACTGCCACCCGTACCGGAGCTACCGCCCGTGCCGGAGCTGCCGCCAGTGCCAGTGCCGCCGCCCGTGGCCGTCCCACCGCCGGTGCCCGAACTGCCGCCAGTGCCCGAACTGCCGCCAGTGCCCGAACTGCCGCCCGTGCCAGAGCTGCCGCCGGTGCCAGCGCCGCCTCCCGCACCCGTGCCGCCACCCGTCGTGCCCACGCCGCCTCCGAAGCCGCCGGAGCCGCCGCCGCTCGCGCCCGGGTAGCAGAGGCCCGAGGAGCAGACGTAGCCGCCGGGGCAAACGACCGCAGCGCACGCTGAGTCAACGCAGGTGCCCGTGCTGCCGCACGCGGTGTTGGGCGGGCACGCCGTGCCACCGTTGCCGCAGCTGTTGGGCACGCACGTGCCGTTGCTGCAGGTGTTGCCGGTGGCGCACTCGACGCCGACGCAGCGGCTCTCGACACAGGTGTTGTTGATGCAGACCTGCACGATGGTGCACTGGCTGTTGCACGCGAGGTTGCCGGTGCCCGAGCCGCCGCCGGTGCCTCCAGAGCCGCCCGTTCCACCCGAGCCGCCCGTACCTCCTGAACCGCCGGTGCCCGTCGAGCCACCCGTGCCGGGGCCAGGGCCCGTGCCGTCACCGCCGCCGTAGCCGCCGCGCGGGTAGCAGACGCCGTCAGCCGCGCAGCGCTGATCGCTGGGGCAGGTCACGCCGAGGCACTTGCGCGAGACACAGCCGCTGCCGATGCACACCTCGGCCGACGTGCACTGCGCACCGCTCGAGCTGCACTGCGAGGCGTAGCAGCTCCCCTGGATGCACACGCCGCCGGGGCACGACTTGCCGATGCAGGCTTCGTCGACGCAGCGGCCGCTGGAGCAGACCTGCGCGGCTCCACAAGCACGGCTGCCGCACGCCCGCGTGTAACAGCGGTTGTTGATGCAGGTGCTGCCGTCCTGACAGGGCGTCTCGGGGCAGGTCGCGCGCTCGATGCAGACACCGTCGACGCCGCAGACGAGATCGCCCGCGCAGTCGGCGGTGCTGTTGCACGTTTCTCCTGGAGGCATGGTGCCGCAGTTGCAACCCGCGAGGACGAGGCTCGCCAACGCGAGCGACAGCACGTGTGAGGTCCGCATGGCGGCGACTCTACACGCTGCGCGGTGAGTGGAAGGCCCACAGCAGCTGCGGGCGACGCAACAACCCGGCGACCTCCTTCAGCGTCACGCGCCATCGGTCAACAGGCCGCAGCGTGCGTTTCGACGGCACCGGCCACGTGACGAAGCCCCGTGTGTGGAAATGGGCGCGCGCGCGGACGACGTGGAAGTCGCAGGTGACGAGCAACACCTCGCGGGCTTCGAGCAGCTCAGCGCAGCGGGCCGCGTTCTGGGCGGTGGTCCGACTCTGCGCTTCGAGCACGAGCTGCTCGGGCACAGCGCCCATCGACAGCGCCAACGCCCGCATCACCGCGGCCTCGGTGGGGCGGGCGTCGGGCGTTCCTCCAGAGAGCACGAGAAGCGAGGCGCGACCGCTCTTCAGCAGCGCGACGCCGGTCGTGACGCGATCGACCAGCGCGTCGCTCGGCCTGCCGTCTTCGTAGACACGCGCGCCCAGCACGACGGCAGGGAGCGGCTGCGGCGGAAACCGCGGTGCCGCCTGCCCGACGCGGTGCACGTGCCAAGCGAGCGCGGCGATCAGCGTGAAGACGGCGATGACCGCGCTGCTCACTCGGCGCTCGGCGTCAGCTTCAGCGCGCCGTTGAAGAGCGCGAGGAACGTGGCGCCGGCAGTGGCCGTCGGCAGCAGGAGGTAGCGGCGCTGCGGCGCTTCGTCGCCGGCGAGCACCGACGGGTCGACCATGCCCTCGTTGGTCGAGAGCCACGCGTGCGGCCACGCGCGACCGTTCTCCACCACGAGGCCGACCACCACTGTTGCGTCGCGCTGGCGGGCGGCGGCTTCGCGCGCCAGCACCAGGCACCGGGCGCGTTGCACGTCGTCACCGCGGCCGACCCCGCGGGGCGTCGTCGACAGCCACTTCGCGCCAGCAACAGGCGGAGACAACGCGAGGTTTCCTTCGGGCACCGCGAGGCCTGCAGCGAACGGGTTGGTGGCCCCGGGCTTCACTGCAGTCTTCACAGCGCGCCACGTCGCGGAGCCCACGGTGATGCGCTGCAGCGCGCCGTCGCGGTACTCGGCGTCGAAGCGCTGAACGTCGATGCTGCCAGTGACGCGTGTGGCCGTGCGCGTCGCCACGCACAGCTTCTCCAGCTTGCCGGTGCGCTCTTCGACGACGTCGTGGCAGCCAACGGCCGGCGGCGTCAGCAGCGCCCAGACCTCTGGTGTCCCCGCAGAGAGGGCCCGCTCGAGCCGCACGGGCGCGGTGGACTCTTCAAAGAAGTGGGTGGCCTCATAGAAATACGTGTCACCGCGCGCGCCGACGTGCAGCTGCGCCACGGGCGTGCCGGCGACGTCGAGGACGAAGCGGGCCTCCACCGGGGCGGCGTGCAGCGCGAGGAGCAGCCAGAGACTCACGGCCGCATTGTCGCAGCCCGCGGTGGCGCGCGCGAAGAACTGCCTTCACCGGTCGCGAGCGAATAGGGTCGCGCCACGCATGGAGAACCGTTGGTACCTCGCGCTCTTCGGCCCTGTCGGAGGTCTCTTGTCGGGGCTCCTCACGGGCCTCGTGTTGTTGGCCATCACGGGTGAGCCGTCGACGTGGGGCGCGTGGCTCGTGCTGTGTGTCATCAGCTCCGGCGGCTTCACGCTGGCGGCGTGGCTCACGTTCTACCAGCTGGCCGCGCGCAGCACGGAGCGGCGCCGGGAGGTCATCGAACGGCTCGCGGCCGGCGATCTCACCGTGGGTCGCACCACGACCGCGAGCGACGACGTCGAGCTCTTCCGGTTCACGCACTCGCTGCGCCGCGCGCTCTGGCAGGTGCAGCGGGTGACACGGTCGGTGCACCGCACCGCGCGCGGCGTGCAGGACCACGCGCGCACCGTGTTGGAAGCCGCGCGTCGGCAGGGCGGGGCCGTCGAGCGAAGCCAGAAGGCCGTGGCGAGCATGGGTGAGAGCCTCGACGGCAGCCAGAAGCGCGTCGCGCAGCTCGAGACGTTCGCGCGCGACACCACGATGTCGCTCACCGAGATGACCGAGAGCATCGAGACGGTCGCGCGGTCGCTCAGCCAGCTCAACACCGTGTCTGAGAAGACGTCGGCGCGCGTTGAGTCGCTCAGCCAGCGCTCGGGTCTGGTGGTGGAGTCTGGCGGCGCCGTGGCGCGGTTGACGGCGCAGTCTCGCGAAGCCGTGTCGCTCGCTGAGAACAGCATCGACGCCGTGCGCCGCCGCAGCGACGAGACGGGCGAGCTCGCGCGCGAGATGACCAGCACCGCCGAGCAGGGCGTGCACCTCGTGGGTGACGCGCTCAAGGGCATCAAGCGCATCGACGAGACGGTCGGTCGCGCGGCGCGGCTGGTCGACGCGCTCGGCGTCAGCAGCATCGAGATCGGCCGCGTGGTCGACGTGATTCAGGAGATCGCCGACCAGACGAACCTGCTGGCGCTCAACGCCGCCATCATCGCCAGTCAGGCCGGCGAGAGCGGGAAGGCGTTCGCGGTGGTCGCCAGTGAGGTGCGCAACCTCGCCGAGAAGACCGGTCGCTCGACGCGGGAGATCGGTCAGAAGGTCAAGGCGGTGCGCGAAGGTGTCGAGCGCGCGGTGGAGCTCGTCTCGCGTGGTCGCGACGAAGCCGCGCACGGCGTGCAGCTCGGTGAGAAGGCTGCCGAGGCGCTGCGCGCCATTCAGCAGACCTCGCAGCGCGCGCTGACCGCCGTGGAGGCCACGCAGTCGGAGGCGGTGCGGCTCGAAGCGCAGGGTACGTCGCTGGTGGCGATGAGCCGCGAGGTGTCCGAGCGCGTCGACGAGGTGGTGCACCTCGCGGGCGATCAAGCCGCGCAGGGCCGCGACCTGGTGAAGCAGATGCAGGACATGTCGCGCATCGCGCGCGACGCGTCAGGCCGCGCGGAAGGGCAGGTGGTGACGGGCCGCGAGCTGTCTGACGCCGTGCTGCGGTTGACCGCGGCCATCGATGAGATCCGCGCGGCGCAGGCGGTGCTGAAGCAGGGCGACGCGGCCATCAGCGAAGAGGTCGCCGAGGTTCGTGAAGACGCGCAGAAGGTGGTGCGCATCGGCGACGCGCTCAGCCGCGCCGTCGAGCAGCTCTCACACGAGGCCGACACGCTCGGCAACGAGGTGTTCCGCTTCAAGCTGCCCGAGGCGCGCGCCGGCGGCACGCTGCAGGTCGGGCTGCACCGCGCCGTGATGATCGACGAGACGCGCGGCTTCGACCCGCTCTTCACGCTCGACCTGCAGCTCTCGGAGCTCTCGGCGTCGATGTACTCGACGCTGGTCCGCTACGAGGACGGCCTGCTGGCGCCGGACCTCGCCGAGTCGTGGGAAGCCGACCCGACGGCGCGGCGCTACCGCTTCTCGCTGCGCAAGGGCGTCACCTTCCCCGACGGCGTGGCGCTGAACGCCGGCCACGTGAAGGCGCACTTCGAGCGCATGTTGGACCCGAAGGTCGACGCGCCCGACGCGGTGCTCTTCAAGGACATCTGCGGCGCGACGGCGTACTTCGCCGGCGAGGCGCGCTCGGTGACCGGCATCGAGGTGCTCGACGAGCACACCATCGAGTTCCGGCTCGAAGAGCCGCGCGCGTTCTTCCTGCGGCTGATGGCGCTGCCGTCGACGGGCATCACGCGCATCGACGCGGGGCGCGTGTTGGGCACCGGCCCCTTCCGGCTCTCGTCGGCGACGAGCCAGTTGGTCGCGCTCGAGCGCAACCCCACCTATTACATGCCGGGCCTGCCGCTGTTGGCGCGGCTCGAGTTCCAGCTCTTCAACTCGCGGCGCGCGGCGCTCGAAGCGTTCTCGCGCAAGCAGGTGCAGGTGGTGTCGTACCTGCATGCCGAGAACCTGCGCGACGTGGGGCTCGACCCTGCGCAGTCGCTCACCGTCAACACACCGTCGGTGTGGTTCCTCGGGTTCCACGCGGCGAGCGCGCCCTACGACGACGTGCGCGTGCGCCGCGCCATTCGCGCCGGCCTCGACGTGCGCGCGTTGGTCGACGGCTTCCACCCCGGCGCGCGGGTGGCGAGGTCGCTGACGCCGCCAACGCTGCTCGAGAGCGATCGCGTGCACGAGCCGCGCACCGACATCGCGCTCGCGCGACGGCTGCTCAACGAGGCGGGGCACTCGCGGCTGCGCATCACGTTGAACTACGCGCCTGATCGCGACACGCGTGAAGAAGACCGCGCGCTCTTCAAGCCGCTCACCGACGCCGGTCTGGTGGAGCTCGAGCACGTCGAACAGAAGGACTTCTGGGAGCGCGTGCGCGACGGTCGCCTCGCCATCTTCCGCGGCAACTGGATCGCCGACGTGGCCGACCCCGACAACTTCCTGCACCTGCTGCTGAACTCGAAGGCGCAGAGCTATTACGGCGTCGGTTACCGCAACGCGGAGTTCGACAGGCTCACCGACGAAGCGCGCGTCGCCGTCGACCCCGGTCTGCGCGAGCAGCTGTATCGGAAGGCCGAGAGCCTGGTGCGCGAGGACTGCGTACTGGTGCCGCTGTACCACGAGCGGTTTCACGCGGCGGCGAGCCAGGACCTCCAGGGCGTGCGGCTGCACCAGACGCCGCCGCAGGTGCGCTTCGAAGAGATCTGGCTGGGCTGACCGTTACTTCAGCTCCCACGCTTCGACGCGGTGGTCCTGGAAGCGGGGCACGAGCACGCGGTTGCGCTTGCTGTCGACGGTGATGTCGGCCGGCGCCTCGAGGTCGCTGAGCACCTTCTTGAACTCGCCGCCCAGCTTGCCGCGGAACACGGCCTTCTCGCCCCAGCTGGAGATGACGAGGTCGTCACCCAGCACGCCGATGCCGTCGAGCCCGCCCTGCGGCAGCTTGGTGGCCTCGCCGACGGGCTGGCCGGCGAGATCGAACGTGAGCAGCTCGTTGGCGCCGAAGGTGACGACGTGCACCGCGTCTTTGGTGACGAGCAGCCCGTTGGGGCCGTGCAGGTCTTTGCTCTTCACGAGCGCCTTCGCGGTGGGCTTCTTGCCGGGCGTGACGACCCAGATGGCGTCGGTGCCGGTGCCTTCGAACTTCGCGTTGAGCCCGGAGTCGCTGACGTAGATCTTCCCGTCAGGCCCGAGCGCGACGTCGTTGGCGAACGTCGCGCCCTTGAGCGCGACCTCACCCTTCGGCGCGCCCGTCTTGCGATCGAACAGCCGCACGGTGTCGATGTCGGCGACGTAGAGGATGCCCTCGTGGATGGCGGTGCCCTTGGGCGCGTTCAGCTTCACGCCCTTCTTGCCGCCTTCGATCAGCTTCGCGGCGACGACGGTGCCGTCGGGCGAGACCTCGGTGATGTAGCCGTTGTTGTCCTTCTGCAGCGGCGCGCCGTTGATGTTGCTGACGAGGTACGTGTCGGTCTCGGCGTCGTAGAGCACCGACTCTGGCGTCGCGAGGCCTTCGGTGATGGCGACGGCGGGCGCGGGCTTCGCAGGCGGAGGCGGCGGCGCGGCCTTCTGGGCCTGCGCGAAGGCGAGGGTGCTGACGAGACAACACGACGCGAGCAGTCGCTTCATCGGGACTTCCTTTCGAGCGGCGAGGTGGCGCGCACCGTAGCGCGACGGGTTGCGTGTGGTGCGTTGTTCACGGCGTCAGCGCTGCGCGGCCGCGGCCCGCACGCTGATGACGTCACCGCGCCGCGGCTCCCCGCGCTCGACGCGCACGCCGTTGCGGACGAAGTCGACCAACTGCAGCGGCAGCCCGTGCGCCGTCTTCCAGTCGCCGGTGTCCATCAACTGGAAGTGCAGGTGTGGCTCGGTCGACATGCCGCTGCTGCCCACGCGCGCGATGCGTTGGCCGCTCACCACGCGTTGCCCGCGCTTCACCGACACCGAGCCGTGCTTGAGGTGCGCCAGCAGCGAGAACTCGCCGTCTTCGTGCGCGATGACGATGACGTTGCCGTACAGGTTGCCGCCCGGCACGCGGCCCGGCGTGTTGTCGGGCACGTCGTTCTGCACCGACACCACCACGCCATCGGCGGGCGCCAGCACCGGCTGGTTCCACGCGTGGAAGTCTTCGTTGCGCTGCTTGCGCCCCGCGCCGCTGCTGCCGTTCTTCCGCTGCAGCAGGTCGAGCGCGAAGCGCATGTCGTTCACCGACGCGTGGCGGTTGTCGTCCCACGAGCGGCCGCCCCACAAGACGCTCCAGGCGTCCTCGAGCGGCACCCGGAGCTTCGTCTTCACCCGGTACGCGCCGTACGCCGTCGGGGCTTCTTGCTTCGCTGCGTCGAGCGAGCCGCCGAGCAGCTTCCCGTTCGCGTCGAGGGACAGCGTCAGCACCATGCCGCGCGCCCAGTTCGAGACGGCCATGGTGCGCGTGTAGAGGAACGCGCCGTCGCGCTCGCCCAGCGCCTCGCTGATGACCTTCCACTCGGTGCCGTAGCTGCGCAGCGCGTCGCCCAGCTTGCGGTGCTCGGTGGCCACGGCGCCGCTGCGCAAGGCCGCGACCTGCGCGCGCCCGTCACCGAGCGACGGCGCGGCCTGGGCGACGCAAAGGCTGAGAACGAGCGCCAGCGACATGACGCGGCAGACTCTGCCGCAACGCAGCGCAGGCCGGAAGATCGGGCTTCAGCGGCGTTTCACTCGAACGGAATCACCGACAGCCGCTCACCGGGCTTCACCTTGAGCTGCTCACGCGCCGCCTTCGAGATGAACACCGTTTGATCTTCCCAGCGCACCTGCGTGCGCACCGCGCGGAACCGGTTGCTGCCCTTCTCGCGGCTGAGGCCCACCAGCACCTCGGCGCCTTCCAGCTCGAACGGCTCCTTGCCCAGCACGCCGGTGCGGTAGTGCCGCATCAGCGAGACCTCGCTCAGGTTCGCTTCGAAGTGGGGGCCGCCGTCGAACGGGTCGATGTGCTCGACGTAGCGGAAGCCGATGCGCTCGAGCATGCGCTTGACGCCGGCGGTGTTGGGCCCGACCTCGCCGATGATCTTCTGCGCGTTCGCGGGGAAGAGCGACGCGTAGATGTCCGACGAAGGGAACAGCTCCTTGATGAACTCCTTGTTGCGGCGCGAGAGCTTGTCGGCCTCGGTGTAGTCGAGCCCGGTGAACTTCTTGCCGATCGACTCCCACAACAGCGAGCGACCGTCTTCCATCAGCGGCGGCAAGAGCTCGGCGAGGACCCGGTCGCGGAAGCGCTCGCGGTGCAGCGCCATGAAGAGGAAGCGCACGTAGCTCAGCTGCTTGCCCGGCTTCTCGGGACCGCTGCGGTGCGGAGGGTCGACGACGAGGCCGCCGATCTCCGTGGGGCCGTCGTAGTTGTAACCAATCGACAACACCTTGTGCCTGAAGTGCTTGTCGAGGCTCGCCGAGTAGTGCTCCGCCTGCGTGACCTGGAAATAGATGTGCGGCGCGTCTTTGGTGCCGTGCTGCGCGATGACCATCGACGTGCCGATGATGGTCTTGTTGCGCAGGTCTTCGAGCACGAAGAGGTACTCGCGCTCAAAGGGGTCCGAGATCTTCCCCGAGAAGCTCTCGACAGACTTCGAGATGAGGCCTTTGAGGACCTTCTCGTTGTTGGGCAGGTTGACGCTGTTGAGCGTCGCGGCGAGTCGCTTCAAGCCCGCGAGGTCCCCCCTCGTCACGTCACGAAGCAGCAGCATGCGAAAGCCTTTACCCGACGCATGGTGGGCAAACCAGCGTTAGGGTAGGTGCGATGGCTGACGCAGCGAGTTGGTTGCAGCAACAATTGCCAGCGATGGAAGCAGCGCTCGCGGCGTTGGTAGACCTCAACTCCTTCAGCGGAAATCGCGAAGGTGGCCAGCGCGTCGCGCGGCTGCTTGAGGACATCTTCAACATGCCCGGCCTCACGGCAGAGCGCGTGCCGAGCGAGCGCTTCGCGGACCACCTCGTGTTTCGTTCTGAAGGTCGCGCCGACGCGGCGCCGGTGGCGTTGCTGGGCCACTTCGACACCGTGTTTCCTCCGGGCAGCTTCGAGGGCTACCGCGTCGACGGCACCCTGCGGCGCGGCCCCGGCGTGTTGGACATGAAGGGCGGTCTGGTCGTCATCGCGTGGGCGCTCAAGGCGCTCGTGTCGACCGTCGGCCTCGACGCGGTGCCGCCGCTGCGCATCGTCATCGTGTCCGACGAAGAGATCGGCTCTCCCGAAGGCGCGCCGCTCATTCGCCGCGTGATTGACGGCTGCAGCGCGGCGCTGGTGTTCGAGTCGGGCCGCGCCACCGACGCCATCGTCACCGAGCGGAAGGGCACCGGCTTCGCCAACGTGAAGGCTGTCGGCAAGCCTGCGCACGCCGGCAACAACTATTGGGAAGGCGCCAACGCCATCTGGGCGCTGAGCCGCTTCGTCGATCGCGCGCAGCAGCTCTCGAGCAAGGAAGCCGGCGTCACCGTCAACGTGGGCCTGGTGACGGGCGGCACATCGAAGAACACGGTGCCCGCGGCGGCGAGCGCAGACCTCGATCTCCGCTACCCGACGATGGCGGCGGCCGAGGCGCTGTGGACCAACCTGCGGGCGGCCGCGGTGGAGCTCGGCGTGCCCGGCACGGAGGTCGTCGTGGAGTCAGGCCCGGGGCGACTGCCGATGGAGAAGCAGCCCGGCACCGACGCGCTGCTCTCGCGCTACGGCCGCTGCGCGCACGCGCATGGGTTGGGACACAGTGAAGCGCCGCGGCAGGGCGGCGGCAGCGACGGCAACACGGCGTCGTCGATGGGCATCCCCACGTTGGACGCGCTCGGCCCGCGCGGGCTCTTCTTTCACACGCCCGACGAGTACATCGAGGTCGACACGCTGGTGAGCCGCGCCCAGGCGCTGGCGATGTTCCTCACCGACGCGCCGTGACGGCGTTGATGTCGACGCTCTCGAGAATCGGCTTGGCGAAGCCGTCTTTGCCGACCTGCACCATCGCGAAGCCGAGCTGCCGCGTGCTGGTGACGTACTTCGTGACGCCTTTGAAGAGCGGGTAGAGCGGCGCCGCGAAGACGTACATCCAGCGGTAGGCCGGCGTCTTCGACACGATGCCGTCCATCGGTTGGATGTAGCCGGGTCGGAAGCAATAGACGGCCTTGAAGCCGACCTTCTGCAGCGCGTTCTCTGCGGCGCCTTTGACGCGCGCCCACATGGGGCCCTGCTGTTCCGTCGAGTCGCTGCTCGCGCCCGAGATGAAGCAGAACGTCGCGTTGGGGCTGTGTCGGTGAACAGCGTGCGCCGCGGCCAGCGTGAAGTCGTAGGTGATGCGTCGGTACTCGGCGTCGCTCATGCCGCCGCTGCTGACGCCCAGGCAGTACATGACGGCGTCGATGCCTTCGAAGCGCGCCTCGACCGCCGCGTAGTCGGTGAGGTCTTTGACCAGCACGTTCTCGAGCCTGGCGTGCGTCTGTTCCAGCGGTGAGCGGCCGACCGACAGCACCTGCGTGACGTCTTCTCGCGCCAGCAGCTCGCGCAGCACACCCTGACCGATCATTCCCGAACCGCCGAAGAGGAGCACTCGCATGGCCCCGAAGGTGGCCGTGTCGCGGCGTGGTCGCTACGAAGAAGTGTGAGGGCCTAAGTGGCCGGAACCCGTACTGAACTCGCCCAGGTTGCACAGGCGGTTGAAACTTCCTGTGGCCCCAGCGCATGAAGGAGCCGCGTGCTGAAGCTGTTGAAACGAGCCCCGGAGATCACCCCCGAGACGCCCGACGAGGCGTTGGTGCGCCGCGCGCAAGCGGGCGAGTCGGCGGCGTTCCGTGCGCTGTTCGAGCGGCACGTGGTGGCGGTGCGGCGCTTCTTGAGAGACCTGCTGCGCGTGGCCGACACGGCCGATGACGCCACGCAGGAGACGTTCGCGCGCGCGCACGTGCAGCTGGTGAAGCTGGGCGATCACGACCGCTTCAAGCCGTGGGTGCTGGGCATCGCGCGCAACGTGGCCTTCGAAGCGCGGCGCGTACGACAGCACGACGTGTTGGACGATGAAGACGACACGGTGCCCGTGGCGGTGATTCCTTCGCCCGACCCCGAGGCCGTCTTGCTCGACGCCGAGCTTGAGAAGCACTTCACGTCGGCGCTGGGGTTGCTGTCGGAGAACCGGCGGGCGGCGCTGTTGATGCGGCTCGATCACGGGCTCGCGTACGAAGACATCGCGGCGGCGTTCGGCTGGTCGATCCCCACCGTGAAGAACGAGATTCACCGCGCGAGGTTGAAGCTGCGCGCGGCGTTGTTGCCCCACCTCACAGGAGAACGTCCATGAGCCGGTGCGGACGAGCTTCGCAGCTGGAGTCGTTGTTGACCGTCGAGCAGCCCGAGCTTCGGGAGCACGCGAAGCACTGCGCGCTGTGCCGCCACGAGCTGAACTGGCTCGAGAGCGAGGCGGCGTTGTTCCGTCAGCGGGCGGCGCGCGATGAGGTCGCCCACCTCTGGGTCGGCGTCGAGAAGCGGGTGCCGCCGCAGCCGCGGGCGTGGCCGCGCGTGTTGGTCGCGATGGCCGCCGCGGTGCTGATGATGTTCGTGATGGGTGACGGTCGTCGCTCCACGGTGGGCGTCGACGACGGGCCGCTCGAGACTGACGCGCTGATGAGCCCGGCGCTCACGTTCGGCGGCGACGGCGAGGCGTGCTCGCGGTTGCCGAGCGGCATGGGCTTCCAGTGCAAGCCGTCGGTGCAGGCCAGCGTGCTGGCGTCGCGCTGACACCCTCGGCTTTTCAGACCCGAGGCCCCGCCCGCGCCCGCTTGTGTCATTGAGCTGCGCATGAACGCCCTCAACACGCGCGTGCGCCCCATCGATCGCATCCGCCAGCTGGAAGAGCTGGGGCCTCGGCGGCTCACGGGCACGCCGCTCGAGAAGGCCGCGCAAGAGAAGCTCGGCGCCGAGCTCGCCACGCTGGGCTTCTCGCTCGACTGGCGACCGTTCCGTTTCACGCAGAGCATCTACTTCGGGCTGATGGTGCACTTCGGGCTCGCGGTGCTGGGCACTGCGCTCGGGTTCCGCTGGCCGCTCGCGGGCGCGCTGCTGCACGGCTTCGTGGCCGTCTCGTACACGTTGGAATCCACGCGCCGCGGGCTGTGGCTGCGCAGCCTGATTCCGTCCATCGACTCGCAGAACCTCGTCTGCACGCTGCCGGCGAAAGCGCCGCTGCGAAAGCGCCTCGTGCTGCTCGCGCACGTCGACGCGGCGTTCACCGGCGTGGTCTTCACGCCGGCGCTCATCAAGGTCGCCACCAGGGAGCCGCCGAAGGGCCTCGGCTGGTTCAAGAAGCAGCTCGGCCTCGCGGTGGCGACGGTGTCGGCGTCGGCGGTGCTCTTCGGGCTCGCTGCGGCGAACGTCTGGGCCGCGCCGTGGTGGTTGCTGGCGGCGCTCGGCATTCCTGCGTTCCTCACCTTCGCGCTGAACGTCGACGTCGTGGCGCGCAACACGGTGGTGCCGGGCGCGGCCGACAACCTCTCGGGCTGCGCGGCGTGCATGGAGCTCGCGCACCGCTTCGTCGGCAAGCTGCCCGACGACGTCGAGCTGGTCATCGTGTTCACCGGCGCCGAAGAGGCCGGCACCGGTGGTGCCCTGCGGCTCTCGCAGCAGCTCGAGAAGTCCGGCGAGTGGAAGAAGGACCAGACGGTGGTGCTGGGCCTCGACACGCTGTCGAACGGCACGCTGCGCTACCTCGAAGAGGGCGAGCTGTGGCCCGTGCCGGTGCCGACGAAGCTCGAAGCGCTCCTTCACGAGACGAACGCTGAAGGCGGCGAGCAGGCCACGAAGTACGTGATCCCCACCGGCGCGACCGACGTCTTGCCCTTCCTCGCGCGCGGCTGGCAGGCGGTGTCGCTGACGTGCATCGACCCGACCATCGGCGCGCCGCGGCACTACCACCACCCGACGGACACCTGGTCGAACGTGGACGAAGCGCAGCTCGGCGCGAGCATCGACTACGCCGAGCGCTTCATTCGCCGGCTCAGCGTGTGAGGAAGGCCCTTTCGGCCGCGATGGTGAGCGCCGTGGTGTTGGCGATCCAGTCGTGGGCCGTCTTGGTCCAGTTCTCCCAGCCGGGCGGCAGCTGCTTGTCGACGAACATCATCTTGAGCTCGGCCAGCGAGTAGGCCGGCTCGCCCTTCACTTCGCGGGTGTGCGGGCTGTGCTCGAGGAACGTCGTCAGCAGGCCGAACTCGCCCGCTGAGCCGATGAGGTTGTCTTCGCCGAGCACCTTGGTGAGGCGCTCGAACACCACGCGCTCCTGCTGCGGGTCGGCGTGGCCGTGCGCCTTGTTCTTGAGGTGCGTGCCGAGCTCGCCCAGCAGCTTGCCGGCTTCCTTCGCCAGCGCGACGCCCGTGCGAAAGCCCGGCGCCTTGGCGTTCGGGTCAGCGGCGACGTTCTCGGCGATGAAGCGGCCGATGTCCGACCGGCGCACCACACCGTCCTTCGCGTACGCGGCGAGGCGATCGAAGTCCTTCTGGCTCAGGCGGCCGGTGTTCAGCTTCGTGGGGTCGCCTTGCAGGATGCCGCTGTGGCCCGCGTGCGAGCCCTGGCTGCCGGGGAAATCGAGGCTGAAGGTGCCGAGCGGCACGGGCGTCGTCATCTTGCCGTCGGCGCCCGGCAGCCGCGCGTGGTTGCCCTGCGCGAAGAGTCGCAGCACCTCACCCAGGTTGCTGCCCGGGCCGGTGTTCCCCAGCTTCGCCACGTCATCGATGCTGGCCAGCGGCTTGTCGGCGTTGTTCAGCACCGGGAGGTCCTTGCTGTTGACCGCCGACGCGATGAACGGGCACGTCGCCTTCTTCTGCACCACCTGCGCGCGCTCGGTGTCGCTGAGCTCCGCGGGTCTGGTGGTGACGCTGGTCGCCGCCGCGCGGCGCGCTTCGGCGCTCGAGCTCGTGCGCTCGCTGTTCCAGCCGGCGAGGGGCGTCGCTGGCGTGAACGGGTCGCGCCGGCGCGGCGCTTCGCTCGGGGCATTCGTGGTACGCGACGTCGGCACTCCAGTGGTGATCTTCGGCATGGCGCTCCGTTGGGGTTGGGTGGCGTAAATGATTTACGTAAACTGTTTATGTGGACTCGGAGCCCATGGTCAAGTCGCGCAACACGGTGAAGGACGACGCGCGCACGGCGCTGCTGGCAGCGGCGCGTGAAGCGTTCGCGCAAGGTGGGCAGGCGGCGGTCGCCGTCATCCCCGTGTGTGAAGCCGCGGGGCTGACAACGGGCGCGCTGTACCACCACTTCCAGAACCGCTCGGGGCTGCTGCGGGCGCTGATTGAAGACGTCGCCGCGTGGGTGGCGCAGCAGGCGGTCAAGGCGATGGAGCCGGAGACCGACGACTGGGCGAAGCTGCGCGCCGGCGTGAACGCAGTGCTCGACGCGTGCCTCGAGCCGGTGGTGCGGAACACCTACAACGAGGCGCCGTCCATCGTGGGCCTCGAAGAGTGGCGCGCCATCGAAGAGTCAAAGACGGGCGTGCTGTTGGTCGAGACGTTGCAGCGGCTGCGGCAGCGCGGGGCGCTCAAGCCGGTGTCGATTCCCCTGCTGGCGTCGATGGTGAAGGGCGCGATCGTCGAAGGCGCGATGAGCATCACGCGGTCCGCCAAGCCGAAGCAGACGCGGCGAGAGGCCGGGCAGTTGCTCGACGCGATGCTGGCGGCCCTGCGCGTGGACTGACCGAGGTCTGGCAAATCCACCACGCGAGGTCTGGCAAATCCACCACGCGAGGCCGCGGGTCGCGGCGCTTACAAGCTCGCGAGCGCCACGCGGTACAGCGCCCGGTAGCCCATGCGCGGCGCCAGCTCGAACTTGTCGGCGTGGAAGCAGTCGCGGAGCAGCTGCTGACCAGCCTCTGTCGACTGCAGCGCGAGCAGCGTCTTCTCGAGCTCCGACACCACCTGCGGCGGCGCGCTCATGGACACCGCCACGCCGTCGTTGGGCGCCTCTTCGGTGAAGCCCAGCACGCGGAAATCGTTCTGCCGCTCGGCCCAGAGCTCACCGACGCCGGTGGCGTCAGGCTGGCCTGCGCGCGCGGCCGGAGCGAACACGCTGGTCACCTCGGCCTTGCCGCTCAGCACGGCTTCCAGCGCCTGGCGGTAGCTGCCCACGAAGTGCTGCTCGTTGAAGGTCTTGAGCGGGTCGAGGCCCTGCTCGCGCAGCCACGCCATCGGCAGCAGGTAGCCGCCGACCGAGTCGCGATCAGTCCACGCGGCGTTGACGCCCTTGAGGCCCTGCACCGTCAACGACGAGCCGGCCTTGGTCAGCAGCGCCGCGCGGTACACCGACGCGCCGTTGCGCACGCCGCGCACCAGCACGCGCACGCCCATGGCCTCGATGCGCGCGCACACGAACGGCGGCGCCCACGCGGCGTCGACCTTGCCGGCCAACAGGTCTCGCGCGAGCTGCTCGTACGTCGCGCCCACCACCACCTCGGTGTCGCGGCCGAGCGCCTCAGACAGGTGCTGCTGCAGCTGCGTGGCGCGTTCCTGCGCGCCGGGGCCCAGCGTCGAGGGCAGGGCGAAGCGGACGTTGGTTCGGGTCGGGCGGCTCACGTCGTCAGTTCTCCATCGTGAGGCGGGCGACCTCGGCGTCGCTCAAGCCGAAGGTGGCCTGCAGCAGCTCGAGCACGCGCAGCTCCTGCTCGGTGGGCTTGGTGCCCTTGGCGTACGCGATGCGCGTGGCCAGCTCGTAGGCCAGCGTGCGCTGCTTGTGCGTCGACAGGCCGTGCGCGAGCGCCATCAGCCGCGTCGCGACGCCGTGCTCCTTCACGTTCTCGAACGCGTCGCGCACGTGCACGCGCGCGGCCTCGAGGCTGGTGTGCTTGAAGATGGGGTTGCCCGCGAGGTTCTCGAGCATCACCTGCACTTCTTCGGGCTGCACCTTGCCGTCGGCCAGCGACACCAACACCATCGTCTCGGCGAACAGCTGCTCGATGGGCTCGCCCAGCGCTTCGGCCAGCGGCGCGCCGGCTTCGACGGCCACGAAGACCTTCGCGACCTCGTCGTCGGTCAACCCGAACGCCTGCTGGAACGCCTTGAGCAGCCCGAGCTCGTCCTTCGTGGCGCGGCGATCGGCCAGCGCGACCGCCGAGGCCATGCCGAAGGCCAGCATGCGGTTGCGGTGGTCCGGCAGGCGCTGCTTGAGCACCTTCAAGATGTCGTCGAGCGTGCGCGCGTTGCTCAGGCGCTTGGCGGCCGACTCGATGAGGCCCGAGAGCTCGTCGGGGTGCACGCCTTCGAACTCAGGGCGCTCCAGCACGCGCGAGAGCACCTGGTTCAGCTCGACCTTCGCGATGTCGCCGTCGGCGGTGGCCGCCAGCAACATCACGTCGACGAGCGCCGTGTTCCTGTCTCTGCGGGCCTGGGCGATTGCGTCACGCGGCATCGTCGGATCTCCGGTTGAGCTGCACGAGCTCGCTGCCTTCACTCGGCTCAGACCAGAGCTTCTGGTCCAGCAGGTGCGAGGTGTGCAGGTTGCCCATGGCCGAGAGCAGCGAGCTCCGCAGCATGGGGATCTCTTTGGCCAGTTCGTCGACCAGGCGCTTCACGCGCTTGCGCTTCAGGTTTTCCTGCGAGCCGCACAGGTCGCACGGAATGATGGGGAACTCCATCAGCTCGGCGAAGCGGGCGATGTCCGTCTCGGGCGCGTAGGCCAGCGGGCGAATGACCGTGTTGCGGCCGTCGTTGCTCTTGAGCTTCGGCGGCATCGTCGCGGTGGTGCCCGCGAAGAACTGGTTCAAGAGGAACGTGTGAATGAGATCGTCGCGGTGGTGGCCGAGCGCGATCTTGGTGCAGCCCATGTCGACGGCCGCCGTGTAGAGGATGCCGCGGCGCAGGCGCGAGCACAGGCTGCACTGCGTCTGCCCGGGTTTGAGCTTGTCGAGCACGATGCTGTAGGTGTCTTCCTTCAGCAGGCGGTGCGGGTACTCGTTCTTCTCGAGCCAGCCGCGCAGCACGTCGGCCGGAAAGCCGGGGTGGCCCTGGTCGAGGTTGACGGCGATGAGGTCGAACTTGACCGGCGCACGGCGCTGCAAAACCCGCAGCAGGTGCAGCATGGTGTACGAGTCCTTCCCTCCGGAGATGGCGACCATGATGCGGTCCCCTTCTTCGATGAGGGAGAAATCGTGCACGGCTTTGCCCACGTGCTGCAGGAGCGATTTCTCGAGGCGGTTGAGCTCGTCCACGGCAGCGCGCGCCGTAGCCCATCACCGGCGTTCTTGCTAGTGGCGATACCGTGCCGTTTCCCGAGAGTGCAGTCGATGTCGTGGACGCCGCCGCGTTGGACCAGGCGCGCGCCACGTTGAAGCCCGTTTCCGAGCTGGCCGTTGATGTCGAAGCCGACTCGATGCACCACTTTCATGCGCGGCTCTGCTTCGTGCAGCTGGGCACCGACCACGACATCTTCCTGCTCGACACGCTGGTGCCTGACGTCTCGCCGAAGGCGCTCACCGACACGTTTGGCGACACGCGCGTCACCAAGTTCTTCCACGCGGCGCAGGGCGACCTCCAATACCTGGCCGAAGAAGGCGTGCGCGTGCGCGGGCTCTTCGACACGCACCGCGCGGCGACGCTGCTGGGCTGGCCCAAGGTGGGCCTCGCCGATCTCGTCAAAGAGAAGCTGGGCGCCACGCTGAAGAAAGAGCACCAGCAGGCCGATTTCAGCGTGCGGCCGTTGCCGCCGGCGCTGCGCGAGTACATCGCCGATGACGTGCGCTACCTCTGCGAGGTGGGCCGCTGGGTGCGCGATGCGTGCGGTGAAGCCGACATCCTCGAAGAGGTCTTGCTCGACTGCGATCGCATGTGTGACGACGCGCAGGCGCGGCCTGACCCGCTCGCCGACTTCGTGCCGAAGTTCCAGCGCAACGGGCTCTCGCGCGAGCAGCTCGCCATCGCCTGGCACACCGCGCACGCGCTGCACGCCAAGCGGCTGCAGTGGGCCGAAGCCGAAGACGTGCCCATGGGCCGCATGCTGTCGAACATGGCGCTCTCGGCGCTGGCGACGAAGCCGCCCACGGAGCTGCGCGCGATGGCGAAGCTGGAAGGCGTGCGCGGAGCCTTCGTGCGCACCCACGGCGAAGAGGTCATGGCGCTGCTGCAGCAGGTGGCGGATGACGTGAAGAAAGGTGTGCTGGCCGCGCCCGACGAGAAGAAGGAACGCGACCCCAAGAAGAAGAAGCGAGAAGAGGCGCTGATGGACTGGCGCAAGAAGGAAGCGGCCGACAGGAAGGTGACGCCCAGCGTCGTACTGTCGAACGGGCTGGTGGCAGAGCTGTCAGCGAACCCTCCAGAATCTCCTGAGGTCCTCGCCAAGTTGCCGTACTTTGGGGCCAAACGGTCAGGCCGCTACGCCGAAGCGGTGGTTGGGTTGTTGGCCCCGCTGAGGTAGAAGCCCCCGCGTTCCACCAATCGCACCAAGGAGGAGTACATGTTCACCGGAATGTCGAAGCGTCAGAAGGAGCTCGCCCGGCAGGAGCACAAGAAGGAAAAGGCCGCGAAAGCTCAGCAGCGGAAGCAAGAGAAGGAAGCGCGTGGCCCTCGTGACGTCGGCGGCGTCGACCCCGACATCGCGCACATCATCCCGGGGCCGCAGCCGATCCCCGAAGAGTAGTCAGCATTTCCACGCGACGACCCGGCACGTCTTGCTGCCGGGGTCGCACACCGCGTCGCGCTCCGCATCTCGGCAGGGGCGCACGCGGGTCGGGTGGTGGCGCTTCACCTTCTTTGAAGAAACCGGGTGCAGGAAGGGCTCGGTGTCATAGCTGCAGTCGCGCCAACTCTTGCACGCGACCGGCTCGACGGTGAACGCGCGACACTCGTTCTTCTCACACAGACACGTCGTGCCGCCCTCGGGCATCGGCCCTGACTCGCCTTCCCAGTCGTTCTTCGAGAGGCGGCAGGTCTTGCTGGTGTCGTCGAGCGTGCAGTCGCTGCGCTGCGTGCACACGCCACCATCTGCCGAGAGCACAACCACGAGCACGAGGCCGAGCATGGGAGTAAGGCTAGCGCGTGGCGAACCTGCTGTTGCTGGTGCTGTGCTTCTTCGCGGGCGTCTTCGCTCGCCGGTCGAACGCGCTCCCGGCTGACAGCCACAAGGTCATCAACGCGTGGGTGATGTTCGTGTCGCTGCCGGCGTTGGTGTTCCGCGCCATTCACGGCGCCACCATCGACGCGGCGTTGTTGGGTGGCGCTGCGCTCTTGTGGCTCGTGTTCCTCGTGCCCGCAGTCGTCACTGTCGTCCTGGTGAAGCGCGGCGGCGCGGTCGGCCCGCTGGGCGCGGTGGCGCTGTGCGCGGGCTTGTCGAACACCGCGTTCGTCGGGCTGCCGTTGATTGAAGCGCTCGGTGGGCAAGGCGCGCTGGGCCGCGCGGCCGTGGTCGATCAGCTCGGCTCTTTCGTCGCGCTGTTCGCGTTCGGCATTCCTTTCGCGTCGTGGCTCGCGGGCTCGAAGGCCGGCGCGCGCGCGGTGCTGCTGCGGGTGCTCAAGGCGCCGGCGATGTGGGCGCTGGTGTTGGCCTTCGCGTTGTCGCGCGTGGCGATTCCTGCCGCGGTCGACACGGTGCTGCAGCGGTTGGCCGAGATGTTGAGCCCGCTCGCGTTGGCCAGCGTCGGCTGGGCGTTAGACCTGCGCTCGCTGCGCGGCAACGTGGCGCGCGTGGTGGTGGGGCTGACGTGGAAGCAGGTGCTGGCGCCGGCGATGGTGTGGGGTGTGCTGTACGTGTGGCGCGGTGGCATCGGCGAGACCGAGCGCATCATCGTGGCGCAGGCCGCCATGGCGCCGATGGTGACCGCCGGCGTCGTCGCGGCCGACCACCACCTCGAGCCGGGGCTCGCGTCGGCGCTCATCGCCGTGGGCGTGCCGCTGTCGTTGGTGACGGTGCCGCTGTGGTGGCAGCTGCTGAGCTGAAGGCTTTCAGAACTCGAAGCCCGCGCCGCCTGAGATGGCGAACACGAACGACTGCCCGTTGAAGCCCAGCGACGGCTGCACCAGCAAGCCGACGTGCGGCGTCAGCTGCGCGTAGATGTGCGCCAGCACCGTGCCGCCGAAGCGGACGGCATCAGGCGTCACGAACAACGTCGGCGTCAGCCCCAGCGTGAGGTGCGACCGCGTACCGACGCGCACGCCGGCGCCGAGGCCGTAGCGCTGTGAGACGCCAGCGGCCGTTGGGTTCAGGTGTACGTGCGCGAGCGCCACCACGCCGACGCCTTCCTTGAAGAGCACGCCGGCCGCGCCGGTGACGCCCACGTCGAGCGCCACGTCGTTCGAGATGGCGAGGCCCGCTGTCGCGCCCACGAAGCCGACGCCACGCAGCGCGGCTTCCTGTTGTGCCTTCTTCCGCCGCGTTCCGCGCCGGCGCTTCTTCTTGCGTCGCTCGGGTTGCGTGGGCTCCGGCTCGGGCTCGTCGCTGCACACCGCGGGCAGGCCTTCGTCGGTGACGCACTCGCCGTCTTCGGTCTCGAGCGCGGGCAGCGGCGGCGCGCGGCCTCCGTCGGTGGGCCCGGTGACCTCGAGCAGCGGCGGCGGCGTGGCGCCGTCACCGTCGTCGATGGCCTGACCCAACACGAGCGCGAGCGCGCAGACGTACAGCATGCGGCGCGTCGTTTGCCCGGCCCCGAGACGCTTCGCAACGTCGGTACGTCGTCAGTCGAAGCGCACGTATGTCGCCGCGACCTTGCCCTCACGCACCAGCACGCAGCACTGCCCCGAGTCAGGTTGGTCGGTGATGAGGCCCACCGAGCCCAGCGTGGCGCCGCTGAAGCCTGTGCAGTCGACACCGCACTCGTCGCTCGTGCGCGACTGACAGCACAGCAGCGCGTCGACCTCACCGCGGAAGTGCCTCCGCGGGCCGCGCGCACAGAAGGACTCACCGTCGGCGGGATCGATGCGCGAGAACAACAGGTCGGTGCTCGCGTTGAGCGGGATCGCTTCACACGTCTCTCGCGCGCTGGGTACGCAGGCGCTGAGCAGACACAGAAAACAGAGAGCCATTCGCATGGCCGGCGCCGTGAGCAAGCGTGGTGCCATCAACGTGTGCGAGCGGAGCGCCCTCGCGGACCACGACGTGTCCGTCGCGCCATGACGACGCGGTCGCGGTTCAGAACGAGAAGCCGGCGCCCGCCGTGATGGTGAAGAAGAGCCCGGAGTTGTCGGCGTAGAGCGTGGGCTGCGCCGTCAGCATGAAGTGGTCGCCGATGACGAGCGCGCCGCGCACGAACAGCGCAGTGGTGACGCCGACGGTGGTGGGGGTGACGGTCGTGGCGGGGATGATGCCCAGCACCGGCGCGACGCCGACGGCGACGTGCGACTTGCGCCCGAAGCGCGCGGCCGGCCCCAGCCCGTAGAACTGCGCGACGCCGAACGACGACGGCGCGAAGTTGGCGAAGGCCACGCCGACGATGCCGATGCCCGGGCGGAACACCACGCCGCCGCTACCGGTGAGACCGAACGCGCCCAGTACGCCGCTGCCGGTGATGAGGACGCCGCCGTGCCCCGCGATGTCACCCACCGGCGCCAGCGACGGCTCGCGGGGGCCCTGGGCGTCACGCTGCGCGCGCTTCGCTTCTCGTCGCCGCGTCTCGAACATCGCGTCGCGCTCGCGCCGCACGCGCTTCTCCAGCGCGCGCACGTTCTTCGGCGTGTCGATGGCGCAGTCGCCGCGCATCACGAGGCCCTGCGTGTTGAGGCGATCGATGCAGACCTGACCGGGCAGCCGCACAAGTTGTGGGTACGCGGTGGCCGGCGGCGCCTGCATCGGCGCGACGTCACCTGGCGGCGTCGGCGGCGGCGAGTACTCGAGCGCTGGGTCGCCTTCGGTGGACGGCGGCGGTTCCGGGAAGGGCGCGGGCGCCATCGGCACCGGGCTGACGCAGATGCCTGCCTCGCAGACCCGGTCGCCTTTGCAGTCGGTGTCCTTCGTGCAACCGGTGTCCGCCAGCAGCACCAACGTCAACAACGTCACGAACATGCGCGCACTGTACGCAGAAGGTCGCGCGGCCGACTCAACCGTAAAGACTACGATTCAGGCGCGTGTCGTTCCATTGGTACTGAAACGACCCATGAACCCAGCTCTGCGCGTGCTGCTCGTTGGTGTGGTGGTCGGCTTGTCTCTCGGCTGTGGCGGAGGTCACGCGGGCAAGAAGAAGGCCCACCGGCTCACCAAAGAGAGCCAGGAGATCATGGACAAGCAGGACGCCGGCGACATTCGCGGGCTGTGCGTGAAGCCGCAGAAGCACCAGAACAAGTGGAACGTCATGACCATCGACAAGAGCGGTCAGGCGGCGGCGTGCGAGTGGCTCGAGCAGCACAACGCGGAGTCGTTCGTGAAGCTGCAGGCCGAAGTGGCGACGCTGAACGGGCTCGACTGCCTCAAGCGCGTGGAGCAGCACTGGGTGAGCAACAACCACCGCGACGACTGGCAGATGGCGAGCGAGCGCGACGAAGCGCGCCGCGCGAAGTACGCGCCCATCGCAGAGCCGTGCGTGGCGGCGCTTGAGCAGCGTGCGGCGGCGGAGCCTCCGGTGAAGCTGTTCCTCGCGCTGCGCGGCCACGAGATGGCGCTGCGTCAGTCGGCGTTGAGCGAGCCGCAGCGCACGCGCCTCAAGCCGCTGCTGACGACGGTGCCGGCCGGCGCGCAGGCGGCGTGGGACGCGCGCGGCTCGGCGTTGGTGAAGGACCAGCCGCTCGCCGGTGCGCTGTACCTCGCTGCGGCGGCCGTGGCTGCGAACGCCGCTGGCGATCGCGCCGCGCGCGACACGCTGCTGCACCGCGCCGACGCTGCGACGCACGCCGCGGGCGCGCCCGAGAAGCTGTCGGTGACGCTCACCGGCGACCTCGCCGACAAGATCAAGGCGTCCAACGGGCAGCACTACCTCTTTGTCGACAAAGGCGAGCTCACGCTGGCAGTGCAGCTGGGGCAGGCGCGCTTCGAGTACGGCCAGCGCAGCGTGACCCGGTCGGGCACGCGCACGGTGAAGGCAGGCCTCAAGGAGAACCCGGACTTCAAGATCCGCAAGCACGAGTGCCAGAAGCTCGAGAACGACGCGCTCAACAAGGAAGACTCGTGTCGTCGCAACGGTGGCTTCGCCGGGACGTGCGACTGGGCGCGGAAGTACCGGCAGCGCGCCGGCGAGTGCTGGGGCCGCATGAAGGGCATGAACGACCTCGTCGAGGACACGCGCGAGGAGCGCATCGACTACCCGGCGACGGAGTTCTTCGCGAAGGCTGCGGGCTCGGTGACGATCGCGAAGGACGGCGGCGCGCCGCAGACGCAGGACCTCACCGCGTCGACGAGCAACCTGGGGCACGGCTCGGTGCCGGCGCTCGGGCTCTCAGGCTCGTCGGGCCGCAAGGTGACGGAGGACGAGATCGACGGCAGCTACCGCGTGGAAGCGATGTCGAAGGTGGAGAACCTGATGGCCAGCGGCCGCAGCGGCCTGAAGCAGAAGCTGCGCGAGCAGGCGACGGCGGCCCCGGCAGACCTGAGCGCCGCGTCGCTGGTGCGGCTGTGCCTCGTCGGCGGCGGTACGCCGGCCAACGAGTTCCTCGACGCGCAAGACAGCAAGTACGAGCTGCCCACGCGCCGCGTGCTCGAGACGCTGCTGGCCGCGCACAACAAGCAGACCGTGTCGTGGTGAGTCAGAGCGAGCGCACGTAGTCGAGCAGCGTCTGGGCGTCGTCGTCGCGCAGCCGCTCGAAGCGCACGCGCGCGACGGTCGCCTCACCGCCGTGCCACAGGATCGCGTCGCGCAGCGTGGCCGCGCGGCCGTCGTGCAGGAAGCGGGCAGCGGGGTCCTTTTCCACGAGGCCCAGGCCCCACAGCGGCGGCGTGCGCCACTCGGGGGGCTGCGCGACGCCTTCGCCCAGCGGGTCAGCGAGCGCGGGGCCGAGGTCGTGCAGCAGCAGGTCGGTGTACGCGTGGAACGTCACGTCGCGCACGCCCGACGGCGCGGTCGGTGACGTGCGCAGCGTCGGCAGGTGGCACGCCGCGCAGCCCACGTACTCGAAGAGCGCGTGGCCACGCTGCATGCGTGGGTCTGCGTCGTCGCGGCGCGCGGCGGGCACACCGAGGTAGCGCATGAAGAAGCCGACGGCGTCGAGGTCGGCCTGCGTGGTCTGCTCTCGTTCAACCAGAACGCGTCGTCGGCCATCGACGCGGCCGGCAACCTCTGGGCGTGGGGTGACAACGCGTCGGGCCAGCTGTGCCTCGGCAACACCACGCGCACCCTCGCGCCCGCGCAGGTGCCGGCGTTCCTCACGGCACCGGCGACGGTCGTGGGTGTCTCGCGTGGGTACGATCACGTGCTGGTGCTCGACTCGACGGGCGGCGTCTGGGGCTGCGGCCTCAACAGCCTCGGTCAGCTCGGTGATGGAACATCGGGCGCCGCCAACAACCGCGCCTCGCCGGTGGCCGTGCAGGGCTTGCCGACCAACATCGTGCAGGTGTCCGCCGGCTCGCAGTCGTCGTACGCGGTGACGGCCGACGGCAACGTCTGGGCGTGGGGTCGCAACCAGTACGGCAACCTCGGCAACGGCATGACCGCTTCGTCGATGACCGCGCACCCCGTGCCTGCGCGCGTGCCCAACCTCACCGACGTCGTCATGCTCGCCACCGGCCGCGATCACGTGCTGGCGCTCAAGCGCGACGGCACCGTCTGGGCGTGGGGCCTCAACGGCAGCAACCAGGTGAACGGCAGCATCGACGACGTGCTGGTGCCGACGCTGGTGATGGGCGTCACCGCCAACGCCGTGTACGCGAACGCCAACCAGGGCTTCTACGAAGACGCGCAGGGTCGCCTCTTCGGCTGGGGCCAGAACGGCAGCGGCAACCTCGGCATCCCCGACGATGAAGATCAGCCGACGCCGTCGGTGCCGGTCTTCGGCGTCAGCAACGTGCTCGACGTGGGCATCGGCGCGCTGCAGGGCTTCGCGATGCGCGGCACGCAGGTCTTCGCGTGGGGCTGGAGCTTCCACGGCTCGCTGGGCGCCGGAAACTCGGCGATCCACACCTGGGCGTACCGTACGCCGGTGCTGGTGCAGCTGCCGTGACGTGAAGCGCCGCGGCGTGAGTCACCGCGGCGTTTACATCGGGCTTACGGACCATTGCAGCGGCGCGGCCCCGCGATACACACGCACCATGCGTTCTGCGCTCCCGCTTCTGCTCGGCGTCGTCCTCTTTACTTCTGCGTGCAGCCCGCCTGGCAGTGGCAAGCCTGACGCGGGTTTCGGCGGCTTCGGCGGCGGGGTGTTCGCGGGCGGCAGCGGCGGTTCCGGAGGAAGCGGCGGTGGCACCGCGACAGGCGGGGGCACCGCGACAGGTGGGGGCACCGCGACAGGTGGTGGCACTGCCACGGGCGGCGGCAGCGCCACCGGAGGCAGCGGTGGCTCGGGTGGGGGGACGGGCACGAGTGGCATCGGCACCTTCGCCCGCGTGGGTTTCGGCAATCAGCTGCTCGCGCCGGCGCCCGACGGCTCGATGCACCTGCTCTTCAGCGAAGGTGCCGCTGAGCGCGTGGTGTACGGGCGTTGCGCGGCGAACTGCAGCGACGCCGCGTCGTGGAGCCTGTCGCAGCTGCTCGATCACGCCGAGCTGGGCTCGTTGACCGTCAGCGTCGCCGGCCTGGCGGTGGACGGCAGCGGTCGCGTGCACGCGCTGGTGCACGGCGTGGCGATGGCGGGCTCTGGCCTCAGCGACCCCGTCGTCTACGCGACGTGCGCGAGCAACTGCGGCGACGGCGCGAACTGGGCGGTGGTCTCGCTCGGCGATCAGGTCGTGAACGGCGCGGTGGGCGTGGTGAGCGGCCTCGTCGTGAGCGACACCGGAGCTGTGTCTTTCGTGTCGCGCGGCGCCTTCGGCAACTACGACGCGCGCTTCGCTACGTGCGCGAGCAACTGCGCTGCGGGCGTCGGCAGCTGGACCGTCGGGCCCATCGTCAACGGCACCATCACCCACCTCGCCGTCGACGCTGCTGGCGTCTTCCACATCGCGTTTACCGCGGGCACCACGGGCAACGGCGAGCGCCTGCACTCGTATGGCCGCTGCGCCAGCAACTGCACGCAGGCCGCGAGCTGGCAGCTCTCAGCGCAGGGCTTCGTGCACTCCACGTTCGCGCCGCCGGGCTTCGTGGTGACGCCGTCGGGCCGCGTGTACCTGTCGTTCAACCAGGGCATGACCACCATCGGCGCCGAGAACAACGGCACCCTGTTCCTCAACTCGTGCGCGGCGGCCAACTGCGCCGAGCTGTCGAACTGGACCTCGGCCGTCCTCGGCACGGACGACCGCGAAGTTGAAGCGTGGCTGGCGCGAGACGGCGAGTCGCTCGGCCTCATCAGCACGTCGACCACCGAGGTGCGGGTGCGCACGTGCGACGCGAACTGCGCGAGCGGCGCCGGTTGGTCCGCGCCGGTGGTCGTCGACGAGTTCATGGCCATCGCGCAATCGATCCCTCCGGCGACGGGGAGCTCGTGCCCCGCCACCGCGACGTCGGCCTTCTGGTACCCGGCCTACCCACGCGGCGCCGCGAGCGCCACCGGCGTCATCATCGCCCACGCGCCCTACGCGCTGGTGAACTGCCCAGGCTCCACCGGCTCGCAGCGCAGCGCGCCCATCGGGCGGGTGTACTCGACGTTCTGAAGTCGGCCCGGAAATGCGCCATACAGTCAGGCATGGCGCGCGCGGGCATCATCGAGCTTGAGATTCAGGGACGAGGCCCTTCGCGGGGCTTCGTGTTCGACCCGCACCGGCTCGCGCTGCCGTGCTGGGCTGACGTGACGCACGACGGGCCCGCGCTGCTGCTGACGCTCGACCGGCACTTCGACACCGTCACGCCGCGTGACGCGCCGGCGGCCGGGCTGTCGCCTGACGCGCTCGATCTGCACGCGCGCGAGCGGCTCGATCACCGCAACTTCGATCACATCCTCGCGGCGATGACGGCAGGCGTGCTGAGCGACGCCATCGTGGTGGCGCGCGCCAAGCCTGTGGGCGCCGTCACGTTCGACTGGGGCAAGCACGAGCTCATCTCGGCGCCGACGCTCGATCTCATCTCGGCCGAGTGGGGCACGCCGTTGGCCACGCCGGAAGGCAAGCGCGCGCACGCCGCGGTGCAGCGCAGCGCCCGCATCATCTTCGACGTTGATCTCGACTGCTTCACCACGCCGAGCGACGCCGACCCCACGACGGTGGTGCCGTGGTCACTCGAGCTGATCCGCGACTTCGTGCTGCCGCGCGGCAGCGAGGCGTTCTGGGCTGACGTGCTGGGCAAGTGCGTGGGCTTTACGTTCGCGCGCGAGCCGTCTCACTGCGGCGGCCTCATCGCCGGTGGTCGGCTGTTCGAGAGCGCGTGCGAGGTCTTGTTTCGCGAGCTGCTCCGCGCAGATCTTCCGTAGGCGCCTACTTCGTCAGCTCGCGGATGGCGGCGGCGCGCTTCTTCACGAGGCCGCCCAGCTTCAGCAGCACACCGAGGCCACCGCCGCGGCCGCGGGCGATGAGCGCGTCGACGAAGGCCGCGAGCTCAGCGTTCGCGGGAATCCACCACGGGTCGGGCTGCTTGCCGCCGTCGACGATGACCGTGCGCGGGCGCGTGAAGACGCCGTACGAGTGCGCCGACGCCGCGACGCCCGGGCCGGTGTCCTTCACGCCGGTCCACGGCACGTCAGCGAGGATGCCCGCGAAGCCGTGGTTGTTCACGTACGCCACGCCGACCTCCATGCGCTTCACCAGCGCCTCGCCGCGCGCGAGGTCCTTCGTCCACACCGAGCCGTTGAGGCCGTAGCGCGACGCGTTCGCGCGCTTGAGCCCTTCTTCGGCGTCTTTCACGCGCACCACCGCGACCACCGGGCCAAACGTCTCGTCGCGCACCACGTCGAGGTCGTCGGTGCAGCCGTCGATGACCGTCGGCAGGTAGCCGAAGCCGATGCCGACTCGCTGGCCACCCGTCGTCACCTTCGCGCCGCGCTGCCGGGCCTGCTCGACGTGGCGTTCGACCAGCTCGAGCTGCGCCTGGTTCTGCAGGGGCCCGAGATCGCCGTCATTGCCTGTCGACACCTTCAGCTTCGAGACCACGCGCGTCAGCGTCTCGACGAAGCGATCGGCGATGGCCTCTTCCACGTACACGCGCTCGATGGCCGCGCAGTTCTGCCCGCAGTTGTGCATCGCCCACTGCGCCACGCCGAGGGCCGTGCGCTCGAGGTCGCAGTCGGCCAGCACCAGCGCGGCGTCTTTGCCGCCGAGCTCGAGCGAGGTGGGAATGAGGCGCTCCGCGGCGCGCGCGGCGACCTTCTTTCCGGAAGGCACGGAGCCCGTGAAGACGACGGCGTCGACCGCATCGATGAGCGCCTGGCCGACCTCCGCGGCGCCGTGCACGAGGCCGACGAGGCCCTTCGGCAAGACCTCGGCGCAGATCGACGCCAGCGCGGCGCCGGTGCGCGGCGTGTGCTCCGAGGGCTTCAACACCACGCCGTTGCCCGAGAGCAGCGCGGGAAAGAGCGACTTCCAGAAGTTGCTCAGCGGGTAGTTCCACGGCGCGATGATGCCGATGACGCCGCGGGGCACGGCTTCGGTGACGCCGCGCTTGCCGGGGAAATCGAGCGCCGAGAGCTTCACCTTCGTCGGCGCGAGCGCGCGCTTCGCTTCTGCGATGGCCACGTCGATGTACGGCGCGAGGGACGTCAGCTCGCTCGCCTTGCACTCGGTCTGCGACCGGCCAGTTTCAGCAGACATCGTCGCGGCGAGCGTGTCGGCCTTCGCGAGGATGGCCTGACCGAGCGCGGTGATGTGCTGCGCGCGCGTGGCGAAGGGCAGCGCGTACCAGGTGCTCTGTGCGGTGCGCGCGGCGGTGACGGCGGCCTTCACGTCGTCGCTCGTCGAGGGCGTCACCGGCTCGAGGGCGCGGAGGTCGGCAGGGTTCACGCTTCCGGGGCTGTAGGCGGTCATGGGCGGGCGGAGACTGCGCGAGGCGTGTCTGGCGCTCAAGCGCGCTCGCCCGAGGGCGTGAGATCAGTTTGAGGCCGCCCGTGCGGCCGAAATGAGGTCGCGCCTGCC
>CAYWON010000079.1:0-30406 GCA_964459885.1 uncultured Archangium sp.
GCTCGGCGACGGGTGGTGGCTCGGCGACGGGCGGTGGCTCGGCGACGGGCGGCGGTGCGCCGCAGTACGACTGCGCGGCGATCGCAGGCCTGCCGGGCCAGTACGGCTGCCAATTCCACGGCGTGACGATGGACAACCTGCTCAGCGGCCTGTTCCGCGGCAACGTGACCGACGGAAGCCAGGGCGCGACGCCCTCGGCGTTCGGCTACCGCGTGGCCGCGAGCCCCGGCGCGCCGCTCACCGTGACGGTGTTGCGCACGCTGAACGGGACGATCGACCCCGTCGCGGTCGAGACCATCGACGGTGGTGCGAGCCGCGACATCTTCGTGCCGTGGCAGTCGCTGGGCGCACGGCCCACCACCGGCGCGGGGGTGACGCGTCAGGCTCCGTACGGCTACCGCATCACGACGTCGCGGCCCGCGGTCGTGCAGCAGTTCAACCCGCTCCGCACCGAGCAGGTGACCAACGTGAGCTGCTCGGCGAACCCCTCGGCCTGCACCGCGCCGCAAGAATGTCTCGACGCCGGCGTCGGGCGCTTCTGCGGCGAGTTTATGTACACGCAGGACGGCACGATGCTGTTGCCGGAGCATCGCCTCGGCACTGCGTACGTCGTCACCTCGACCGAGAACCTCGCGTACGTCCCCACGCGTGACGCGGGCGTGCCCGACAGCGAGGCGAACCTCCAGCTCGCGATCGTCGCCACCGCGGCGAACACGCAGGTCACCGTGCGCGCGTCGACCCCGCTGCGCGGCGGCGGCACCATCCCCGCGATGAGCGCAGGCCAGACGCTGACCTTCACGCTCAACGCGTACGAGGTGCTCCAGTTCGCGACGGCCCACGTGTTGCCGCCGTACCTCGAGTGCGCCAACAGCCCCTACGACAACAGCTTGAGCTGCCAGCTGGGCACCTGCAGCCAGGCGTGCCGCGTGAACGCCGACCTGTCGGGCACCGTCGTCACCGCGACGGCGCCGGTCGCTGTGTTCGTGGGCTCGCCGTGCACCGCGAAGCCGTTCAGCGCCACCGCGTGCGACCACACCGAAGAGCAGCTCGCGCCCGTCAACACGCTGGGCCGTCGCCACGTGCTGGCTGCGGCCGCCGGTGTCCGCAGCACGTCTGGCACCACGCTGCCGCCCGCACCGATCTTCTACAAGGTGACCGCGGTCTGCCCGGCGAGCCAGTGCCCTGGCGGCACGGCGTTGACGTTCAGCACTGCGCCTGCAGTCGCCAGCGTCATCAGCCCCAACCGCTGCGCGTCGGGCGCGCTCGCTACCAACAACTGCGTGCTGGCCGCCGGCGCGTCGGTCGAGTTCTCCACCACCGGCGCCACGCTGCTCGACAGCACCCAGGCGGTGCAGGTCATGCGCTTCTACCCGGGCCAGTCGCAGAGCGGCATGAACGCCGTCGCCGGTGATCCGTCGATGTCGCTGGTCACGCCGAGCGAGCAGTGGTCGCGGCACGCGGAGTTCTCCACCATCGGCGGCCTCCGCGACTCGTGGGCGCAGCTGACGTGGGACGCACTCGTGGTGTCGACGGTGTTCGTCGACGGCGTCGCGGTCACGCAGTTGTCGGTCGCCGGCTCGAGCTTCGCGTTCGCCAACGTCGCCGTCGCGCCGGGCCCGCACCGCGTCACCACGCTGCCGGAAGGCCAGCCCGTCGGCGTCGAGCTCTACGGCTACACCTCGTACGCGTCGTACGCGACGATGGGCCCGCGCCAGTTCGACGTCATCGCGCCCACGCTGATGCCGTAACGGCTACGGCAGCACGTCGAAGCGCAACAGGCCGTCGTCCGGCAGCGCGTAGTAGTCGCCCTTGCTGCCGACGTAGATGTGCGCCTTCGACGTGAGCCCGGTCGGCGCGTCGATGGAGCCGGCGGTGAACGCCAGCTTCGGATCTCCGGCGGTGTCGAAGAACAACGTCGAGCCGCACTCCGCACAGAACCCGCGACGCACCTCGTTGGACACCGCGTGCCACTTGAGCCCGCGCTGTTCGACGAAATGGAAGTCGCCTCGATCCACCGCCGCGAACGCGCCGACGTGGCCGTGCCACTTTCGACACTTCGAGCAGTGGCAGTACGTCACCTTCGTGGTCGGCCCGCGCAGCTCGAACCTCACGGCGCCACAGAAGCAGCTCCCGGTCGTCATGGCCTCAGCTCCAGGGTTCGTGCCTTCTCGGCGCGCTTGGCCGACAGCTCGACGCCTACCGCGTCGAGCCCGTGCTTGTTCGCCACGGCCAGCATCGTGCCCACGCCGCAGAACGGGTCGACCACGGTCGTCGTCTTCGTGAACTTCGTCAGGAAGGTCGCGATGGCATCGCAGGCCTCGAGGCCCATGGCGCGCGCCCACGTCATCTCACCGAGGCGCGGCAAGACATCAGCGAACGACTCGGCTTTCTCGAGGCGCTTGTTGCGCGAGAAGCACAAGAGGTGGGCGTACGCCGGTCGCCCGAACGTGGTGAGCCCCGCGGGCGCGCGACAGACGACCTTGTGCCAGAGACAGTGGCTGCCCGCGCGCTCGGCGCCGAGCGAAACCAGGAAGCCTTTGTCGACCCAGCGGCCGTCGTGCTTGACGTCGGTCTGGTAGAAAATGGCGACGTCGTCGTCGCTGACGCTGCGACAGATGAGCTCAGCGGTGTCCGAGAACCACGTGCGCCAGCCGGTGAAGCCGAGCGACGGAATCTCTGACGAGTCAGGCATCGAGGTGACGACGGCGGTGCCCGGCGCGAACGTCTGCGCGCGCAGCCATGCCACCGCTTCTGCACAGTGCACCTCGCGACGACTCATGCTCGGCGTCTTGCACTGACCCCTCTCGCGACGCCAGCGATGAAACAGCCACGCGCTGCGGGCTCCCTCAAGCCCGCGGCGCGCGTGAACAGCGCGTCAACCCAACCGGCGTCGACCGGTGATGAGTGAGATGACCGCCAGCACGAGGAACACCACGAAGAGGATCTTCGCGACGCCGGCGGCGCTCGCTGCGATGCCGCCGAAGCCGAAGACGCCAGCTGCCAGCGCGATGATGAAGAAGACTGCGGCCCAATAGAGCATGACGATCTCCTTGTTCGAGGTGAGTGGCTGATCAGCGAATCGCGCGGCGGGCCATGGTGAGGCCCGACGACAGCGTGTCGGTCGCCGCGTGCGCGCCGTTGCGCAGCGCCTGCAGCAAGACCTGGCTCGGCGTCGGCGACGGCCGCAGCAGCTTGTGCAGCAGCGCGCCCATCAGCGCACCGGCGCCGACCAGCAACGCGCCCGTCGCGACGGGGTGCTCCTTCGCCGTCACCGCCAGCTCTTCAGCGGCGTGCGTCGCCGCGCGGCTCGCCTTCTTGGCCGCCGCCTGCGCGTTCAACGACGCCGCGTCAAAGTCACCGTCCATCACCGCGTCCGCCGCCTTCTTCACCGAGGTCTGGAATCCGTTCGAGGTCGCCATTGTGAAGCTCCTTTGTGAGTGGGTGATTGCTGCTGCCCAGCCGCGTTGCAGCGTGCGTGCCGAGCCACGTTCCGAGGGAAACCGGCCGCACAGCCCGTGCAGGAACGCCACACCTGAGGCGAGACGTCACAGTTTGCGCGTCGTCACGCTCACGGCACGCCACGCGCACTGAAACCGCGGCTCCCATGCCGGTGATCAGCTACAACCACGCGCGCTCATTCTCTTTTCGAGGGGGAATTCCATGCTTCGACGACTTCTGCCGCTGACGCTCGCGTTCGCCGTGGGCTGTACCTGCGACAAGGGCAAGACGCCCACGGACCCGATGGTGGGCGGCAAGGACGAGCCCGGTCGCGTGTTGCACCCGCTGCCGACGCCGCCCGACCTCAACGTCTCGCCCGAGCAGCTGCCCGGCGCCGGTCAGGACCTCGCCGTCGTCAGCGCGCGGCCGCAAGGCGAGCAGCAGGGTGAGGTGCGGCCCGCCGTCACCTTCTCGCGGCCCGTGAAGTCGATCGAGATGGTCGAAGATCAGCGCGCGAAGGACGCCGCGAAGCCGTTCGCGAAGGTGGAGCCCGTGATCGAAGGTGAGTGGCGTTGGCTCGGCTCGTCGACGGCAGAGTTCGTGCCCAAAGGGCTCGTGCCGTACTCGACCTCGTTCACCGTGACGGTCTTCAAGGGCCTCGCGGCGCTCGACGGCGCCGAGCTGAAGGCCGACTACACCTTCACGTTCACCACACCGCGGCTCGAGCTGCAGGACGTCTCGCCCGCGCGCGGACACCGCTGGCTGACGCCCGACTCGAACCTCACGCTGCTCTTCAACCAGCCGGTCGAGAAGGCGGACCTCGAGAAGGCGCTGAAGGTCACCGCGGGCGGCAAGCCGGTCGGCGTCAAGGTGCTCAAGGAGACCTCGATTCAGGACGAGCGTCGCGCGGCGATGGAAGAAGCGAAGAAGAACGGCCGCTCGTACGAGCCGATGAGCGACGACGAGCGCGGCTACCGCAACCAGCAGACGCGCTACGTGATCGATCTGCAGGGCGACCTGCCGCTCGACTCGGAGATCGTCGTCGACCTCGACGCGTCGCTGCACGGCAAGTCGGGCCCGCTGACGATGAGCTCGGGCGAGCACCTGAGCTACCGCACGTACGGCCCGATGAAGCTCGAGAGCGGCCGCTTCTGTGAAGGCGACTGGCGCTGCCCGTACGGTCCGCTCGTCGTCTACAGCACCAACGAGGTCGAGCTCGAGACGCTCAAGACGCGCATCAAGGTGACGCCCACGGTCGAGCTCGACTGGGACCGCGCCAGCTCCGACGCGCCCGATTCTGAGTGGGAGATGGCGAACCGGCGGCCCATGACCCGCGTGCCAGGAAAATGGCGCCCGGGCGTGCAGTACAAGATCGAGATCGCCGGCGGCGTCGGTGACGTGTTCAAGCAGTCCGCGGCGGAAGGCCTCAAGCTGACGCAGCGCACGGCCGACCTCGCGCCGTCGCTCATCACCGGTGGCTCGCTGGGCCTCGTCGAGAAGTCAGACAAGGCGCCGGTGGTGCCGGTGGAAGTGTCGAACCTCGACTCGCTCGAAGTGGCGATGTGGAAGCTCACCGTGCCTGAGCTGGCGAAGGTGCTCTCGGGCAACGAAGACCAGGTCGGCGAGCTGGGCCGCGCCGCTGACTTCTCGGAGAACGAGGCGCTCAAGTACCCGCGCAACGACGCGCGCGTGCACCCGCTGAAGTTGGAGAAGGTGTTCGGCGCCGACGCGAAGGTGGGCGTCGCGCTGGTGCGCGTGAACTCGCAGCAGCTCGAGTACAAGCCGCGCGAAGGCTACGTGCAGATCGTTCAGGTCAGCGATCTCGCGGCGCACATCAAGGTGGGCCCGAAGTCGTCGCTCGCGTGGGTCACGCGGCTGTCTGACGGCAAGCCGGTCGCCGACGCCGAGGTGTCCGTGTACGACTCGGCCGGCACGCAGACGTGGTCGGGCAAGACCAACGCCGAAGGCTTCGCCGACATGCCGGGCGCGGTGGCGATGAAGCTCAAGTCGCCCAAGTACGACTGGGAATACCCGTTCGCGCTCGTCGTCGCGCAGAAGGAAGGCGACGTGTCGGCGACGGCCAACACCTGGTCGAGCGGCGTCGAGCCCTACGAGTTCAACTTGAGCCAGGGCTGGGAAGGCGAGCGGCCCCAGTCCAACTCGTTCGTGTTCACCGATCGCGGCATCTACAAGCCGGGTGATGACGTCTACGTGAAGGGCGTCGTGCGCTACCGCGTGCTGGGCGAGCTCCGCGCGCCGCAAGAAGGCAGCACGCTCACGGTGACGGTCAGCGACTCGCGTGGCGAGAAGGTGAAGACCGAGACCGTCAAGGTGACGAAGTACGGCACGTTCTCGATGAAGGCGACGGTCGGGAAGGAAGCGCCCACGGGCTACTTCTCGGTCAACGCCAACGGCAAGGTGGCCGGCGGCGACGTCGACATGGGCACCTCGTTCCGCGTCGAGGAATACCGCGCGCCGCAGTTCCGCGTGGACGTCGAGTCGAAGAACAAGAGCCTCGTCGCCGGTGACGCGCTCGAGGCCACTGTCTTCGCGCGCTACCTCTTTGGCGGCGCGATGAATGACGTGCAGGTGAAGTGGTCGTCGCAGCGCTCGCAGACCTCGTTCTCGGCTGAGACCGCGCAGGCCTTCACGTTCGACCAGGAGACCTGGTGGTGGGACGACAACCAGCCGCAAGACTCCAGCGGCTTCTTCGCGTCGGGCGAAGGCAAGGCCGACAACAAAGGCGCGTTGTCCGTGAAGGCTGGCGTCACCGAAGCGCCGGGTGAGAAGCCGTACAACTACACGTTCGAAGCCGAGGTGACCGACGTGAACCGCCAGTCGGTCGCTGGCCGCACGTCGGTGACGGTGCACCCCGCGAGCTACTACGTGGGCCTGCGCTCGCCTGCGTACTTCCTCCAGGTCGGCACCGAGTACGGCATGGAAGCGCTCGTCGTCGACACCGCCGGCAAGCGCGCCGCCGGGCAGAAGTTCACGGTCACGGTGACCAGCCGCACGTGGAAATCGGTGAAGCAGAAGGACGCGTCGGGTGCGTTCACCACCATCTCGGAGCCCGTCGAGACGGAGGTCGCGAAGTGCGAGCTGACGTCGTCGAACGACATCGTGCCGTGCAAGTTCAAGCCGGCCACCGCGGGCTTCTTCATCATTCGCGGCACGGTGAAGGACGAGAAGGGCCGCACGCACAGCGCGTCGATGGGCGTGTACGCCACCGGGTCTGAGTGGGTCGCCTGGCAGCGCAACGACACCGACCGGCTCGAGCTGGTCACCGACAGGCAGAGCTACGACGTGGGTGACGTGGCGCGGGTGCTCATCAAGTCGCCGTACCCCGAAGCCAAGGCGATGTTCACCGTCGAGCGCGAAGGCGTGCTGCAGCGCAAGCTGGTCGACCTGAAGGGCTCGGTCGTCACCATCGACGTGCCCATCACCGAAGACATGGTGCCCAACGTGTTCGCCGGCGTGCTCTTGATGCGCCCGCGCGTGAAGGAAGGCGGCATCGAGACCGGTGACGACCCCGGTCGGCCCAACGCGCGCGTCGGCCTCGTGAAGCTGAACGTCGAGCGCAAGAGCAAGCGCCTCGCCGTCGGCGTGAAGACCGACAAGGCGAACTACCAGCCGCGCGAGAAGGTCAACGTCACGCTCGACGTGAAGGACAGTAAGGGCGCGCCGGTCGACGGCGAAGTGACGCTCTTCGTGGTCGACGAAGCGGTCTTGCGCTTGACCGCGTACACCACGCCAGATCCCATCAGCTCCATCTTCCCTGACCGCCCGCTCTCGATGCGTCTGGGCGAGCCGCTGCTGCACCTCGTGCGCAAGCGCAGCTACGGCGAGAAGGGTGAAGAAGCGGGTGGTGGCGGCGGCGACGGCTCGGGTGGCGGCTTCCGCAGCGACTTCAAGACGACGGTGCTGTTCTCGCCGACGTTGGAAGTGCAGGGCGGCACGGCGACGACGTCGTTCACGCTGCCCGACAACCTCACGACCTTCCGCATCATGGCGGTGGTGGTGACGCAGGCCGATCGCTTCGGCAGCGGCGACGCCAGCATTCAGGTGAACAAGCCGGTGATGGCGCTGCCCGCGCTGCCTCGCTTCGCGCGCGTCGGCGATGCGTTCGAGGCGGGCGTCGTGGTGCACGTGTACGGCGGCGCGGCGGGAGAAGTGTCGGTGACGGCCAGCGTCGAAGGCGGCGCTGAGTTGACCGGCGCGGCCGAGCAGAAGGTCGCCATCGCGGAAGGCGGGCCGAAGGAGGTGCGCTTCGGCTTCAAGGCCACGAAGCCGGGCCTGACGAAGTTCCGCTTCATGGCGAAGAGCGGCGCGTCGAGTGACGGCGTCGAACAGAAGCTGCCCATCGAGCTGCCGATGGAGCTCGACGCTGTCGCGACCTACGGCGACACCGGCGATCTGCGCGTCGAAGGCATCGTGCCTCCGAAGGACGTCTACGAAGACCAGGGCGGGCTGACGGTGTCGATGGCGTCGACCTCGCTCGGCGGCTTCGACCGCGGCTTCCAGCAGCTCATCGAATACCCGTACGGGTGTCTCGAGCAGCAGAGCTCGCGCCTGGTGCCGTTCATCGCGCTGCGGGAGATCTCAGGTCAGTTCGGCGTGCCGTGGCCGGGCCGCGACAAGAAGAAGGCCGCCGCCGACGACGAGATGAACGCGCTCATCAACACGTACTTGTTCGGCACGCTCGACGTCTCCGACAAGAAGGACCCCGACGCGGTCATCGACGCGACGGTGAAGAGCATCCTCGCGCTGCAGAACGGCGACGGCAGCTTCCGGTACTGGTCGTCGTCGATGTGCCACGACCCGTGGACGTCGGCGTACGCCACCATGGCGTTGTCTCGCGCGAAGGACGTCGGCTTCACCGTGCCGCAAGACCGGTTGAACCGCGCGGCCGAGTACCTCACGCAGGTCGTCGGCGGGAACTGCGGCAGCTGCTGGTCGTCGCTGTACTGCGGCGACGAGACGCGCGTGTTCGCCAGCTACGTGCTGGCGCGCATGAAGAAGCCGAAGTCGTCGTCGTACTCGGAGCTCTACGCGCGCCGCGCGCAGCTCTCGTTGTTCGGCAAAGCGCTGCTCGCCAACGCGATGTACGTCGGCGGCGGCGACCGCAAGCAGGCCAACGCGCTGCTGCAGGAGATCCTCAACAACGCGAAGGAATCGCCGAAGGGCCTCACCTTCGCCGAGGTGAACTCGTCGACCTACGCGACGCTGTTCAACTCCGACACGCGCACCACGGGCGCGGTGCTGCAGGCGCTCACCGACATCTCGCCCGATCACCCGTACGTCGGGAAGATGGCGAAGTACCTCACCGGCGTTCGCCAGGGTGACGGCCAGTGGCGCACCACGCAGGAAGCCGCGTGGTCGCTCATCGGCCTGACTGAGGTGCTGCGCAAGAAAGAGAAAGACACGCCCGACTACACGGCGTCGCTGCTGATGGGCACCGGCGAGCTGATGAGCCAGGCCTTCAAGGGGCGGTCGATGAAGACCGAAGTGAAGACCATTCCCATGAAGGAGCTGCTCGCGAAGTCGCAGGGCGCCGAGCAGAAGCTGACCTTCAAGAAGGAAGGGACGGGCGTCCTCTATTATTCGGCGTTGCTCAAGTACGCGACGAAGACCATGCCCACGCAGTCGCTCGACAACGGGCTCTTCGTGCAGCGCTGGTTCGAGCCGTATGTGGGCGGTGGGCAGTCGACGAAGTTCTTCGCGGGCGACCTCGTGCGCATTCGCGTGCGCGTGGCGTCGAACCAGGAACGTCACTGGGCTGCGTTCGAGGTGCCGTTGCCTGCGGGCCTCGAGCCCGTCGACACGTCGCTCGCGACGACGGCCAAGCTGGCGGCTTCGCCTGACGAAGAACGGCGCGACGTCGGCTACGACAACGAGGGCGGCGAGGACGGGTACGAAGGTGACGTCGAAGAGGGCGGGGAAGACTTCGACAACCCGTGGGCGTACCGCTTCTGGAGCCCGTTCAACCACGTCGAGATGCGCGACAGCCGCGTCATCATCTTCGCTGACCACCTGCCGCCGGGCGTGCATGTCACCAGCTTCGTGGCGCGCGCGACGACGCCGGGCACGTTCATCATGAAGCCCGCGCGTGGCGAGCTCATGTACGAGCCGGAGGTCTGGGGACGCAGCGAGGGCGGCACGTTCACCGTCGAGCTGCCGACGCCGGTCTCGCAGAAGTGACGCCAGCGGGAAACTCACCGCCTCACCCCAAACCCTCTCCACCGCGGTGGAGAGGGGGCCTCTTTGTTGTCGCGTTGCTGCTGACGCCGGCGCTCGCCTTCATCGCGGCGCCGCTGCCCGAGGGCCTGCTCGACTACCAACCGATCGTCTCGCTGAAGATCCTCGATCGCGATGGCGGGCTCCTCCGTGAGCTCCGCAGCCGCGACGACGGCCGCTCGACGCCGCTCACCACGGCCGAGGTCTCTCCCGCGGTTCGCGCGGCCTTCCTCGCTGCTGAAGATCACGGCTTCGACGCGCACCTCGGCGTCTCGCCCACCGCCATCGTGCGCGCGGCGAAACAGAACCTCGCTGCCGGCCGTGTCGTCGCCGGCGGCTCGACCATCTCGCAGCAGCTCGCCCGCACGCTGGTGCCCCGCGAGCGCACCTTCATCGGCAAGGTGCAGGAAGCGCTCTGGGCGCTCCGCCTCGAAGCGCACCTCTCGAAAGACGAGGTGCTCACGCAGTACCTGAACCGCATCCCCTTCGGGCACAACACCTTCGGCCTCGAAGCCGCTTCGCAGCTGTACTTCGGCAAGAAGGCGCAGCACCTCTCGCTCGGTCAGGCCGCGATGCTCGCTTCCATCCCGCGTGGGCCGACGGCGTACGACCCGTACCGCCGCCCCACGAAGCTGGCCGCGCGCCGCACCTGGGTCCTCACGCGCCTCGAAGCCACCGGCCTCGCGACGAAAGAAGACGTCGCCGTCGCGCGCGCCGAGCCGCTCGACCTCACGCACTTCCGCGCCGCGTTCCAGTCGCCACACTTCGTGAACTACGTCGCCGCGCACCTCGACGCGTGGGGCCTGCGCGACGCGGCGGTCATCGAGACCACCATCGACCCACGCCTGCAGCCGGTGGTGGAAACGCAGATCGCCGAAGAGATCTCCCGCCTCGCCGAGCGCCGCGTGGGCTCCGCGGCCGCCATCGTGGTCGACAACGCGACCGGCGAGGTCCTCGCGTACGCCGGCTCCGCAGACTTCTTCGACGCGGCCATCGAAGGGCAGAACGACGGCATCCAGATGCGTCGGCAACCCGGCTCGGCGCTCAAGCCCTTCATCTACGCGGAGGCCTTCTCGCGCGGCTACACGCCGGCCACCGTCATCCCCGACCTCGACCTCGCGTTCGACGCGCCCAAGGGCAGCTACGCGCCGAAGAACTACGACCGCCGCTTGCACGGGCCGGTGCGTGCGCGTGAAGCGCTGGCCAACTCGTACAACGTGCCTGCGGTGCGCGTGGCCGACGATGTGGGCCTCGGCAACTCGCTCGAGGTGCTGCGCCGCGCGGGCTTTGACTCACTCAACGCTGGCGCTGAGCACTACGGCCTCGGTCTCGCGCTGGGCAACGGCGAGGTCTCGTTGTGGGAAGCCGCGCGCGCCTACTCGGGGCTCTCGCGCGGCGGCGTGGTGCGCCCGCTGATTCCCATTCGCCGGGCGTTGCGCGCCGACGGCACCGAGCTGCGGGTGCCCAGAGAGCTCAAGCCCCGCCGCTTCGCCGAGGCCCGCGCCACCGCGCTCGTCGCGCACATCTTGAGTGACAACGCCGCGCGCGCCCGGGCCTTTGGCCTCGACAACGCACTGCGCTTCGACTTCCCCGTCGCCGCCAAGACGGGCACCTCGAAGGGCTACTCCGATAACTGGACTGTCGGCTTCACGAAGGAGCGCACCGTCGCGGTGTGGGCCGGCAACTTCGACGGCACGCCGATGATTCAGGTGTCGGGCATCACCGGCGCAGGCCCGGTCTTCAAGCGCGTGATGACGAAGTCGATGGCGCACCTCACCCCCGCGCCGCTCGTCAGCCGCGAAGGCCTCCACGCCGTCGACATCTGCCCGCTCTCAGGCGGCCGCGCCGGGCCTTTCTGTCCCGCGGCGATGGAAGAGCTCTTCGTGCCCGGCACCGCGCCGAAGCATGACTGCACGATGCACGGCGAGCTCGCGGCGTCGTTGTCACCGGAGCTCAAGCAGCGCTGCCTGCAGCTCGCGGCCTCACAAGGTCGCCTCGCCGACCTCGGGCTCGATTTCTACGACTGGGCGAAGAACGAAGGGCTCTCGCGCGAGCCGTGGCTGGCGGCGGCGTGTCTGGGCAACGCCGACGAGACGACGGCGGCGAAGGTGCTCAACCCGGTGAAGGGCGGCGAGTTCCTGCTGCTGGCCGATCTGCCGCTGGCCGATCAAGCCATCCCCGTGCGCGTGCGCGCCGCGCCGTCTCAGGGGCCGCTGGCGGTCTACGTCGACGGCAGCCGTGCGCTCGAGCTGCAGGCCCCTTTCACCGGGCGCATTCCCGCGACGCAGGGGCGACACACGCTCGAGGTGCGCGACGCGACGGGCGCCGTGCTGGACACCGTCGACTTCCGCGTCAGGCGGTGAGGCTTCAGCTCTGCGAGGCGGTCTTCTTCGCGGCTTCTGCAGCGGCGGCGGCCTTCTGTGCCTTCTCGACGCGCCAGCCGTAGATGAACAGCACCGCGATTCCCGCGATGATCGCCAGGTCGGCGACGTTGAACACGCCGGTGCGCAGCGAGCCCAGGCCCATGTTCATGAAGTCGACCACGCTGCCTTCGAAGCGCGCGCGATCGACCCAGTTCGAGAAACCACCCGACGCGATGAGCGCGTAGCCAGCGACCTCAGTCAGCGCGAGCTTCTTGCTGGCCAGCGCGTAGATGCACAGCGACAGCAGCAGCAGCCCGACGCCGATGGTCAAGACCCAGTAGCGCGCCGTCGGTGGCAGGTTCGCGCCCAGCGAGAGGAACGCGCCTTCGTTGGTCGCGTACTCGAGGCGGAACGTGTCGCCGAGCCACGACTGACGCGGCACGCCCTTGAGGTGCGCGGTCGCCAGCTGCTTGGTCCACTGATCGATGACCAGGTGGCCAATGAAGAACGAGAAGAAGATGCCGAGGCGTCGGAGCAACATCGGTCTGGCCACTTGTCAGAACCGCCCGCTCACCGCCAGCCCGTTCGCCATCGGCGTCACCCGCGCTTCGACCGGGCCCACGCGGCCGTGGAGGAACGTCGGCATCAAGATGCCGGCCGCGAGACCGAACGCGCTCCCCAGCAAGATGTCGGTCGTCCAGTGCTTGTCGGCCGCGAGCCGGAGAATCGACGTCGCCGTCGCCATGGGGATACCGATCGCCCACAGCAGCCACGCGAACTTGTAGCCGCGCAGCGTCGCCACCGTGGCCGCTGATGACGCGAGCGCGAACGTGAACGTCGCGTGCCCGCTGAAGAACGAGAGGTTGTTGTCGGCGAGGTCGTGGCCCTGCGCCAGCAGCTCGTCACTCGCGCCCACGGTGTACGGCCGGCCGCGGCCGACGGCGAACTTCACCAACTGGTTGACGGCCAGCGCCGAGAAGGTGGTTTCGAGGACGATCAAGATGTCGACGAGGAACGTCTCCCAGTCGCCGCCCTCTCTCCACGAGAACAGCGCGTCGAGGCCCACCACCGCGATCGGCAACGACACGAAGCCGATGAGGTTGCTCGCGATGTGCGGCGCCGCGAGCCCTTCCGCGCTGGGCTGCATCGACGGCACGAACACGCTCCGCACGCCGAGATCGAAGCCGTTCGTCTCACACCACCGGCACTGCTTCGCGCCGAGGTCCTTCTTGAAGGCGAACTCCGACAGCACCCAGCCACCGACCAGCGCGCCCGTCACCGGAATGTCGATGCGCGGGTCCCACTTGAGGCGGTGAGGCACCGTGCTTGGGGCATTTTGGGCCAACGCGAGTGCAAGAACTGCGGCGAGCATGACGTGAGGCTACGCGGTCTTGGATTGGGACGTGAGCGTTGTGTATGAGCCCGCGCACTCATCGAAAGGCAGTCACAAGATCATGCGCGTCGAGCAAGCCGAGATCGTCGTCACGGGTGCAGGGCCGTCTGGAGCCATCGCAGCGGGCATTCTTCGTCGACATGGACATCAGGTCCTGGTGCTCGAGAAGGAGACGTTCCCGCGCTTCTCCATCGGCGAGAGCATGCTCCCGCAGATCATGACCTACGTCGAAGAGGCGGGCATGTTGCAGGACGTCGTCGAGGCCGGCTTCCAGTTCAAGAACGGCGCTGCGTTCACGTGGAAGGACCGCACCACGGCGTTCGATTTCCGCCACAAGTTCGGCGACGGCTGGGGCACCACGTACCAGGTGCAGCGCGCGCGCTTTGATCAGGTGTTGTCGAACGCCGCCGCGCGCATGGGCGCCGACGTGCGCTTCCGCCACGAGGTCACGGCGGTCGAGGTCGGCGACAAGCCGGCGCTCACCGTGAAGAACCTCGAGTCGGGTGAGGTGTTCCGCGTCGAGACGAAGCTCATCCTCGACGCGAGCGGCTTCGCGCGCCTGTTGCCGCGGTTGCTCGACCTCGAGCAGCCCTCGAAGTTCCCCGTGCGGCAGGCCTTCTTCACGCACGTCGAAGATCGCATCGACCCGAAGGACGGGTTCGACCGCAACAAGATCCTCATCTCGGTGCACCCGAAGCACGTCGACGTCTGGTACTGGCTGATTCCCTTCTCGGACGGCCGGTGCTCGCTGGGCGTGGTGGCCGAAGCGAAGTTCCTCGACGCGCTGCAGGGCGACGAAGCGGCGAAGCTCAAGCAGCTCGTCTTCGAAGAGCAGTGGCTCGCGAAGTACCTGCGGAACGCCGTGTGGGACACGCCCGTGCGCACGCTGCGCGGCTACGCCAGCAACGTGAAGCAGCTGTGCGGCCCGGGTTACGCGCTGCTCGGCAACGCCGGTGAGTTCCTCGACCCCGTGTTCTCGTCGGGCGTCACCATCGCCATGACCTCGTCGTCGCTCGCCGCGAAGTGCGCGCGTCGGCAGCTTGCGGGCGAGACCGTCGACTGGAACGCCGACTACGCGGTGCCGCTCAAGGCCGGCGTCGACACGTTCCGCGCCTTCGTCGAGGCGTGGTACCGCGGCGGCTTCCAGACCATCATCTTCCACGAGACGCCAGACCCCGAGATCCGCAAGAAGATCTGCGCCATTCTCGCGGGCTACGCATGGAACAAGCAGAACCCCTACGTCGCCGAGCCCCGCCGGGTCACCGTGCTGGAGCAGATCTGCGCACCGCCGGCCTGATGTTGCTGTTGGGCCTGTGTGGCTGCGTCACCACGCCGCAGCCAACGCCCTCGCGCCCCGAGTTCTTGCTGCGCCTCGCGCCGTCCGCGCTGGGGCGTGAGCTCGCGTTGACCCAACGCATCACCATGGTGCGTGACGGCGATCGCAAGAGCTTCGACGCGCTGCTCGAGGTCGACGCCGACGCGGTGCGCGTGGCGCTCATCGCCATGGGCCAGACGCTCGGCACGCTGACCTGGGACGGGAAGGACTTCACCTCGCGCGTCTCGACGCACGTGCCGCCCGTCGTCACCGCCGAGCGCATCATCACCGACGTGCAGCTCGCGTGGTGGCCCGTCGACGTGGTGCGCGCCGCGTTGCCGCCGGGCTTCGAGCTCGACGAGGTCGGCGGCACGCGCACGTTGAAGAAGGACGGCGCGCGCTTCGTGACCGTAACGTCGACAGAAGGCCGCCAGCGCGTGGTGCTGACGCAGCACCTGTACGGCTATGCGCTCGAGATCGACTCCACGGAGGCTCCATGACTGCGTTCCTCTCGGCTCCCGCCGTCGTCTGCGCGCTGGGCGCTGACGCCGCCACGGTGCGTGAAGCGCTCTTCGCGCCGCAGGTCGGCGGCGTCGCCACGACCGACTTCTTCTCGGCTGAACGGCCGCTCGCGCTCGGCCGTGTCGCCGCGGCGCTGCCTTCACTCGACGTCCCCGACGCGCTGCGCAGCCGCAACAACGGCCTGCTCGAGCTCGCGCTCCGCCAGCTGGACGGACCGCTGCGCGCTGCCATCGAGCGCTTCGGCGCCGATCGCGTCGGCGTCATCCTCGGCACCAGCACGTCGGGCGTCGGCGAGTCGGAGCTCGCCATCGACGCCTTCGTGAAGAACGGCGCGCTGCCGGCCGACTATTCGTACCTCAAGCAGGAGCTCGGCTCGCCCGCGCGCTACGTCACGCAGACGCGCGGCGTGCGCGGCCCCACCGCCGTCATCAGCACCGCCTGCAGCTCGAGCGCGAAGGCGTTGGCGTCGGCCGCGCGGTGGCTGTCGGCCGGCCTCGTCGACGCCGTCGTCGCGGGCGGCGTCGATTCGCTCTGTCGCTTCACCATCGCCGGCTTCAGCGCGCTGGAATCGGTCAGCGCCGGGCGCTGCAACCCCATGAGCCGCAACCGCAACGGCATCAACATCGGCGAGGCCGCGGCGCTCTTCATCGTCACGCGCGATGGCGACGGCGTGCGGCTGGCGGGCTGGGGTGAGACGTCTGACGCGCATCACCTCTCGGCGCCCGAGCCGAGCGGGAAGGGCGCCATCGCCGCCATGCAGCAGGCGCTCGCGCGCGCGCAGTTGACCGGCAGCGCCATCGGCTACGTCAACGCGCACGGCACGGCGACGCCGCTCAACGACGCGATGGAGAGCCGCGCCATCGCCGAGGTGCTGGGGCTCGAGGTGCCGACCAGCTCCACCAAGCCGCTGACGGGCCACACGCTGGGCGCCGCCGGCGCGCTGGAAGCCGCTCTCTCGTGGCTGACGCTGACCGATGACGCGGGGCGCCTGCCGCCGCACTGGTTCGATGGCGAGCGCGACGCCGAGCTCCCGCAGGTGCGCCTCGTGCGGCCAGGTGAAACGGGCCGCCCCCGCGCCATTTTGAGCAACTCGTTCGCATTCGGAGGAAGCAACGCGGCGCTGGTGCTGGTACGTGACTGACGCCATGCCGCGTACGTTCCACGGCCCGGTCGCCGACCTGCTTCCGCACCGGGCGACGATGTTGCTCGTCGATAACCTGCTCGACGACTCGCCCGATCACGTCGTCGTCGACGCCACCGTGCGTCGCGACACCATCTTCTGCACCGATGAGGGCCTGCCCGGGTGGGTCGGCATCGAGCTGATGGCGCAGTGTGTCGCCTGCTGGGCCGGCCTGCGTCGCCTCGAGCGCACCCAGGGGGTGCAGCTCGGCTTCCTGCTCGGCAGCCGTCGCTACGAGTGCACGATGCCCTTCATTCCCGTCGGCACCCGGCTCGTCATCGACGCGAAGCTCGAGCTGGTGAGCGAGCAGGGCCTCGCGGTCTTCGTGTGCCGAATCCTGAGCGGCGACGACGTCATCGCCACCGCCAGCCTCAACGTCTTCCAGCCCGACAACGTCGACGACTACCTCAAGGAGGCCCTCAGTGCGTGACACGATCCTGGTGACCGGCTCGAGCCGCGGCATCGGTCGCGCCATCGCCGTGCGCGCCGCGAAAGACGGCTTCAACGTCGTCGTGCACTGCCGATCGCGCGTCGACGAAGCGAAAGAAGTGATGCGTGAGATCGACGCCGCCGGTGTCGAGTCGCGCCTGCTGGTGTTCGACGTCGCCAACCGCGAGCAGACCCGAGAGGCCCTCGAGGCCGACGTGAAGGCCCACGGCGCGTACTACGGCGTGGTGTGCAACGCCGGCATCGCGCGTGACACCGCGTTCCCCGCGATGACCGGCGAAGACTGGGACAGCGTCATCCACACCAACCTCGACAGCGTCTACAACGTGCTGCAGCCGCTGGTGATGCCGATGGTGCAGCGCCGCAAGCCGGGCCGCATCGTCACCATCTCGTCGGTGTCGGGCGTGCTCGGCAACCGCGGCCAGGTGAACTACTCGGCGGCGAAGGCCGGCATCATCGGCGCCACCAAGGCGCTGGCGCTCGAGCTCGCGCGCCGTGACATCACCGTCAACTGCGTCGCGCCCGGCCTCATCGAGACCGAGATGGTGTCGCAGGAAGTCATCGAGCACGCGCTGGAGCTCATCCCCGCGCGGCGCATGGGCAAGCCCGACGAGGTCGCGGCCGCCGTGTCGTTTCTTCTCTCTGCCGGCGCGGCGTACGTCACGCGCCAGGTCATCTCGGTCAACGGAGGCCTCGGATGAAGCGCGTCGTCGTCACCGGTTTCGGTGCTCTTTCTCCGCTCGGTCACGACTGGCCGACCGTGTTCGCGAAGCTCAAGTCGCTGACCAATGCGGTGCAGGTCATCCCCGCGCTGGGTGAGTACGAAGGCATGCTGACGCGCCTGGGCTGCCCCGTCGCGCCGTACGTGCTCGACGAGAAGGTCTACAACCGCAAGTCGCTGCGCAGCATGGGCAAGGTCGCCACCATGGCGACGCGCGCGTCTGAGGTGGCGATGAAGCAGGCCGGCCTGCTGGGCGACCCGCTCATCAAGAGCGGCAAGGTCGGCGTCAGCTACGGCAGCTGCTCGGGCTCGCCGGGGCCGTTCGCCGACTTCGGCAAGATGCTCCTCAACAAGACGACCGAGGGCATCACCTCGACCACCTACATCAAGCTCATGGCGCACACCGCGCCGGTGAACGTCGGCGTCTTCTTTGGCCTCACGGGCCGCATCATCACCACCTCGAGCGCGTGCACGTCGGGCAGCCAGGGCATCGGCTACGCGTTTGAGTCCATCCGCTCGGGCGCGCAGGTGGCCATGCTGGCCGGCGGCGCCGAAGAGTGGGACTTCACGCAGGTCGCGGTGTTCGACACGCTGTTCGCCACCAGCACCAGCAACGACACGCCCGGCAAGACGCCGCGGCCCTTCGACAGTAAGCGCGATGGGCTCGTCCTCGGTGAGGGCGCGTGCACGCTGCTGCTCGAGGAGTACGAGCACGCGAAGGCGCGCGGGGCCACCATCCTCGCGGAGCTGGTCGGCTTCGCCACCAACAGCGACGGCACGCACGTCACCAACCCCAACGCCGCCACGCAGGCCGCGTGCATGCGCGCCGCGCTGGAAGACGCGAAGGTGCCCGCGTCGGCCATCGGCTACGTCAACGCGCACGGCACCGCGACGTCGAACGGCGACATCGCCGAGACGTCCGCCACCGCCGAGGTCTTCGGCGAAGGCACGCCCATCTCGAGCCTCAAGTCGTACATGGGCCACACGCTCGGCGCGTGCGGCGCCCTCGAAGCGTGGATGAGCATCGAGATGCAGCGCGAGAAGTGGTTCGCGCCCACCATCAACCTCGACACCGTCGACCCCGCGTGCGGGAAGCTCGACTACATCAAGGGTGAAGGCCGGGTCATCGACACCGAGTTCGTGATGACCAACAACTTCGCGTTCGGCGGCATCAACACCTCGCTCATCTTCCGTCGCGCGAGCTGAGGCGCAGTCATTGCGCGTGCGCCCTCGCGGCGCTGTCTTATTGATGGTGCATGACCCTCACCATCGACTCGTTGATGACCCGCAGCCCGCACACCGTGGGGCTGACCGTGCCGCTCGCTGACGCGAAGCGGTTGATGACCGAGTACGGCATCCGCCACCTGCCGGTGCTCGACGCCGGCGCGTTGGTGGGCCTCTTGAGCGAGCGCGACGTGCAGCTCGCTGAGTCGCTCGCGCGCTTCGACGTGAAGTCGCTCGTGGTGGAAGACGCGATGTCGCAGGCGCCCTACGCGGTGTCGCCCGGCACGTCGCTCGCCGAGGTCGCGCGCGAGATGGCGCAGCGCAAGCTGGGCAGCGCGGTGGTGATGGAGGGCGCGAAGGTGGTGGGCGTGTTCACCACCACCGATGGCATGCGCGCGCTGGCGGCGTTGCTCGAGCTGCAGCCGTCAAAATGACGCGAGCGTGACCGTGGGCATGCGCAGCTCGGCGTAGCGGGGCTGGCGCTGCAGCTCGCGCAGCTGGCGTTGCAGCTCATGCCTCGTCTTCTCGATGCGCACCCGCTCGTCAATACGGTCCCACGTCAGCCACGCGCCCAGCACCAACATGGGTATGCCGACGAGGGCCGTCACCATGCCGACCATGGCGATGGGTGAGGTGAGGATGATGGCACCGTCGATGAGCGCGCTCATGCCCAGCAGCATGCCGCCATTGACCGCGCCGATGACGCCGAACACCACCAGCGTCACCGGCCCGCCCATCGACGGCCGCATGCGCGTCAGCGCCGAGAGGTCGGTCTGCAGCTGCGCCATGCTGGTCGGCGGCAGTGGCGCGTCGGCCTGGGCCACGAGCGGCGCGTCGTCCAACAGCCGGGCGCTGCGAGCGGCCTGCACGTCACCGCTGATCGTCAACAGCACGGCCGTCAGCACCAGCATTCAGTCCCCCTGACCGGGCAGCGAGAAGGTGCGCATGCGCGCCAGCACCGCGCGCAGCTCGTTCTCGAGCGCGCGATCTTCGATGAGCGGCTGCAGCTCGAGGGCATCGGCGTAGTCCACCACACGTTGCGGCAGATTGGCGCCTGCGCGGGCCTTCAGGAACACGGCCTGTCGGGCGGCGAAGAGGTGACCAGCGGCGACCTGCTCGGTCAGCTCGACCACGCGCAGCGCATCACGCGCCGCGATGGTGCCGAGGCTCACCTTGTCCTGGTTGTGGCACTCGGTGCTGCGCGAGAACACCGACGCGGGCATCGTGTTCTTCAGCGCCTCGGCCGTCCACGCCGACACGGAGATCTGCAGCGCCTTGACGCCGTGGCTGATGGCCGCGCGCTGGCCCGTGGCGCCGCTCAGGTTCGAGGGCAGGCCGTGGTTGAAGCGCGTGTCGACCAGCAGCGCCAGCTGCCGGTCCATGAGGTCGGCGAGGTTGGCGACGACGTTCTTCAGCGTGTCCATCGCGAGGGCCACGTGGCCGCCGTAGAAATGACCGCCGTGCATCACCTTGCCGCTGGCCGGGTCGATGAGCGGGTTGTCGTTGGCGCTGTTGAGCTCGTTCTCGATGAGCGATCGCAGGAAGGGCAGGGCGTCTTCCACCACGCCGATGACGTGCGGCGCGCAGCGCACCGAGTAGCGATCCTGCAGGCGCGACTCCGTGCGCTCGGTGCCCGCGAGGTCTTCACGGATCCACGCGGCGGCGCGCTGCTGGCCGGTGTGCGGCTTGGCCAGGTGCAGCAGCTCGTCGAAGTGGTGCGGGTTGCCGCCCATGGCCGCCGAGGCCATCGCCGTCATGCGCGCCGACAACCGCGACAGCGCCGCCGCGCGCTCGAAGGCCAGACACGCGAGGCCGGTCATCACCGCGGTGCCGTTCATGATCGCCAGGCCCTCCTTGGGCTGCAGGCGAATGGGCGTGATGCCGCGCTCCTTGAACACCTCGGCCGTGGGGCGCCGCACGCCGTCGACGAAGACCTCTCGCTCGCCGCAGAGGACAGCCGCCACATAGGAAAGCGGGGTCAGGTCGCCGCTCGCGCCGACGGACCCTTCCGAGGGGATCACCGGGAGCAGGTCGTCGACCAGCAGCCGCTCGAGCTGACGCAGCAACGTCACCGTCACGCCCGACAGGCCCTGCGACAGCGACTGCAGCCGCGCCGCGAGGATGGCGCGCGTCTCGACGGCGTTGAACACCGGCCCGAGGCCCACGCCGTGGTACGTGTAGAGGTGCTGCGGCAGCTCGGGCACCAGCTCGGCCGGCACCGGCACCGTCACTGAGTCGCCGTAGCCGGTGGTGACGCCGTAGATGACGCCCTGCTGCGCCAGCGTGCGCGCCACGTGGGCCGAGCCGGCTTCGATGCGCGAAAGAAACGAAGCGTCGTGCGACAGGCGGCCCTGCGCGGCGCGACGCGAGAGCGCGGTGATCTGCTCGATGCGAAGCGGCTGGCCGTCGAAAGAGATGAGCTGCGTCATGAGGCGCCGCTCGTAGCGTGCCAGTCGCTCTGGTACAACGGCGCGCCGTTTTTCCCCGGAGGCGTCTGTGGTGCTGAGCGTCATCGCCGCGTTGGTCCTCTCGCAGGCCGCGGTGGAAGACGCCGGCTTCGAAGACGCCGGGGCAGACGTCCCCACCCTCGACGCGCCCGACGCCGGCCCCGTCATCGTGCCGCCCAGCGCGAGCTGCACCGGCGAGCCCGAGTACCCGCCGTCGGAGCGCGCGAGCGGCATCGCCGTGAAGGTCGTGGTGCAGGTCACCATCGGCGCTGACGGCGGCGTCACCAACAAGGTGGTGCCCAACGCGCCCAGCTCGGCGTTCGAGGGCTCGGCGCTGCGCGCGGTCGAGCAGTGCACGCTCAAGCCCGCCACCGTGAACGGCGTGCCGGCGCTCTCACGCGTCGATCTCACCATCGATTTCGTTCCACCGGTCTTGCCGTGGACCATCACCGGCACCGTGGTCGGCGAGCTCGGCGAAGCGCTGGAAGGCGCCACCGTGAGCTTCGGCAGCCAGCAGACGGTGACCGACGCGCAGGGCAACTTCTCGCTCACGCTCGAGACGCAGCCGCCGGGAGATCAATGGGTGACGGTCGATCACACCGGCCACGCGCTCAAGGGCTTCCCTGAGGTGTTTCGCAGCGGGCAGGTGACGCGCGTGCGCTACGCGCTGGTGAAATCGCAGATCTACGAGACGCGCGTCGAAGGCAGCCGCCTGTTGCCCTCGGTGCCCGACGCCGACAAGTCACCGCAGGTCAGCCGCTTCTCGCTCACGCGCGCCGACATCGATCGCACGCCCGGCGCGCTGGAAGACATCTCGCGCGTGGTGCAGCAGCTGCCCGGCGTCGCGGCAGATCCCGACCTGCTCGCCAACTTCTTCGTGCGCGGCGGCGGGCCCGACGAGACCATCATCCTCATCGACGGCGTGCCGCTCTCGAACCCATACCACCTGGGTGGCTTCGCCAGCATCATCAACCCGCTGCTCATCGAGTCGGCCGACTTCTTCGCGGGCGCCGCGCCGGCCCGCTACGAGCCCGCGCTCTCAGGCGTGTTGGACATCAAGTACGTCCGCGGTGACGTGAAGAAGCTCAAGGTGGTGGCCGACGTGTCGATGCTGACCGCCAAGGCCCGCGTCGACATCCCGCTGGGCCTCGAAGGGCTCTCGGCCGTCGTCAGCTTCCGGCGCAGCTACTTCGAGGCGTACTTCGCGGTGCTCAAGGCCTTCAAGCTGTTCGGCGAGAACGTCGTCGCGCCCGACATCACCGAGGCCTTCGTGCGCCTCTCGTACCGGCGCGGCAAGCACCTCACGATGGCCACGTTCACGCACGCGTCTGACGGCCTCAACTTCATCGTGAAGCCCGGCGAGCAGGTGATCGTCAACTTTGCGGGCAACCTCGCCATCAGCAACAACGCGCAGATCGCCAGCCTCCGTCATGAGATCGATCTCGCCGGCGACAGCGAGCTCAGCTTCACCGCCGCGTACCTGCGCGATCAGAACGACTTCAACGTGCAGGGCGCCATCGACCTCGCCACCGCCGCGCTCCGCAACGACATCGTCGTGCGCAGCGATCTCAAGTACGTCTTCTCGAAGGCGAACCGCTTCAACGCCGGCGTGCAGTACGCGTGGCGCGACATCCGCCTCACCGGCACCGTCGCTGACGGCCGCAGCATTCCCCCGTGGGCACGCGAGCCCATCGTCGACAGCCGCCGCCCGGTGCTGAACATCAACCCGTCGCTCACGCGCAACCTGCTGTCGGCCTACGCCGAGCACACCTGGCGCCCCATCGAAGCGCTCGCCATCGAAGGCGGCCTTCGCGGCCAGTACGACGTCAGCAACTCGCTCCCGAGCGGCTCGGCGCGCCTGGCCGCGGCCGTCACGCTGCCCACGCTCACCGTGCTCAAGCTGTCGGGTGGCTACGTCCTGCAGCCGGTGCAGACGCCGCTCGCGATGGATCCCGTCTACGGCAACCCGCGCCTGCAGGCCGAGCGTGCGGGCTCCGTCATCGCCGCCATCGAGCAGCCGCTGCCCATCGAAGCCCTGGTGCGCATCGAAGGCTGGGCCAAGTTCCTCTCGAACCTCGTCGTGAACCCCGACACCGTGCAGGGCGTGGCCGATCGCGAAGCGGCGGGGCTCCCCGTCTACGTCAACGGCGGCGACGGCTTCGCCTACGGCATCGACGCCATGCTCTTCGGCCGCACGCGGCAGTTTGCGTACAACCTCGGCGTCGGCGCGCTGCGCGCTGAGCGCTCCAACCCGCTGGCGGCGACGCGCATCACCTACCCGGTGCAGTGGGAACAGCAGTTCTCCGTCGGCGGCGGCGTCAGCTGGTCACCCAACAAGCACTGGCTCGTGCACACGCGCGCCAACTTCCGCACCGGCCGCCCGTACACGCCCATCACCACCTTCGTGCCCGACGCCACTGACACCGCGTGGGCGCCTGTCTGGGGCCGTACCTCTGGCGAGCGCTACTCGGTCTTCTTCGAGCTCAACCTGCGCGGCGAATACCGCTTCGAGGTCGGCCCCGTGTCGTGCGCCGTCTACGCCGAGGTCCTCAACGTCACCAACACCATGAACGTCTTCTCGTGGGTCTACGGCGAAGGCGATCTGGCCAACGGCGTGATGCCCAACCAGGGCCGCTTCAACCACCTGCCGATCCGCCCGTTTTTAGGCCTCCGGGGGGAGTATTGACCGGGCTGTAACTTTGGTATGGGCGCGCCGCACGTGCGCGTCGAGTTCGACATTCTCCGGTGGGCAGCATGGGGGCCCGGACTGACTTCCAACGAGGCGTGGGAAGCGTGGGCGAAAGCCCCTTCCGTGCCCGTGGGCCCCGAGACGCCGCCGCTGACTGAAGTCCCGGCCATGGCGCGCCGCCGCATCGAGAAGATGGGCCGCATCGCGTTTCAGGTCGCCCAGTGGGTGCAGCAGGAAGCCCGCGGGCTCCCGCTCATCTTTGCTTCGCGCCACGGCGACGCGCCCCGCAGCGCCGAGCTGCTGACCGCGCTGGCGAAGGGCGAGCCGCTCTCACCGGCCAGCTTCGCGATGTCGGTGCACAACGCCATCGGCGGGCAGTACTCGATCATTCGCCAGGACACCGCGAACGTGGTCGCCGTCGCCAACGGCCTCTTCACGCCCGAAGCGGGGCTCCTCGAGGCCGTCACCCTGGCCGACGAGGCGGTCCTGGTCGTCTACGAGGCTAGCCCGCACACCCTCCATGCGCCGTATTACCCCGAAGTTCCTCACGATTTTGCGTACGCCTGGCACGTGAAGCGAAACGGGCCCTGGCGCGTACGTACGGGCGACGTGAACGCGACCCCCCCCACCGGGCTCCCGCACGCGCTGGAGCTCATCAAGTTCGTCCTCAATCGGGCGCTGCACTACCGCGTGGCTGACGGGGTCAGTGGCTACGAGTGGAGTCGCGCGTGAGGACCGAGCCCGTGATGCAGGTCGAGCCGGAGGGCAACCGGCTGGAGATCTGCTTCCGCATCCTCACCACGGGCTTCTGCTTCGTGCTGTTCGGCGTCGTCACCCTCACGCTGGGCGTCCTGTTGTTCTCGTGGATCCTCCTGGGTCACCGCACGCGCGACCGGCAGCGCATGGCCTCGCGCAGCGTGGTGCGCTGGTGGTTCGGCACCTTCGTGGAGGTGATGCGGGTGCTGGGCGTGCTCACCTACGAATTGCACGGCATCGAGAAGTTGCAGCGCCCGGGCCTGCTCATCCTCGCCAACCACCCGTCGCTCATCGACGTGGTCATCATCGGCTCGCTGGTGCCGCGCTTCGCGGCGGTGGTGCGCAGCAACCTGCTGAAGAACCCGGTGATGCGGGTGGCCATCGAAGCCGCCGGCTACATCACCAACGATCAAGGCCTCGGCCTCGTGACCGGCTGCGAAAAGGCGCTGTCACTCGGCGACCACGTGGTCCTCTTCCCGCAGGGCACGCGCACGCCCGAGGACGGTGACATCAAGTTTCAGCGCGGGGCGGCCAACGTCGTCATCCGCAACCGTCGGCCGGTGACCCCGGTCGTGGTGACCTGCAACCCGCGCGGGCTCGCCCGCTATCAGCGCTGGTACCAGGTGCCCTCGCGGCGAATGCATTTCGTCATCCGCGTTCATGACGATCTTCAGGTAGACCAGTTCCTGGAAGCCGGCGTGCCAGAAGCCCTGGCCGTGCGGCGGTTGAACGCCCACATGGAACGCTTTTTCGAGCAGGAGTCACGTCGTGCAAGCGCTTGAGCAAGAAGTCGCGCAGTTCATCATCGACACGCTGAACCTCGAAGACGTGAAGGTCGCCGACATCGATCCCTCGGCGCCGCTCTTCGTGAAGGGCCTGGGGTTGGACTCGATCGACGCGCTGGAGCTCGGCGTCGGTCTGCAGAAGAAGTACGGAATCAAGTTGTCGTCGGACGCAGCCGAGACGCGCCAGCACTTCGCGTCCGTGCAGGCCCTGGCGGCTCTCGTGAACAACCACCGCTCGGGGGCAACGTCATGACCAAGGAAGCGCTGTACGCAAAGATCGTCGAGATCCTCCACGAGACGTTCGCCATCGAGGCCGAGCGCATCAAGCCCGAGGCGCGGCTCTACGAAGACCTCGACATCGACAGCATCGACGCCGTCGACCTCATCGTTCAGATGAAGCCGATGGTCGGCAAGCGCATGACGCCCGAGGCGTTCAAGAAGGTGCGCACCGTGCAAGACGTGGTCGACGCGCTGCACCTCCTCATCCACTCCGACGACGCCGCCGCGCCGCCCGCGGCCTGAAGCCGGCAGCAGCCGTGTTGCGCAACATCGTCTTCACGGCGCTGACGCTCTGTTACCCGCTGGCCATCTGGTTGCTCGGTGATCGCATCGAGCCCAGGTGGTTGGCGCTCGCGCTCGTGCTGCTGGGCGCGCTCCGGCTCGCCGCAGCCAGGCAGCGCGGGTGGGTGCTGCTGGCGCTGGCGGCCTTCGCGCTGGCGGCCGTGACCGGCTTCTTCAACGTCGGTTGGCCGCTGCGCTGGTACCCGGTCTTCGTCAACGGGGCGATGCTGCTGCTCTTCGGCGTGACGCTGCGCGGAGGCCAGTCGATGGTCGAGCGCCTCGCGCGCCTCAAAGAACCCCAGCTCCCGCCGCACGCGGTGGACTACACGCGCAAAGTCACGATGGCCTGGTGCGGCTTCTTCATCGTCAACGGCTCGATCGCCGCGGCCACGTCGCTGTGGGGCAGCGACCGCGTCTGGGCGCTCTACAACGGGGCCATCGCCTACGTGCTCATGGGCGTCTTCGGCGCCAGCGAGTACCTCATTCGCCGCCGCGTGCGCCGCCGCTTCGAAGGAGCCGCCACGTGAGGCGCCTCGCGCTCTACACCGACGATCGCCTCGCCTTCGCCGCCACCGCGTTCGACGCCTGGTCGCGCGGTCATCAGGTGGTGCTGCCCGGTGACGATCTCCCGGCCACGCGCGCGGCGTTGTCTTCGCACGTCGACGGCTGGCTCGAGCCCGCGCGCACGGGCATGCCGACGCTCGAGCGCATCGATCGCAAGCTGCCCGGCGTGGTGGTCTTCACCTCGGGCTCGACCGGCGCGCCGCTCGCCATCACCAAGACGCTGCGGCAGCTCTTCGACGAGGTGGCCACGCTCGACGCCACGTTCGGCGAGCGCCTCTCGCGCGACACCGTGTTCATCTCTACGGTCTCGCACCAGCACATCTACGGGCTGCTCTTCACCGTGCTGTGGCCGGTGCTCACCGGCCGCGTCATGGCGCCGCGCCGCCTCGAATACCCGGAAGAGCTGGAGCGCGATCTCGCCGCCGGCCCTTCAGTGCTCGTCTCGTCGCCAGCGCACCTCAAGCGCCTGCCCGACGGCCACGTCTGGTCCACGAAGGCGCAGGCCGTCTTCTCGTCAGGCGGTCCATTGCCGCCCGAGGCCTCGCAGCTCGCGCTCGACGTCACCGGCCATCGGCCCATCGAGGTCTACGGCAGCTCCGAGACCGGCGGCATCGCGTGGCGGCAGGGCGCGACGCAGCCGTGGGCCGCGCTGCGCGGCGTGCAGGTGCGCGCGTCTGCCGAGAGCACGCTCGAAGTGAAGAGCCCGCATCTTCCCGACGACGCGTGGTTCACCACCGCCGATCGCGTGGAGCTCTCGGGCGACAGCTTCCGCTTGCTGGGCCGCGCCGATCGCCTCGCGAAGATCGAAGAGAAGCGCGTGTCGCTCGACCTCATCGAGCGCACCTGCCTGGGCACCGGCCTGCTGAAGGAAGCGCGCGTCGTCGTGCTGCCCGGCGCGCGCGTGACGCTGGGCCTCGTCGCGGTGCCCAGCGACGCCGGCCGCGCGGTCGATCGCAAGGCCCTCATCGCGCGGCTCAAAGACGCGGTGCGCGACGTGGTCGAGCCGGTGGCCCGGCCGCGGCGCTTCCGCTTTCCCGAAACCATGCCCGCCAACGAGCAGGGCAAGACCCCGGAGGCCCTGTTGACGAAGTTGTTCGCCCCCGAGCGCCCCGACGCCACGTGGACGGAGCGCTCTGCAGGCCGCGCAGTGTTGCAGCTGAACATCGTGCCGGAGCTGCGCGCGCTCGACGGCCACTTCCCGAAGCTGCCGGTGGTGCCCGGCGTGGCGCAGGTCGACTGGGCCATCTCGTTCGCCAAAGAGGTCTTCCCGGTGACGGGCGACTTCACGCGGCTCGAGGCGCTCAAGTTCCAGGCGATCATGCAGCCGGGGCACACCGTGCAACTGGCGCTCGAGTGGAACGGCGACAAGCACGCCGTGGCCTTCAGGTTCACCGACGGCGAGCGGCAGTTCTCGTCGGGCAAGGTGGTCTGGCGCGCATGAAGCCGGCAGTCGTCATCCCCGTGTACAACCACGAGCACGCCATCGGCACGGTCGTGGAACAGGTGCGCACCTTCAACCTGCCGGTGGTCCTCGTCGACGACGGCAGCAAGCCCGAGTGTGCGGCGGTGCTCGATGAACTCAGCAAGCGCGACGGCGTCTCGCTCTACCGACGGCAGCGCAACGGCGGCAAGGGCGCGGCGGTGATGTCGGGCCTCGAAGAAGCGAAGCGCCTCGGCTTCACGCACGCCGTGCAGATCGACGCCGACGGCCAGCACGCGCTCAAAGATCTCCCGAAGTTCCTGGAACAGGCCGAGGCCCACCCTGACGCGCTGGTGAGCGGCGTGCCGGTGTACGACGCGTCGGTGCCAAAGGGCCGCCTCTACGCGCGCTACCTCACGCACATCTGGGTGTGGATCAACACGCTGTCCTTCGCGATCCGCGACTCGATGTGCGGCTTCCGCGTGTACCCGCTGGAACGCACGCTCGCGGCCATCGTGCCGGGCATCGGCAAGCGCATGGACTTCGACCCCGAGATCGCCGTGCGGCTCGTGTGGCGCGGCACGAAGGTCATCAACATCCCCACGCCGGTGACGTACCCGATGGACGGCGTCAGCCACTTCGACGCGCTCTGGGACAACGTGCGCATCTCCGGCATGCACGCGCGGCTCTTCTTCGGGATGTTGATCCGCTTGCCGATGTTGTTGTGGCGAAAGGTGGCGGGATGAGCCGATGGGTTGAAGAGATCCAGGTGCAGGTGCCGTTCTTCGATTGCGACCCGATGCAGGTCGTCTGGCACGGGCACTACCTGAAGTACTTCGAGCTCGCGCGACAGACGCTGCTCGAGCGCCTCGGCTACGGCTACTTCGCGATGCGCGACTCGGGCTACCTGTGGCCGGTGGTCGACGTGCGGCTCAAGTACGTGCGGTCCGCGGTGCTGCAGCAGAAGCTGACTGTGCGCGCGGAGATCGTCGAATACGAGAACCGGCTGAAGACCGAGTACGTCATTACGTCGAACGGCGAGAAACTGACCAAGGGGTACACCGTGCAGGTCGCCGTCAACGCAAAGACCAACGAGCTCGAGTACGTGACGCCGAAGGAACTCTGGAAGGCGTTGGGGGTCGCATGACGGCGGCGCTGCTGCTGTTGGCGCTCTCGGCCGAGCCGACGCTGGCGAGCCAGGTCAAAGCGAAGCTGGTCGACGCGCCGGTCATCACCGGCACCTTCGAGCAGAGCAAGCAGGTGAAGGGCTTCAAGCGGCCGCTCAAGTCATCGGGCACGTACGAGGTGAAGAAGGGCGAGGGCGTGAACTGGAACACGCTCAAGCCGTTCGCTTCCGAGCTGTCGGTGACGGCGGCGCAGATCCGCTCGACGCAGGGCGGGGCTCAAGTCTTCGCGCTCGACGCCAAGACCGAGCCGACGGTGAAGGTCATCACCACGCTCTTGTTCTCGCTGCTCGCGGGCGACCTCGACGCGCTCGGCACGCACTTCACGGCGCAGGGCGGGGTGGACGGCGCGAACTGGCACATCGAGCTGACGCCGAAGCCGGGGCCGCTCGAGAAGATCTTCCTGCGCATCTCGCTCAAGGGCGACGGCTACGTGCGCTCGGTGCACCTGCAGGAACAGAGCGGCGACTCCACGCTCATCTCATTGATCCCCTCTCCCCCGCGGGGAGAGGGTCAGGGTGAGGGGCCAGTCGGGCCATGAACCCGCGGCTCACCTTCGCGTGGACGCTCATCTTCGCGGCGCTGGTCGCGCACCAGATCTACCTCTGGTCTGGCGGGCTGAAGGTCGAGAGCGATCTCCTCGAGCTCCTCCCGTCGGATCGCCGTGACGAGCTCGCTGAAGACGCGCTGAAGCACCTCGCGGGCTCGGCCTCGAAGCAGGTGGTGGTGCTCGTCTCGGGCGCCAACGCCGCCGACGAAGCGAAGAAGTTCTCCGCCGCGCTCAAGACCGATCGCCTCAAAGAGCTCCCGCTGCCTGACAGCGCAGGCACGCAGCTCATCGACGCGCTGATGCCGCACCGTGATCGCCTGCTGACGCCCGCGCAGCGCGCGCGCCTCGCCACCGAAGCGCCCGACGATCAAGCCGAGCGCGCGATGCTGCAGCTGCAGCAGCCGATGTCACAACGCATCGGCGACTTCCGTGACGACCCGCTGCAGCTCTTCCCCGAGTACCTGCGCGAGCGCGCGCAGACCACGAAGGTGCGGCCGGTCAACGGCGTGCTGATGGCAGGCGAGTCGGCGCTGCTGCGCTACGAGGTGACCGGCTCGGCGATGGCGCTGGACGGCGACCCGGTGCTGCAGACCGCGCTCGACGGCGCGAAGGC
>CAYWON010000080.1:0-3153 GCA_964459885.1 uncultured Archangium sp.
GCGGCGAAGGCCACCGCCAGCAGTCGGCTCACGAGTCTCGGAGTCGGGCGCATCGTCGCCTTGTCGCGACGCTGACGCCGCGATGCAACCGAAACCGGCATACATTCCGCGCCCTATGAAGCGAGCTCTCCTCGTCCTCGTCGTCGCGGCTTCCGGTTGCTCTGTGGTGAAGGCCTCGCGCATCTCAGACACGTGGCAGACCGAAGACAGCACCGCCGTGAAGCGCCTCGCGCTCGTGGTGCAGCCGCTGCCCAACGGCCAGGAGCCCGCGGGCCAGGCGTGGGCGCGCGTCGCCCGCCGCTACGTGAACCAGAAGCGCGATTTCCTCGTGAAGAAGGAGGTCGCACAGGCCGCCGCGGTGCAGCTCGCCGACGTGTGCGGCGGTGAAGACGCCATCGAGGGCGTGCTGACGCTGACACCGAGCGTGGTGGCGAAAGGCGACGGCTTCGAGGTCGACGTGAAGGGTGCGCTCGTGCGCTGCAGCGACGGTCGCGAGCGCTGGTCAGGCACCGCCGCCGGCAGCTTCCCGTCGAAGGACAAGCTGCTCGTGGAGGTCACCAGCGTCTACGTGCAGGAGTTCGGCGAGGCCGTGGCGCCCTACGTGCCGCCCGCGATGAACGTGCTGCGTCCGCTGCTCGACACGCTGCCGCAGCCGACGCTGACCGAGGCCGACCTCGACGAGAAGATGACGCTGGACTGAGGGTCAGTCGTACACGCGGGTGATGAGTTGATCGATCGCCCCAACGAGCTTGTCGCCATGCCGCCGCAGCGAAGCGACAGGCTTGCCGAGCTCGGCGACCGGAACGCTCGCCACGTCGAACGGCAGCCACACGACCGCAGTTCCATCGACGACGAACTTCGGGTTGAGCAACGCGTGCCTCGCGCCTGCGTGCGCCTCAAGCACGAGCGGGGCCACCACTCGCCTCGCGTGCGCGTCGAAGACCGACGATTGCAACACGACGACGAAAGGCTCAGAGCGTCGAGTAGTCGTCGGAGAGCGAACCGTGCCGCTCCGTGAATTCGGACCACAAGGACGCCGCGGCGGCCAGCCGCTCAGCTGCTCGCGTGTGAGACGCTCGGGCATCACTGACGAACTCGGTCAGCAGCCGCTCGACGACGCCGGACAGGTTGTCAGTCAGCGCACGCGCGTCACGTACGATCGCCGTGTTCAAAGTGAGGCTCACCGGCTGCTTCCTGTCCCTGGCGGTCGGTCGCTTCATGGCTCCTCCGATGCGCGTTTCTAGCCTCGGGTGTATCGCCCGGCGAGGTGCGGCTTCTGGCCCGTGTCGTCGAGCACGACAAACTCGGTGTCGCGCCGCTCGAAGCGCAGCGTCGCGGGCAACAGCACCGGCAGTTTGAACTGCACGTCCAACACGCGCGGGCCATCGGTCGGCAGCGCCGCCGCGCACCGCGCCAGCGTCCACATGCCGTGCGCGATGGCGCGCTTGAAGCCGAAGAGCTTCGCGGTCGCAGCCCACAGGTGAATCGGGTTCACGTCACCGGCGTGCGGGCCGTAGCGCCGACCGATGTCCGACGGCGCGTCGAACGTGAAGGTCTGGTCGGCCGGCGGTCGCTGCGCCTCGCTCGCAGCACGTGAGGCGCCTTCCTTCTTCGGCGCGCGCGCGAGGAAGGTCATCGTCTCGCGCCACGGCACGTCGCTGCCCTGCCGCCACTCGGTCAACAGGTCGAACTCCTGACCGCGCTCGGTGTCGCGGTGCCCTTCGAGCCACGCCACCAGCTCGCCTGACGCCGTCGTCGGCAGCGGCCCGCGCTGCTCGATGCGGTTGGCGACGTGCACGAGCCCCATGAGGCGCACCGGGAACTGCGGCGACGCCAGCATCGCGAGGTGCAGGCCGCTGGCGAGCACGTGCGGGTAGGTGATTGGCACCGTGTCACCGGCGTTGCCGGTCAGGTCTCGGTAGGTCGCCAGGTGCGCCGGGTCGATGCGCACGCCGCGCAGCACGCCGTCGATGCGAGGCACTCCGCCGCCGCTCTTCAGCCGCGCCGGTTTGCGCGACGCGAGAATGCGCGGGTACAGGCTCCACAGCGACGGCGACGAGTCGAACGAGAGCATCGCCGCCTGCCATAGCGGCGCATCAACGCGCTCGCCTAACGGAAACGGCCGTGGAAACTTCCCAGCCCGTGAAGCGCGCCATCATCGCCGTGTTGATTCTGCTGCTCGTGGGTGTCGTGGGTGTCGGCGGCTACCTGCTCCGGCTCGACACGGCGGCCAACGCGCCCGGGGCTCCGGGTGAAGACGTCGAGCTGGAGGTGCCCAAAGGCGCCAACGCGCGCAGCGTCGGTGGGCAGCTCGTCACCGCCGGCCTCGTGCCCGACGCGACGGTCTTTCGCTACGTCGTCTGGAAGCGCGGTGGGCTCAAGCTGAAGGCCGGCAAGTTCCGCTTGCCGCACGCGCTCTCGCCGATGGAGCTGGCCACCGCGCTCGAGAAGCCGCCGCTCGCTGAAGACGAGCCCTTCGTGGTGCTGGAGGGCTGGCGACTGCGCGACACCGATGAGGCGCTGGTCGCCGCGGGCCGCGCGTTGCCGGGCGAGTACCTCAAGGCCGCGTCATCGGCCGACGGCTACAGCGCGCCCTTCCCGCTGCCGAAGGGCACGCTCGAGGGCTACCTGTACCCGGAGACGTACCAGCTGCCGAAGGGCCGCATCGACTGTCGGCAGCTCGTGCAGAAGCAGTTGGACCTCTTCGTCTCGCGCGTCTACTCGCCGTTCGAAGCCGACGTGAAAGCGCAGACCAGGACGCTGCATGAGCTCATCACCATGGCCTCGATGCTGGAGCGCGAGGAGCCGACGCCGTCGAACCGGCCGCTCGTCGCCGGCATCTTGTGGAAGCGCATCGACAAGGGTTGGGCGCTCGGCGTGGACGCCACCAGCCGCTACGAGCTGGAGAAGTGGAACGATCGCGTCGCGTTCCTCGCGAAGTTGAGAGATCAGAAGGACGCGTACAACACGCGCTACCGCAAAGGTCTGCCGCCGACGCCGATTGGCGCGCCCACCGCCGTCAGCTTCGGCGCGGCGCTCAAGCCGGTGACCAGCGAGTACCTCTATTACCTGCACGACGCGCAGCGCGTGCTGCACCCCTCGCGCGACGCCGACGAGCACGAGGCGATGCGCAAGAAGTACGACGTGTACTGA
>CAYWON010000080.1:3253-5881 GCA_964459885.1 uncultured Archangium sp.
CTCGCGCGACGCCGACGAGCACGAGGCGATGCGCAAGAAGTACGACGTGTACTGAATCGCGCGGCCCGCCCGCTGGCTCCCACGACGCATGGCAGACGTGAAGACACACTGGGACAACGGCTACGGCAGCAAGAAGACCGACGAGGTCAGCTGGTTCCGCCCACACCTCGACGAGTCGCTGCGTTGGCTCGACTCGCTGCCCCGGGGCGCGCTGCTCGACGTGGGCGCCGGCGCCTCGACGCTGGTGGACGACCTGCTGGCGCGCGGCTACCCGCGGCCCACCGTCAACGACCTGTCTGCCCGCGCGCTCGACGCGACGAGGCAGCGGCTCGGCGCGCGCGCCGACGACGTCGACTGGCTCGTCGGCGACATCACCACGCTGACGCTGCCGCACCAGGCCTTCGACCTCTGGCACGACCGCGCGGTCTTCCATTTCCTCCGCGGGGACGACGAGCGCGCGCGCTACGTCGCCGCCGTGCGACGCGCGGTGAAGCCCGGCGGGCACGTGCTGATGGCCACCTTCGGACCCGACGGGCCGACGCGGTGCAGCGGCCTCGAAGTCTCTCGCTATTCACCGGCGGCGCTGCACGCCGAGTTCGGCCCTGATTTCGTGCGCGTCGGCAGCGCGAGCGAGATTCACCACACGCCTGCGGGCGGCGCGCAGCAGTTCACGTACTGCCTGTGTCGCCTCGCGTAGGACCTACGGCCCGCCGAAGCGCACCGGCACCGAGAAGCACGCGCCCGCAGCGGGCAGCGGCAGCGGGCTCGCCGCGGTCAGCACGCACTCGCGCGCGGCGGTGTCGAGCATCGACGCGCCTGACGACGCGCTGACATGACCGCCGGTGATGACGCCCGCAGCGTCGCTGCAGAACGAGAGCGTCGCCGTGCCGCGTTGGCGAAAGCGCCGCGCCGCCGCCGGGTAGCAACCGTCGGCCACCGCCGCGAGGCGGGCGTGCACCAGCGCCGCGACGTCGACCTCGTCGCCCACGTCACGTGGTCCTGGCGCGGGAACACCTTCGGTCTCACGAGGCTCGCCCACGCCCGTGGTGCCCGTCGCCTCCTCAACCGCGGTCGGCGCGCCGCTTGTGGGCTCGTCGACGCCTTCAGCCGCGGGCGACGGAGACTCCGCCACGGCGGGCGCAGCTTCTGGCGCAGGCGTCGACCGACGACGTGCAGGGGTCGGCCTCGGCGGCGCGGCGGCTTCAGGCACCTCCGCCGGCTCTTGTGCTGACAGCCAGGCGAGCTGTGTCGGCGCGCGCGCGACGGGGGTCGTCGTCACCTCGCTGCGACCGAGCCACCACAGCCCGAGCGCGTGAAGTGCGAGCGACAGCACGACAGCCAGCGCCCTCACCCCAGCCCGCTCCCACGTCGCGGAAGCGGCGGACTGAAGACGCCACCGTGGGACTCCAGCGCGAGGTCGTAGAGCGCCGAGAGCCGGTCCACCGTCAGCACTTCATCGACAGGGCCGCTCGCTTCGACGCGGCCGTGCTTGAGCAACAGCACGTGTGTCGCCAGGTGCCGCGCGAGGTTCACGTCGTGCAGCACCGCCAGCACGCCGAGGCCCTGCGCCACCCGCTCGCGCACCACGCGCAGCGTGTCGACCTGGTGCTTCACGTCGAGGAACGCCGTGGGCTCGTCGAGCACCAACAACTTCGGTTCCTGCAGCAGCGCGCGCGCCAGCCACACGCGCCGACGCTCACCACCCGACACGTCCGACAGGCGCTTGTCGGCCAACGACGCCGCGTCGACCGAGGCCAGCACCTCGCGCGCCTTCGCTTCATCGAGCGCACCGGGCACGCCCCACGTCGAGAGGTGCGGCGCGCGGCCCATCAACGCCACCTCGAGGCCGGTGAAGCCGCTCTCTTCGTCCACCACCTGAGGGACCCACGCGGCCACCTTCGCCAACGTGCGCGGCGACGTGCCCGGCAGCGGCAGCCCGCACACCTCGACGCGACCGGCGCGCGGCGCGACGAGGCCCATCACCGTGCGCACCAGCGTCGACTTGCCGGCGCCGTTGGGCCCCAGCACCACCCACGCTTCACCGGGTTGCACCGTCAGCGACACGTCGGCCAGCACCGGCGTCGCGCCGTAGCCAGCGGTCACTGAATCGAGTCGCAGCAGCGGCGCCATCGCGCCTCCCTTACTGCTGATTGGCGAGGGCCGCCTTCACGTCCTGATGCAGGGTCTCGACGCGCGAGAGGAACTCAGCGTCTTCGCCCTGCTCGTTCACCTGGCCCTGCAACTGCGAGAGCCGCAGACGGAACTGCCGCTGCGTGCCGACGTCGATGAGCTTGTCGAAGTCTGACGTCAACGCGCGCAGCGCCAACGCGCCCGACGAGCTGTTCGACTTGGCGGCCACCGCCGCGCGCTTCGCCGCCACGGTCGGTGCCGCCGTCTTCACCGGCTCGGGCGTCGCTTCACCCGACGGCGCCGGCTCTTCTGGCTCGGCCGGCGGCGGCTGCGCGGGCGCAGCCTTCGGCGTGGGCGGTGGCGCGTCGACCGTCGACGCGTCGGTGACGTCTTCCACCTGCTGCGCGCGCTGCTGCTCCAAGCGCATGTCGACGACGATGAACGCCGCCACCGCGGCGATGGCCAGCACGGGCACGAGCACCCACACCAGGCCGCTGC
>CAYWON010000080.1:5981-30392 GCA_964459885.1 uncultured Archangium sp.
GCCGCCACCGCGGCGATGGCCAGCACGGGCACGAGCACCCACACCAGGCCGCTGCTCTTCTTTTTCTGCGGCACCGGCGCGACCTCGCCGCTCGGCGCCAGCGGCGCCTCGAGCAACGGGTTGCGAATCACCATGGTGTCGGTGCGCTGCGGTGCGGGCAACGGCGAGGGCTTCGGCGGCTTCGGCTTCGGCGCGCGCTCGGCGGGCTTCTCGAGCTTGCGCGAAGGCGCCTTCACCAATGCCTTCTTCTTGCTGGTGGCGCGCGGCGGCGGCGGCGCTGCAGGCACCATCGCGGCGGGCATCTCGAGCTCGGTCACCGGCGCGTCGGTGACGCCCGGCACGATGATGGAAGGCAGCGGCTCGGGCTCGGCGATGGCGGGCGTCGCGGCCTCGGTCGACTCGTTGTCGAACGACTTGGCCAGCACGCGCGCACGAATGGGGGCAGGCGCCGGCGCCGCTGCCGGTGCGCGCGGCTCGGGCGCAGACGGCCGGGCTGAGCCACCGCCGCCGTCGAGCTTCACCTGAATGGCCGGCAGCGTTTCCTTCTCGTGAACGTCTTCCTTCTTCACCGGGCCCGCGGGCGCGTTCGACTTGCGCGTGGGCGCGAACGAGAGCGCCTCGGGGTTGAGCGCCTGCATGCGGTCAGCGGCGAGCGTGGGCTCGTTGCCGGCGAGCACCGCGGCGCGCATCTGCGGCACCGTCGGCTTGCTGAACGGCGACATCGCGCCGTCGATGGTCTCTTCCTCGCTCGCGGCAGGCGCTTCGGCGTCGAGCTGCCGCGCCTGCTCCTTGACGCTGGCGAGCATGCGGCGCTCCTGCTGGTACTCCGACGCGAAGGCGTCGCGCATGAAGCGGCTGGTGCTCTCGGCGCCGGCCAGCGGGTCGATGTCCTGCAAGATGGACTGCAGCCGCCCGCGGAACTCTTCGGCTGACTGGAAGCGCAGCGCGGGGTCAGGCTGCAGCGCTCTGGCCACCGCGTCAGAGAGCGCCTGCGGGCACAGCGGCTCGACCGAGTTGAGCGCGGGGATCTCGGGGTTGCCGACCTTCCCCATCAGCTCGCCCGACGGCGTGTCTTCGAAGGGGTTCTTGCCGGTGACCAGCTCCCAGAGCACGAGGCCCACGGCGTAGAGGTCGCTGCGGCGGTCGACCGTCTTGTGCCGCGCCTGCTCGGGCGACATGTACATGAACTTGCCGAGCACGATGCTGGGGCTGGTGTTCGACACCGAGAGCGCCGACTTCGCGAGCCCGAAGTCGATGACCTTGACCTCACCTTCGTACGAGATGAGGACGTTCTGCGGGCTGACGTCGCGGTGCACGAGGTTCAGCTCGCGCTCGTCGTCGCCGCGCTTGCGGTGCGCGTAGGCGAGCGCGTCCAACATGCGCGTCACCACCGACAACACGAACGACAGCGGCAACGGCAGCTGGCGCTCCCGCATGCGCGCCAGCACGCGGCGCAGGTCTTTGCCGTCGACGAACTCCAGCGCGATGTACGGGGCGCCCTCGTGCAGCCCCATGTCCAACACCTGGGCGATGTTGCCGTGCTGCAGCTTCACGAGGATGTGCGCCTCGTCGACGAAGCGCGAGACGAAGCCCTGCTCCTTGGCGAGGTGCGGGAGGATCTTCTTGATGACGCAGGGCTTGTCGAAGCCGTGGGTGCCTTCGAGGCGCGCGAGAAAGACCTCGCCCATACCGCCCGTCGAGAGCGGCATGAGGAGCGTGTAGCGACCGAAGCGCAGCGGCTTGAACGGTCGCAGACGCTGGCTGGCTTGCCCGGAACTCATGGAGGAAAAGTGGGCTGATTCAATACTTCAGTGGGCGGCCTGCACCACTTTCATTTGTCGGCCCAGCGAATGCGAAAGGTGCCTCCGCCGCTGTCATCCCGGTTGACGACCTCCACCGAGACGTCCCGACTTCCGGCGACTTCGAGGCCGCGCGAGATGATGCCCTGGTACCAGCCGGGCAAGCGCACCTCGTTGCACCACAGCTCGTACTCGGTGGGCCCCTTCTGCATGAGCCGCGTGTCCGAGAAGTTGTTGCCGGTACGGAACTGTCGGGTGAGCCGCTCCAATGTGCGACGCGGCCCGATGAGGCGGATCATGCCCAGCATGGCGCGCCCCACCAGCGTCTCGTCGTAGCCGTCGATGAAGCCGCGGCCCACGGCGCGAATGGCCTCGTTCTCTTCGAGGCCGGGGTTGAGCGCGCGCGCGATGAGGCGCACCACTTCGATGAACGTCTTCTGCGGGTAGGCCGGCAGCAGGCGCTCGGGGTCGAACCCGTAGAGCCGGAAGTTGGTCAGCAGCTCCGGCGTGAAGCGGGAGCCGAAGGCCCGGGTGAGGCCCTCGAACGTCTGAACGAAGATGAGCTTCTCGGTCACAGCTTCACATGAAGTCGTCGCAGGGCGTGCCGAGACGCTGCCCGGCGTACGGCCCCAGGTCGATGTAGACCATGCGCGCGTTGTCGTAGTTGTTGAGGTCGACCTCGACCAACGCGACGCGCTCCTTGCCCTTGATCCACGTGCCCTCCAGCTTGTCGCCGCGGGTGACGAGGCGCAGGTCGCCGTTCTTGGTGGCGAGGATCAACCCCTGCGAGTCGTCGACGATGTCCTTGAGCGGCAGCTGCTTCATCGCGCCCTTCTTGCCGACGAACACGCGGAAGTCGCGGCGGTCACCGGCCTCCTTCGAGCGGAAGCGATCGACCAGGTAGTACGTGCCGGTGTCGTCGCGCAGCAGCTTCTCGGGCAGGCGCGTCCACGTGCGCTCGGTGAAGGTGGCCGCGTCGAGCAGCTTCTTGCGCTCGTCTTCGGCGACGACCTTGAGCTCCGATTCCTTCTTGGCGCAGGTCACGAGGTGGCGCTTGCCGGCGTCGCGCATCTCGACCGAGGCGGGGCTGTTGCCGCTGTGCTGCACGCGCGGGTCCCAGAACGACATGCTCCAGGTCTCTTCGCCGTTGCGGCCACCGGCGAACACGGGGATCTGCGCGAACGTCTTGCCGTCGCCGTAGAAGCTGGTGGCGCTGTCGTAGGGCTTCGACGGCAGAAACGCGACGTAGTGGCTCTTGCCGTCGGTGAGGAACTGCAGCTTGTCCTTGTAGGCGGCCGTGTCGACCGCGGCGGGCGTCTGGCAGAGCGTGAGGGCGACGAGGGTCGAGAGCATGCGGGCACTGTCGCGCAAAACCGGGGCGCAACTCCAGCCACATTGGTAGAGGAGCCCCCACGATGAGTGAAGCCACCTCGCCGCTCGCGCCGGGCGTCGTCATCGCCGAGACGTACGAGATTGAGCGGCAATTGGGCCGCGGCGGCATGGGCGAGGTGTGGCTGGCGAAGCACCGACGGCTGGCGGGCAAGCAGGTCGCCATCAAGGTGCTGCACGTCGACAGCGCGCTGCCGCAAGAAGCGCTCGCGCGGTTCCGCCGTGAAGCGGAGATCGCCGCGCGCCTCGAGCACCCCAACATCGTGCAGGTGTTGGACTTCAACACGCTGCCCAGCGGTCAGCCGTACCTGGTCATGGAGTTCTTGAAGGGCCAGAGCCTCGCCGCGCGCGCGCACGGCAAGCAGCTGTCCGTCGAGCAGGTGTCGACGGTGATGCGCCAGGTGGGCGCCGCGTTGCAGGCCGCGCACCGCGCCGGCGTGGTGCACCGCGACCTGAAGCCCGAGAACATCTTCCTGGTGCCGACGGCGCTCGGCGACCAGGTGAAGGTGCTCGACTTCGGCATCAGCAAGCTCCACGACTCGCAGACGGTGCAGACCACCGAGTCGGTGCTCATCGGCACGCCGCTGTACATGTCGCCGGAACAAGCGCTCGGTCAGAACCGCGACGTCACCGCGCAGAGCGACCTGTTCTCGCTCGGCAGCATCTCGTTCGAGCTCTTCACCGGCCAGGCGCCGTTCTTCGCCGACAACATCGCGAAGGTGGTCTTCCGCATCGCTTACGAAAAAGCGCCGTCGCTCGCCGCGCTGCGCCCCGACCTCGCGCCGTCGGTGGTGTCGGCCATCGAGCACGCGCTCGAGAAAGAGCGCGAGAAGCGCACGCGCGACATCGAGACGTTCGTCGTCGAGCTGACAGGTCAGCCGCTGGCCGAGGTGTCGGTGGAAGAGTCGAGCGGCGTGTTCAAGCCGGGCATGGCGGTGACGCCGTCGATGGCCTCGGGCGCCACGCGCGCGCCGCCCAGCAGCGCCGCCGCGAAAGCCACGCCGCAGCCGCCGACCTCCGAAGGCGCGCCACCGCCGGCGTCGAGCGTGTCGGGCAAGAAGGTCATCATCGGCATCGTCGCTTTGACGGTCATCATCGCGGGCGTCATCAGCAAGGTGCGCATGGACAACTGGGCCGAGCGCGAGCGCTACCGCGCGGGCATGCGCGACGCGGGCTACGTGATGCTGGCCGACGGCACGTTCTTGATGGACGCCGGCGTGAAGCCCGTCGACGCGGGCCTCGAGGTGGTCGACGCTGGCGTGGCTGACGTGGTGGTCGACGCGGGTGAGCCCGACGCCGGCGAGGTCGACGCGGGCACCACGACGGTGACGCGCCCGAAGCCTGTCGAGACGCCGCCCACGCCTGAAGAAGCCGAGCTGCTCAAGCACCTCGACGGCCTCGAGAAGGCGCAGCGCTGGGACGCCATCTGGGAAGCGCGGCCCCGCTACCGCTCCGAGATGAAGACCCAGAGCGCGCGGGCGCACGCGTTCTCGACCATCGTGCTGGCGGCGTGCGCGCGCAGCGACAATGCGCAGCTCGCCATCGTCATCAACGAGCTCAAGTCTGCGGCGACGGCGGCGCAGGTGCGGCAGGTGCGCGCGAAGTGCATCGCGAAGTACCCCAGCGCCGAGTACCTGAGCTGGTAACCCCCGAGCATTCCTCCCGTCGAATCAGATGTCGGTGGGGCTTGATACAGAGCCCCTGCAGATTGACGTCTGGACTCAGTCCAGAATACGACGGGAGGGGTTGGGTGGGAGCAGCCTACGAGTTGAGGTTGGTGGTCGAAGCTGCACGGGAAGGCCGGATAGAACTCGATGAGAGCCGAGCGCGAGATCAGGTGGCGCAGTTCTTCGAACGTTGGGTGGACGTGTACCCGTTCGCCATCGACGTGCTCCAGGAACTCACCAACGACGACTACGCGGAGACCGTCACACTTCAGTATCCGCCGCACCACGGCACCTACGATGTGTACGGCCACGCGTTGTCGGACGCCGTCGCGCGAGCACATCGCGTGGCCACGCGTTGCTGGTACGTCAAGCTGCGGCTGTACGACGGGCTCTACGGCGAGGTCGTCTTCCTCGTGTCGCTGCACCCCATGGAGCGAGGCATGAGGCGCGTCGGCGGCGTCTTGAGGACTGACCAATGAGAGAAGTGGAGTGCCCTGTCTGCGGGAAGCGGACGCTGGCGCTGAGAACCGGCGCTGGCCGTCACATGAAGCACCGCAACATGGAGGTCACGTTGCCGGACGACGTCGCGGTACCTGAGTGCCGCACCTGCGGCGCACGACCGATCGACTACCGGCTGGCGAAGAAGCTCGACGCCGTCCTTGAGCGGCTTTGGCAGCAACAGCTCGCCATCACGCTCGCGAAGGACCTCGAGGTGCTCCGCGAAGACCGCCCGCTCTACCAATGGGAGCAGCTGCTGGGCTTGAGCGTCGGCTACTTGTCGAAGCTCAAGAAGGCGAAGCGCCCGAGCGCACAGTTGGTGGCGTTGGTCCGCCTCCTCGCCAACCAACCGGAACGCAGGCGGGAACTCGAGCGACTCTGGGCGCGCGGTCCCCGCCACGGTGGCGTCCACGGGTAGTGCTCAGAGCTGCTTGAGCATCGTCCCCGCGTCGCTGACCTCGAACTTGCCGGGCGCCTCGACGTTCAGCTGCTTCACCACGCCGTCTTCCACCAGCATCGAGAAGCGCTGAATGCGCAGGCCCATGCCGGCGCCCGTGAGGTCCTTCACGAGGCCCGTCTTCTGCGCGAACTCGGCCGAGCCGTCGCCCAGCATGCGCACCTTGCCGATGGCGCCGAGGTCCTTGCCCCACGCGGCCATCACGAAGCCGTCGTTGACCGACACGCACCACACCTCGTCGACGCCCTTGCTCTTGAGCGCGTCGATCTCCTTCACGTAGCCGGGCACGTGCTGCGCGCTGCACGTCGGCGTGTACGCGCCGGGCAACCCGAAGATGACGACCTTCTTGCCCCTGGTCGCGGTGGCGACCGACACGGGCTCCGGCGACAGCGGGCACGCGTCGCCAAACTTGGTGGTCTCAAACAACGTGGCCTCAGGCAGCTTCGAACCGATGGCGATGGTCATGCACCGCTGTCTAGTTCAGCGAATGCCCGACAGCGTGCCCGAATCAGAGTCTTCGTCGAGCACCTCGAACACCGCGGCCTTCAGCTTCTGCCCCGCCAGCGCGCGCTCGCCCAGCGGCGTCACGTCGAAGCGCGCGCCCACGTGCGCCAGAGTCTTGCCGGTGATGAGCAGCTGCCCTGGCTCGGCCGACGCGCACAGCAGGTACGCCACCTGCGCCGGCTCACCCAGCAGCACCGGGTCGAGGCGCGCCTCGCTGCCCACCGCGCCGGCGAACACCCGGCCCGTCGTCAGCCCGGCCCGCACCGCGAAGCGCTCGCGCGTGTTGCGCCGCGCCGACACCTTTTCCCACTCGGCCTTCAGCGACATCGCCGCGCGCACCGCGCGAATCGCGTCGTCGCCCTTCGCCCACGGCACACCGAACACCGCGCGCACCGTCTCGCCCGTCACCAGGTCGATGGCGCCTTCGAAGCTCATGATGAGCTGCGTAGCCAGACGGTGCCACTCGCTGGCCATCTCCGCGAGGCGCTCGGGCTGCAGCTTGGGCGCCGCCTGCGTGAGCCCCACCAGCTCGGCGAACAACACGGTGCCGTTGAGTTCCTGCACCTGGCTGGGCGTGGCGCCGCCACGAATCTCCGCTGCGCGGCGCTTTGCCACCTCGGGCGCGTAGAGCCGCTCGAGGTTCACGTCGAGCCGGTCGGCCTTGGTCGGCGCGCTCGTCACCTGGAACTTCTGCACGCCGGTCTCGAGCAGCTGCGTGATGGCGGTGCACACGTCGAGCAACGCGTCGAGCGGCTCGGAGCCGGCGCGCGAGCGGTTCAGGTACAGCACGCCCGCGAACGGCGCCCGGGTGCCGATGGGAATGCAGAGCACCTGGTCGACGCCGTAGAGCACCACCGAGTCGCGGTCGGCGAAGCGCGCGTCGTCGTGCACGTTGGCCACGGCGATGGCCTGGCCCTTCGCCAACGCAGCGTCCAACACCGCGTCGCTCACCGGCACCTCACCGCGCGCCAGCTTCGTCTCGTGGCGCACCGCCGACGGCACCATCACGCCGCTCGGGTGCCGCAGCAGCACCACGCCCGTCGTCGCCTTGACGCGCTTCATGACGAGGTCGCACGTCTCGTCGAGGAAGGTCTGCAGGTCTGGCGCGCGCGCGAGGCACTCGGCCACCCGGTACATCAACACCAGCGACGCCACCGTCACCCGCGACGTCTCGCCCGAGCCAGACGGGCTCTCAGCGGTGCTCAGCGCCGCGCCTTCATCACCTTCGTCGGTGTCTGACTGGCGCGGGCCCGCCATCGGCACGGGCGGCGCTGAGAGCTCGAAGGGCGCGAAGTTGTCGAGCGCCTCCAGCAGCAGCGACGGCTTGATGTCGCGCGCCATCATCACCGCTTCGTTGATGTCGACGCCGCCGCGCAGGCGCTTCACGCGGCCACCACCGCCGACGTCGACGAGGTCCGTGTCTTGCGCTTCTGACAGCGCCGGCTGTTTGAGCGCCAACGAGTTGTCGCCGATGTTGACGACGTCACCGACGTGGAGGTCAACAGTGCCCTTGAGCGGCGCGCCGTTCAGCCTGGTGCCGTTGCGGCTGCCGAGGTCTTCGAAGCGCACGCCCGACGGCGCCACGTGAATGCGGCAGTGCTTGCGCGAGACGAGGTCACCCGACAGCACGATGTCGTTCTCGTCAGCGCGCCCGACCGCCGTGATGCCTTCCGGCAGGTCGTACACGGTGTCGAAATAGCCCGGGCCGTTGATGATGAGCTGCCACATGCGGTCGTCGCACGATGCCACACCCGCGCGGTGGACCAACTTCTGGTAGGCGCTTTCGCCTCATGAGCATTCGCCTCGTCGTCACCGACATGGACAACACGCTGTACTCGTGGGTCGACTACATCGTGCCCGCGGTCGAGGCGATGGTGGACGCCGTGCAGCGCGCCACCGGGTTTCCCCGCATTCAGGTCGTGCAGGCGCTCAAGGAGGTCTACGGGAAGTACGAGTCGAACGAGTACCCGTTCGCGCTGCAAGAGAGCGCCGTCTACAAGGCGTTCCCCGAGTTCGGCAGCTTCGACAAGCTGGTCATCGAGCCCGCGCGCGCGGCGTTCTCGTACGCCCGCCGCAAGTACCTCGTGCCGTACAAGGGCGTGCGCGAGACGCTGGCGAAGCTGAAGGAACAGCGCGTGGTGGTGGTGGCGCTGACCGACGCGCCGATGAACCCCGCGCAGGGCCGCGTCAAAGCGCTCGGCCTCGACGACGTGCTGACCGCGCTCTTCACCATGCCGGGCTTCGAGTTCCCCAAGGGCGCTGACGGCGCGCCGCTGGTGGCCGCGGAGATCATCCAGAAGTCCGAGAACGGCGGCTACGAAGCGAAGTGCCCCACCATCGAGCTGCCGCGCGACTGGGAAAAGCCCAACCCCGCCGGCCTCAAGAAGATCCTCTCGACGTACGGCGTGTCGCCTGCCGAGGTGCTCGTCGTCGGCGACTCGGTGAAGAAGGACATCGCCGTCGCCCAGGCCGTCGGCTGCCACGACGCGTGGGCCGAGTACGGCACCTACGTGTCGACGGAGTACCGCGAGCGCCTCGACATCATCTCGTCGCCGGCCATCACGCGGCGGCACGCGGCGCACGTGCTCGAGGCGGGCGTACAGCCAGTGAAGCCGACGCGCGCGCTGTCGAACTTCGCGCAGGTGCTGGAGCTCGTCGCGACGCTCTGACGCGCCACACCCACGCGAGGCAGTCAGCGAAGCCCGGCTCGCGTGGCACCTCGCGCGTCATCGTGGGCTCGCGCGGGAGGAACGCCGCGCCCAGCACGCCCAGCGTCGAGCCGAAGACGCTCGTGGCCAGGGACGCCGCGTGCGTGTCGAGCCAGACGTCTTCGACGAGCAGCAGGCCCAGCGCCACGCCCGGCAGCGCGGCCACCACGCCGGTGCGCAGCACGCGCTCGGCCTTCACCTCACCGTCTCTCGGCGTCAGCCACAGGCCCGCGCCCGCCACCAGCGCGCCGATGAACACCGCCACCGCGAGCGTCACCATGACGCACCTCCGCCTTCGTTGACCCAGCGGTCGACGTCGCGGGGCAGCGCGTCGACGGTCGGGCCCTCGAGCTGTCGCCGCCTGCGCCGCGCCCACACCAGCGTGCGCAGCCCCAACAGCGTCAGCCCCAGCGTGAGCGTGTGATGAACCGGAGTCTCGAGCGTCCGTGACGTCATGGCGTGCCTCCTGCGCGGCGGTGTTGCAGCGGCGGTGCCAGCGCGAGCGCGCTCGGAAGCCAGGCCGCCCACTGTGCGGCGGCGCCACAGCGTCACGGTGAAGTGAGGCGAAACGTCACACCGCCCCTCACACGCCGCTCGCACGCGCGCAGGCACGCCGCGTGAAACAGCCGACGGCTCCTCTTTCCCGGAGCGCTTCATGAAATACGTGAACGTGGCTGTGCCGAAGTTGACCACCGTGACCCGCACCGACGTGCTGCACGCGCTCGGCCTCGAGCGGCGCCGCAGCCCCCGCAGCAAGGCCGTCGCGGCGCTGGGGCTGACGGCGCTCGGCGCGCTGCTGGGCGCGGGGCTCGTGCTGACGCGGGCGCTGATGCTGGGCGCGCACGCGGCGCACGTGGTGTCACCCGAGCGCACGACGGCGTGACGCGCGTGAAGTGGCATTCAGTGGAGAGCGGGGCGAAAATGGCCCCCCCTCTCGTTTCGATGAGCTGCCGATGCTGAACCTGTTGGTCGTAGACGATGACGCGGTGGACCTGATGACGGTGAAGCGTGGGCTCGCGCGCGCCGGCATCACCCACCAGCTGACGGAGGCCACCAACGGCCTCGACGCGCTGCAGCTGCTGCGCGACGGCAAGGTGCCGGCCGAGCGGCGCATGGTGCTGCTCGACCTCAACATGCCGCGCATGAACGGCCTCGAGTTCCTCCGCACGCTGCGCGCCGACCCGCAGCTGGCCTCGACGCCCGTGGTGGTGCTGACGACGTCGACGCACGAGAACGACCGCCGCGAAGCGCACCGGCTGCACTGCGCTGGCTACTTCGTGAAGCCGCTCGACTTCGGCACCTTCGTCGACCTGCTGACCACCATCGACCGCTATTGGTCAGCCGTGCAGTTCGCCTGAGAGCTCGACGGTAAAAGTCGTGAGGCCTTCGGGCGTCGACGTGGCCGTCAACGAGCCGCCGTGCGCGTGCACCACCTCGCGGCTGATGAACAAGCCCAGGCCCAGGCCTTCACCCACCGCCGCCGTCTGACCCTGCACGAAGGGCTCGAAGAGCGTCGCCAGCAGCGCGGGAGGAATGGGGAGGCCGTGGTTTTCGACTGAGAGGCGCGCGCCTGCAGGCAACGGCGCCAGCGTCACCACGATGGGCTGCGTGGCGTCGCCGTGCTTCACCGCGTTGCCCAGCAGGTTGCTCACCACCTGCCCCAGCCGGTCTGCGTCGACCGACAGCGTCACCGACTGAGCGCGCACCTCGATGGTGCGGCTGGTGCCCAGGCGCGTCTCATCGACCAGCGTGTCGACGACGGCCTTCAAGTCGACGGGCTTGCGGTCCAACGGCAGGCCGCCGCCCAGCCGCGCGCGCGTCAGGTCGAGCAGCTGCGAGATGAGGTTCGACATGCGCTGCACGCTGACCGAGATGTTCGACACCAGCCGTTGCTCGCGCTCGTCGAGGCTCTTGCTGCGCGCCAGCAGCGTCGCGCCCATCTTCACCGCCGACAGCGGGTTGCGGAGGTCATGGCTGGCGATGCCCATCAGCCGGTCCTTCATCGCCAGCGTGCGCGCCTCGTCGGCCTTCGACGCGGTGATGTCGCTCACCGTGCCGAAGTCACCCCCTTCGTCGTCATCGTGGCGACCGCGGAGCTCGACCCAGCGCGCTTCGTCGCCCACCAGCCGCGCCTGCAGCGTCACCGTGCCGCGGCCCAGCAGCGCGTCGAGCCGCGCGGCGTCGTCTTCCACGAAGCACGCGCGCCACTGCGACAGCGGCCAGCTCTCACCGGCGGGCAGGCCGAACAAGCTGCGGAAGCGCGCGTCGCCAGTCACCACCTGCGCGCGCGGGTCGGTGCTCCACGTACCGGAGCCCGACGCCTCGAGCGCCAGCGCCAACCGCGCCTGCGCGCGCTGCGCCTGGGCACGCAGGCGGCTCGCTTCCCACGTGCGGCGCACCAGCTGCGCCAACCGACGCGGCTCGCTGACGGCGGCCTTGGGCAGGTAGTCCTCGGCGCCGGCCTTCATCGCCTCCACGGCGACCTCTTCGCTGCCCTGCCCCGACAACAACAGGCACGGCACGCCGGGCTGCACGCGGCGCAAGCGCGCCAGCACCTCGGGGCCCGTGTCAGGCGGCATGAAGAAGTCCAACACCACGAGGTCCACCGGCGCTTCTTTCAGCGCGGCCTCGGCCTCGGCGGCGTTCGACGCCTCGCGCAGCGTGAAGCCCTTGAGCGCGCGGCGCGTGGCGAGGCGATCGACCTCGTCGTCGTCCACCACCAGCACGCTGGGGTTCGTCACGGCGTCGCTCCGGCTGCGGGCGCGGCGTCGCTCTCGGCGCGCTCGGTCGGCAGCCCCCACCCTTCGAGGCGGCGGTACAGCGTGCGCCGGTCGATGCCCAGCATCTGCGCGGCGCGGCTGCGGTTGTCCTTCACCAGCTGCAGCACGCGCAGCACGTAGCGCTTCTCGAGCTCTTCCAGGGTCACCACTTCTTCAGCGGCGTCGACCTGCATCGCGAAGCGCTCGCGCTCGTGCAGCCGCACGGTGTCGGGCAGGTCGGCCAGCGCCACCTCGTTGCTGCGCGCCAGCGCGGCGAGCCGCTCGACGCAGTTCTCGAGCTCGCGCACGTTGCCGGGCCAGGCGTACGCGAGCAGCTTCTGCGCCACGTCAGCGGGAATGGTCATCGCCGGCCGCGCGTCGCGCTCACACACCGCCGCGAGGAACCGCGCCGCGAGGTGCACGATGTCCATGCCGCGGTCGCGCAGCGGCGGCAGGTCGATGCGGATGACGTTGAGCCGGTAGAAGAGATCCTGACGGAAGCGCCCCGCTTCGACCTCGGTCTCGAGGTCGCGGTGCGTCGCCGCGAGAATGCGCGCGTCGAAGGCCACCTCGGTGTTGCTGCCCAGCGGTCGCACGCAGCGCTCCTGCAGCGCGCGCAGCAGCTTGGCCTGGTTGTCGAGGCTCAGCTCGGCGACCTCATCGAGGAACAACGTGCCGCCGTTGGCTTCCACGAAGAGGCCCTGCCGCGCCGCGCGCGCGTCGGTGAACGCGCCCTTCGCGTAGCCGAACAGCTCGCTCTCGACCAACGCCGCCGGCAGCGCCGCGCAGTTGATGGCCACGAAGGGGTTCGACGCGCGCGGAGACTGGGCGTGCAGCGCGCGGGCGACCAGCTCCTTGCCGGTGCCGGTCTCGCCGTGCACCAGCACACTCGCGCCCGACGGCGCCACGCGCGTCACCAGCTCGCGCACGCCGCGCATGGCGTCGCTCTGACCGAAGAGGCCCGACTCCGACGCGGGCCGAGACGCCGTGGCGTCCTTCAGCTCACGCGTCAGGCGCTGCCGTTCCACCGCGCGACGCACGCACGGCAAGAGCAGCTCGGTCTCCAGCGGCTTGGTGAGGAAGTCCCACGCGCCGGCGCGCAGCGCGGCCACCGCGTTGTCGACGCTCGACTCGGCGGTGACGACGATGACGGGCAGGTCTGGCCGCGACTGCTTGAGCGCGCCACACAGCTGCAGCCCGTCGAGGCGCGGCATCGAGACGTCGGTGACGACCACGTCGGCGCGCGTGTGGCCTTCGAGGGCCTCCAGCGCCGCTTGCCCGTCGGGGTACGCCACGACGTCATAGCCCTCGGCGCTCAGCACGCCGTGCAACAGGTCGGCCTGTACGGCGTCGTCTTCCACGATGGCGATTCGGAAACGCATGGCTGGTTTCGCTTAGCAGTAATGACGCCAGCACGTGCCCCTGAGGCGTTACGGCGCGGCGACAGTCACCAACCTGCCTCACCACGCCCCAGCGGTGTGGCGGCCTTGCACGCGCGCCGCACGTCGTCCCGGCGGTTTGCGTCGCGTGGCACGCCCGATGCTCTGTTGACCGCCAACGACTCGAACCAAGGAGGAAACAATGGGACTCATCGCCATCATCGTCATCGGCTTCATCGCGGGGCTGGTGGCGCGCGCGCTCATGCCGGGCTCGCAATCGATGGGGCTGCTGGCGACGACGGTGCTGGGCGTCGCGGGCAGCTTCACCGGCGGCCTCGTCGACAAGGTCATCAACCACCAGCGCGACTGGTTCGTGCTGCAGCCCAGCGGCCTCGTGTTCTCCATCATCGGCGCGCTGGTGGTGCTGGCGTTGATGGGCGTGGGCCAGCGCGTGCGCTCGTGACGGCTATTTCCGCAGCCGTCGCGGCCAGGTGAAATGAAACGTGGCGCCGTGGCCGGGCGTCGACTCGAGCCACGTGCGACCGCCCTGCGCCTGCACCACCTTGCGCACCACGGCGAGCCCGATGCCGGTGCTCTCTTTCTCGTCGCGCGAGGCCAGCGTCTGGAACATGCCCCAGATGCGCTGGTGGTACTCCGGCGCGATGCCGGGGCCTTCGTCCTTCACGCTGAAGTGCACCCACTTGTCCTGGCTCTGCGCGGCGATGGTGACGGTGCCGTCGGCGGGCCCGTGCTTGACCGCGTTGCTGACGAGGTTCATCAGCGCCTGCTGCAACAACGTCTTGTCGCCGTTGACGATGAGGCCCGGCGCGGGCAGCTCGACCTTCAGCGTCGCCGGCACGCCCACCAGCGCCACCGCTTCGCTCGCCGCCGCGCGCGCGTCGAAGGTCTCGAGCGTCTGCGTCGACTGGCCCGCGCGCGCGTAGTTCAAGATGCCGTCGATGAGCGCCTGCAGCCGGCGCACGCGGCCCTGCAACAGCGCGAAGTGTTTCCGCGCGTCGGCGTTGAGCGCGTCACCGAGGTCCTCTTCGAGGAACGAGGCGAGCTGCGCGATGCCCCGCAGCGGCGCCTTCAGGTCGTGGCTGGCGACGCTGGCGAACTGGTCGAGCTCGGCGTTCGAGAACTCCAGCGCGGCGATGAGGCGGTCGCGGTCGGCCTCCGCGCGCATGCGGGCCGTCTCGTCGCGCGTCACCAGCACGCCGCCCGCGCCGCGCCCTTCGGAGTCGCGCAGCGGTGAAGCCGAGCCGCTGATGTACGACTCTTCGCCGTCGGGCTTGCGCACCACCCAGCGCGCGTCCTGCACCGGCTCGCCCTTCACCGCACGCACGATGGGGCGCTGGTCGCCTTCGAGCGGCGTGCCGTCCACGTTCACCACGTCCCACGGGCGCACCCAGCGCTGCGCGGCGAGGTCTTCATCGGTGACGCCGTGCTGGCTGGCGGCCGCGCGGTTGAAGATGCGCACCGTCGCCGACGCGTCGGCCATGATGATGCCGTCAGAGGTCTGCGCGATGACGAGGTCCAACAAGGCGCGGCGGCGCTCGGCTTCGTCGAGGGCGTCGGCGGTGACCAGCCCCGCCAGCTCGGCGTCGCGGCGCGCGCGCTGCTGTTGAAAGACGAGGCCTGAAAGCGACAAGGCCAGCAGCGTGCCCACGCCGAGAATCGCCAACACCGCCTGGCGCTCCGACGCGTCGTTGCGGCCGTCGAGCGGCGTCAGCTCGACCTGCAGCGAGTGCCCGCCGAAGGTGACGGTGCGCGCCACGAGGTGACCGGTGACGTTGGGCTCGAAGCCCGGCGAGACGCCCAGCGGCTGCACCACGGCGCCCACCTCGCTGACGCGGAACGCGAAGTACGGCGCCACGGCCTGCATCGCGGTGCCCAGCAGCGCCTCGGTCGGCGCGCGCACGAAAATGACGCCGAGGAACGCGGCGCGGCGCTCGTCCATCGTCTCGGGGCGGCCGCCACCGTACGCCGGGTAGTACAGCTCGAAGCCACGGTCGCTCCCGTCGAGCGACGGCACCGACACCATCGTCAGCTCGCCGGTGTCGCGCGCCTGCTCGATGGCCTCGAGGCGCTCGGGCGTGTCGGCGAGGTCGATGCCCAGCGCGTCGCGGCGCTCGTCGCCCACGGGCGTCACCAACAACACGGGGAAGCGCGGCGCTTCATGCGCGAAGCGGTACTTCGGGTAGTCGCGGCGGCCGTCCATCAACAAGGCGGCGGCGCTGGTGCGCGCGGCGTACGGCGCCCAGCTGACGGTGCACTCACCGAACCAGCGCGGCATGCCCTGCGCGGCGACGTAGGCGTGAAACGCGGCGGGCTTCACGACCGCTTCGGCAGAGAAGAGGCCGGCGGTGCCGCGCGCGACGCTGGCGGCGCTCTGCAGTCGGTCGGTGACGCGCTCGGTGAGCGGCCCGGCGAGCAGCTCCACGCGGGCCTGCGCCGCGCGGTCGAGCGAGTCGCGCGTCACGGCCGCCGCGCCCACGGTGAGCGCGATGGTGGCGAGGAACACGAGCACCGGCAGCGCCATCAACCACGAGCGGCTGGGCGGCGCTGCGGCACGTGACTTGCGCGACAGCGGCATGGCCGCACGTCTTACCGCGTGAACGGCCGCATGGCGTTCGCTGAAGACGCGTCGTTTCGCAGAATCTGCAGTCGGTGCACCGCCTCGCCCGAGCGCGCGGGGGTGAGCCCGGAGATTGCTACGCGAACCGCCGATGAGCGACCCGCTGAGCCCGTATTTCCTCGGGGCCTACGCCGAGAACGACGACATCTTCGAGACCCTGCTCGTCGAGTTCGTGCGCGACCACGTGTTCTGGCGCCGCAACTTCCACCCGACCGACACGCCGCCCATCGGCGCGCACGAGCGCTACGAGCCGCCCTTCCTCGACGGGTTGGCCCGCACGCGTCGCGCGCTCCACACGCTGACGGCGCGCCTCAAGCGCTCGGTGCCCTTCTTTCACCCGCGGTACCTCGGCCACATGGTGACCGACTCGCTGCTGCCCGGCCTCGTCGCGCAGCTCGTCACCACGCTCTACAACCCGAACAACGTCGTCGAAGAGGCAGCGCCCGTCACCGTGCAGCTGGAGCGAGACGTCATCGCGCAGCTCGCGCGCATGGTCGGCTTCACGGCGACGCCCACGCCCGGTGGACACCTCACGTCGGGCGGCACCGTCGCGAACATCGAGTCGCTCTGGCTCGCGCGGGCCGTGAAGTTGTACCCGTTGGCCGCGCGCGACGCGTGTGAGGCGCTCGGCGTCTGGCCCGACGAAGCGCTGCGCGACGCCGACGACGCCACGTTGTTGCGGTGGCCACCCGCGCGCAGCGTGGCGCTCGCCGAGCAGCTGCGCACCCAGCGCGAGCTCGCGGGCGCCATCGTCGCCCGTCGCGCCGAAGCCGTCGGCCTCGCGCGCTTCACCCGACAACACCCGCTGGTCGCCGACCTCACGGTGCTCGCCCCGTCGACGGCGCACTACTCGTGGCAGAAGGCGATGCGCGTGCTGGGGCTGGGCGCGTCGTCGCTCGTGGCCGTGGCGACGCGCGGCGGCCGGTTGGACCCCGCGAGCCTCGACGACGCCCTCGCGGCGTGCGCGACCCGGAACGCGCCGGTGCTCGCGGTCGTCGGCGTGTACGGAACGACCGAGTTCGGCACGGTGGACCCGCTGCACGAGCTCGCGGAGCGCCGCGACGCGCACGGCTTCTGGTTCCACGTCGACGCCGCGTGGGGCGGGTACCTGCCCACCGTGTTCCGCGACGAGACGGGCGGGCTCCGCCCCGCGCCCACCGTGCGAAGCGAGTTCCGCTACTTCCCGAGCGAGCACGTCTACCGGAGCACCGCGGCGCTCGCGGCGGCCGACTCCATCACCGTCGACCCGCACAAGATGGGCTTCGTGCCGTTCGGCTGCGGGGCGCTGCTGGCGCGAGATCGCCGCGCCTTCGGCCTCGTCATGCAGGACGCGCGCTACGTCTTCGTCACCGAGCGCAGCGACGACGCCCGCTTCGATCTCCCCGGCCGCTTCAGCCTCGAGGGCAGTCGCTCGGGCGCACCCGCCGCGGCGTGCTTCGTCAACCACGCGACACTGCCGCTCGACGCGGCGCACTTCGGCCGCCTCATCGCCCGCACCATCCACAGCTGCGAAGACCTGTACGACGCGCTGCACGAGCTGCAGCGCGAGTTGGCCGACGTGGCGCACCTCGCGGTGACCTTCGAGCCCGACACCAACCTCGTGTGCTTCTCCATCAACCCCGCAGGCAACCGCTCGCTGCTGGTGGCCAACGCGTTCACGCGCGAGCTCTACGAGTCGATGGACGTGCGGGCCGACGTGCCGCTGCAGCTGCGCGACTTCTACGCGTCGTGCACGACCGTGCCGCTGCGCGAACTGGCTGACGTCGACCGAGCGCGACTGACCGACGCGCTCGCGCTGCCGTTGACGTCGGCCGACAGCGACGCGCTCTTCGTGTTGCGACACACGCTCATGAACCCGTGGCTCCGCGCCCGGCCCGAAGACAGCGAGACCTACCTCTCGCGCTACGTCGCGGCGCTGCGCGAGCGCATCGTGAGCGCGCTGCGGTGACCCGCGCAGGGCCGCCGCACCGTGGCGTCGCTGCGCACGCGTGAGGCGCGACGGCAGTGCTGACGACGGTCAAGCCCCTGAACGCAGGTGATGGCACGCGCGCTGCTCTGTCGTGGCGCCGGCCGTTCACCACTCACGACAGGAGCACGTCATGCGTTCACTTCTTCTCTCCAGCCTCGGGCTGGGACTTTCACTGTCTCTGTTGGGCTGTGACCCCGGCGCTGGAGGCCCGCAGCCGGGCCCTGGCACCGACACTGCGTCACTGGAAGGCCGCGTCACGGACGAGAGCGGCGTGAGCGGCGCGCCTGACGACACCGGCAGCGCGCTCACGGGCTTCGCGGGGCGCGGCACGGTGGCGGCGGCCGCGCAGGTGCAAGTCGTCGCGGTCGAACCTGACGGTCAGCTGACGGTGTTGGCGTCGACGCAGGTCGCCGCTGACGGCGCGTACGCGGTGACGGTGCCGACGCACGACGGCGTGCTGGTGGTGCAGGCGCTCGACGCCAACGCCAACGTCATCGGCCGCGCGCTGGTGAGCCGCCCGCCGATGGACGGCCAGCGCCGCCAGGTGCAGCCCATCACGTCTGAGAGCTCGCTCGAGGCGCAGGTGCTGCTGCAGCTGGCCGTCAACGGCCACGCCCCGCGAGAGGTCGACCTGACGATGCTGCGCGTCTTCGTCGACGAGCGCGCGGCCATCATCGTGCGCAGCCGCGGCAACCTCGACGAGGCGCGCGTGCAGGTCAACGCGCTCGCGTCGGCGGTGTGGGCCGCGCAGACCTCGCAGCGTGAGGCGTGGGCGCGCGCGAGCGTCGACGTGGCCGCGCGCGTGGCGGCGCAGCTCGACGCCCTCGCCGCGTACGACGCGTACCTCGCGAGCCGCAGCATGACGGAGCTCGACGCCGAAGCGGACCTCCGCGCGCAGCTGGCGAGCGCTTCACTGCGCGGCGACGTCGACCTCTCAGTCGTCGCGGCGGCTGAGGCCTCGGCTTCGGCCACTGCCCGCCGCGTCATGGCCGACGTCAGCCTGCGCGCCGACGCCGCGCTGGTGGCGGCCTGGTCGCACGCCTGCGCGCAGCACGAAGCCGCGGTGAACGCCGCGGTGATGGTGCAGGTGATGACGCGCGCGGCGGTCGACGAAGCGCAGCTCACGGCGTTGCGCAGCCTCAACGCGTCGCTCTTCGCGCAGGTGCGCGTGGCGAACGACGACGCGGCCATCTCGGCGGCCTTCTACGCGTGGCGCGTGGGCGTGCGCGGCGTGGCGTCGACGGCCAGCACGTCGATGGGCCTCATGAGCACCGTGACGCAGGTGCAGCTGTCGCTGCTGGCGCAGGTGGTGACGCAGTCGAGCGAGCTGGGCGCGGGGCTCAACGCCAGCCTCACGGCCGCCATCGCCGCCAGCCACCGCGCGGAGGGCTTCGACTTCGTGGCGCTCTCGCGGGCGACGACCAACATCGACGAGAACTTCCGCGTCGGCATTGACGCGCTGGTGCGCACCACCATCACCGGCCTCGATGAGCGCGACGGTTCGCTCATCGTCAGCACGCTCGTCACCAGTGAGGGCGCCTGGCGCTGAAGTGGGCAGCGCTTGAGTCGTCCCGGAGCCCCGCCTTCGCCCTCCCCCGGCGTTGGCGGGGTTTCGTTTGTCTGGCGTAGAGTCGCGCGGTGCTCTCGCTCGCGCTGACGCTGGTGCTGACGTCGTGGACCTGTGAGCAGGAAGACACGCGCGTGCGCGCGCACCTGGAAGACGCGTACACGCAGCTGACGACGGCGGCGCCGCAGGGGCTGACGCCGTCGCAGTGGTCCGGGCGGGCAGCGGCGTTGCGGCGGCTGCGCGCGTACATCGACGCCGGCCGTTTTCCCCGAAACCAGAGTCATCGCGCGGCGACGCCGGTGTTCGTCGACGCCGTCGACACGCACTGCGCCATGGGTCAGCTGCTGTCGGAGCTCGGCGGCGACGACGTGGTGCAGCACGTTCGCCGCACACGGAACCTCGAGACGGTGCCGACGCTGGCCGACGAGCCGGGCCTCGCCGAGTGGCTCAGAGCGCACGGCTTGACGGCGGAAGAAGCGGCGTTGGTGCAGCCCACGTATTACCGCTGCGAGCCCATCGTGCCGTGCGGCGGCGACGGCTCGTACGACGCGGTGCTCGAGCCGGTCGATGGCGGTCAATACTGGGCCGGGAGGACCACGCGCGTGGTGCGGCCCGGCGGGCTCTGCGTCGGTGAAAGAGGGCCGTGGCTCTTCGAGCCGCAATACATGGTGTGGCCCAGCGACGCGGTGCTCTCGATGCCGGAGTACATCGCTGACGACGGCGCAGGCTGGGTGTCGTGGATGGACGCGCACTGCGCCGAGCGTCCGCACCTGGCGGAGGTCGAACGCGGCATCGACGACTTTCGCGAGTGCGTTCGCACCATCGCGCAGCGAGATCTTCGCTGGCTCGCGGTGACCTGCTTCAACACGGGATGGACGGGCCCTGAGCGCGAGCGCTGCGGCACCGATGGTCGCTACCGCTCGGCGCGACTCCCACCGCGCGGCACGATGCGCGCCGAGCTGATGACGTTCTTCGCGCGGGTCGGCATCGACGCCGCCGACGCGGGCATCGACCTCGCCACATATGAAGCCCTCGAGCAGCGCATGTGGGACCTCTCTGACGATGGCGGGCTTCCGCTCGACGCCGGCATCACGCCGGTGCGCACGTGGGACGGAGGCGCCATCGTGGTGGACCAGGCGTGCATCGACGCGCGCGACGCAGGCGTGCCCGATGCGGGTGCGAGCGACGCCGGGCTCCTCGACGCGGGTGTCATCGACGCAGGCGAGCCCGATGCGGGTCTCTTCGACGCCGGAACGCCGGACGCCGGCACCGCCGACGCAGGGCATGGCGATGCGGGCATGAAAGACGACGCCGGCATGACCAGCACCAACGACGCGGGCTCCGTCGACGAACCGCCGATGCAGAGCGGCTGTGGGTGCAGCGGCGTCGACGCGCTCGCCGCGGCGCTGGTGTTGGTGCTGCTGCGCAAGCGGCGCTGACGGGCACGCAACGACGCCACAGCGCTCGTGGCGATTTCGTCTCGGTGTGGCGTTCGTGCACGCGCGCCAACGCACAACCCCGCGAACTCACGTCCGCGTCTTTGGCACCGCTCTTGGAATGGGGAGCCCCGTCACCCACGAACGAAAGGACACACCCATGAACCGCATCCAACTCCTCAGCCTGCTGACGCTCACCATGTCGATGCCTGCGTTCGCGCAGTCGGCGCAGGAGAGCGTGAAGGACACCGTCAACGACGCGAAGCGCGGCGTGAAGAAGGGCGCCAACCGCGTCGAAGAGGCGCTGTGCACGGGCACCAGGGCCGAGTGCGCGGCGAAGAAGCTGAAGAACCGCGCCGAAGAGGCGACCGACGCCGCGAAGGACAAGGCCGTCGAGCTCAAGGACAAGGTCGACGCCGACAGCAAGTGACGCGCGCCCCCACTTCCCCTCAACGAGAACGAAAGGAACCCCACCATGCTGACCGACATCTTCCGCAACATCCTCCTCCGTACCTCGCTGCTCGGCGCCGGCTTGCTCGTGGCGTCGGCGTGTCAGCCCATCGACGCGGCGCTCGACTGCAACACGGTGTGTACGCGGTACAAGGACTGCTTCGACGGCGACTACAACGTCGAGCAGTGCGCGACGCGCTGTCGCAAGTCGGCGGAGGCCGACGGCAGCTACTACACGAGCCTGGATCGCTGTGAGGCGTGCATCACCGACCGCGCGTGCGCGTCGGCGACGTTCAACTGCGGCAGCGAGTGCAGCAACGTCGTGCCGTAAGACGGAGCCGCGACGCCGGGGCGCTTCAGGGGAGCTTCGCGAGGAAGCTCAACAGCGCCTCGGCGACGTGCTTCTGGCCCGTCGCGTTGAGGTGGCCGCCGTCGTCTGAGTAGGCCGGCACCAGCGCGGGCACGGGCTTGCCGACGAACTCGTAGCTCTGCGTGGTGCCGTCGCTCTTCGTGGCCTCGACAGCGGCGAGGTCGAACAGCGGCTCGCCCTTGAACTTGCTGCGCAGCAGCTCGTTGTAGCGGTGGCGCACGGCGTTCTCGCGCTCGCCCCAGGGCGCGCCGCCGGTGAGCCGCTTGAGGAAGGCCTTCGCGCCGGTCTGCACCAACGTGAGCGGCACGGTGACGTGCACGAAGGTGGTCGACGGGTACTTTGCCTTGAGCCGCGCGTGCGCCGCGACGTACTCGCTGAGCAGCGCGTCGACGTCGGTGGTGGCGTTGAAGTCGACGTAACAGAACTTGAAGAACGCGACCTCCGCCTTGCCGCCGGACGCTTCCATCGCCTTCTCGAAGTCGGCGACCTTGGACAGCGGCGCTTCGTTCTCACCGACGAAGGTGTGCACGATGCCGGGCTTGGCGAAGGCGTCGGCCGCGCGCGATTCGTTGATGGTCAACTTGCCTCGGCTCGCAGCGCTGATGCCGTCGAGGATGTTGCCGCCCACCGACTGGTGACCGAAGAAGATGCGGCGCTCGGCGACGCGCGTGAGGGTCTCGTCAGAAGCGGCCAGGGCAGACATGGACGCGAGCGCGTAACACACCAGCAGCGGAAGAACGCGGAGCATGCTGGAAGCTGTAGTCAGTTCACGCGTTCGAGACCAGCGTGCGACACTGCGGAACTCAACGCATGTCGCGTTTCGTCCTCCCCGCACTCCTCGGCGCGACGCTGCTCTTCCTGGTGCAGCCGCTCATCGCGAAGGCGCTGCTGCCGTGGTTCGGCGGCTCGGCCGCGGTGTGGACGACGTGCCAGCTCTTTTTTCAGGTGCTGCTGCTGGCCGGCTACGCGTGGACGCACGGGTTGGTGGCGCGGCTCTCACCGGCGCGGCAGCGCGTCGTGCAGCTCACGTTGATGGGCGTGGCGCTCGTCGCGTTGTTGGCGACGACCGCGTGGTGGAGCGCGCCGCTCATTCCGTCCGCTTCGCTTCGGCCCGACGGACAGACCGCGCCGATTCCGCGATTGCTGCTGACGCTCTTCGTGTCGGTGGGCCTGCCGTACCTCGCGCTCGCGACGACGGGACCGCTCGTGCAGGCGTGGGCGGCGCGGCTCGCACCGGGAGAGCCCGTGTACCGGCTGTACGCCGCGTCGAACGTGGGCTCGCTTGCGGGCTTGCTCGTCTACCCGCTGGCGCTCGAGCCGCTGCTGCGGCTGCCGGTGCAGGGCTGGTGGTGGCTGGTGGGCTTTGTGGGCTGGGTCGTCAGTCTCGCGTGGGCGTCACGTGGTCTCACCGGCGAGCAGGCGCCGTCGGCGAGCGCGGAGGCCGGAGACGTTCACTGGCTGCGCTGGCTGTCGCTCTCAGCGGCGCCCGTCGCCTTGCTGTTGGCCGTCACCAACCACCTCACGCAAGAGGTCGCGCCCATTCCGTTTCTCTGGGTGCTGCCGCTGGCGGCGTACCTCGCGAGCTTCGTCATCACGTTTGAGAGCGCGCGGTGGTACCGGCGCGGGTGGGCCGTGCCGGTGCTCGCGGTGATGTCGCTGTTGGTCGCGGGTCAGGGCATCACCGACGTCGAGGTGCCGCTGCCGGCGCGCGTGCTGCTCTTCCTCGTGCACCTGTTGGTGGCGTTCATCACCGCGCACGGTGAGCTCGCGGCGTCGAGACCTCCGGCGGCGAAGCTGACGACGTTCTACGCGGCGCTGGCGCTCGGTGGCGCGGTGGGCGGCGTGCTGGTGGGGCTCGTCGCGCCGTTCGTGTTCAACCAGTTCTACGAGCTGGAGCTGGGCTTCGTCGCGTTGTTGCTGGTGCTGGTGCGCGCGGTGCCGAAGCAGCGCGTGCTGCAGGTGGCGCTGGTGCTGACGTTGGCGGCGGCGGTGACGTCGGTGGTGCGCAAGCAGCGCGGCGTGGTGGCGGCGCAGCGCGACTTCTTCGGCGTGGTGCGTGTGGTCGAAGTGGGCGACGAGACCGACGGCGCGACGTTGATGATGCACGGCCGCACGGTGCACGGCGCGCAACGCAACGACGCGCCGCGCGAAGGCACGACGTACTACGCGAAGGAGAGCGGCGTGGGCCGGCTGCTGCTGCGTGACGGCGAACCTCGGCGCGTGGGGGTCATCGGGCTCGGTACGGGGACGGTGGCGGTCTACGGGCGCGCGGGTGACGTGTACCGCTTCTATGAGATCAGCCCCGCGGTGATGGACTTCGCGCAGGGTGCACACTTCTCGTTCTTGCGCGACTCGGCGGCGACGGTGGAGGTCGTGCCCGGCGACGCGCGCACGTCGATGGAGCGAGAAGCGCCGCAGCAGTTCGACGTGCTCATCCTCGACGCGTTCTCCAGCGACTCGGTGCCGGTGCACCTGGTGACGGAAGAAGCGCTGCGGCTCTACGCGTCGCACCTCGCGCCGGGCGGCGTGGTGGCGATGCACTTGTCGAATCGTTCGCTCGAGCTGGTGCCGGTGGCAGCGCGGCTCGGTCGTGCGGTGGGCTTCACGCCGCGCGAGCTGGTGGCGCCGGGCGTGAGCGACTGGGCGCTGATGTCGCGGTGGCTGTTGCTGACGCGCGCTGACTGGCCGGGGTTGGGCGAGCCTGAGCCGCGCGTGGTGACAGAGACCGACGCGCCGCTGTGGACCGATGACTTCTCGTCGCTGTGGCCGGTGGTGCGGTGGTGAGGCTCCGAGGGCGGGCGGCGGCTCGACTCGCGAGCGC
>CAYWON010000081.1:0-30289 GCA_964459885.1 uncultured Archangium sp.
GGCGGGGTCGCGCCGGGCGGCGGCGCGGGCGCGGGCGGCGGCGGCGCGACTGGTGGCGGTGGTGCAGCGACGGGCGGCGGTTCAGCGACGGGCGGCGGTTCAGCGACGGGCGGCGGTTCAGCGACGGGCGGCGGCGCGGCGACGGGCGGCGGTTCGGCGACAGGCGGCGGCACGGCGACCGGCGGCGGCACCGGCGTACCTCCGCCCAATCTGTCTGACGGTGGCACCCTCGGCATGTGTACGACGCACCGCTTCTGGCCGGGCGGGGCGATCGACCACGAGGCCGGCGAGTGCTTCACGCAGGCGATTCAGGCCCGAAGGTTCGACGAAGCAGGCCTCGACGTGAGCTGCACGTTGCCGACCGCGATCGTCTCGTCGCCGGCGGGAATGCAGTTGTTCCGCACCTCGTCGTGCACCGGGTCGCCGCAGGTCAGCGCGATGCTGGGCGCGCGGAGCGCGTCGTTCGGCGAGTTCACCTGGTACGTGTGGGCGAGCAGTGACGGCGGCCACGTGGTCAGCAGCCCGGAGATCACGACGACGATCGCAGCTTCGCTCCGGGTGGACGCAGGGCCGACGCCCCTCGTCATCGGTGCGTGCAACCCCGTCGAGGTCACGGCGCACGGGGTCGACGGCGGGTACGCGGTCGCGGCCGCCGACACTACGCCGCAGATCTCCATCATGCAGGCCACGTCGACGCGCTCGAACTGCGGCGAGACGCAGTTCTCCGAGGGCAACGCGGCGATGGTGGTCGGCGTGTTCCCCCTCACCACCGGGCCGGTCACGCTCACCGTCAGCCACGTCGTGTTCCCCGGCGGCGTCACGGTCTCGTTGCCGGTGTGTCGCGCGGCCGCGGCGACGTGCGGAAACAACAGCGAGTGCTGCTCCGGCACCTGCAGCGGCGTGTGTAACTGACCTTCAGCCCTTGCGGCCGCCGCCGTGACCACGTCGGTCGCGGCGCTTGCTCTCGGTGCGCCCGCGCAGGTCCGCCGGCTTCGCCAATCGCTCCAGCTCGGCCTGCAGCTCGAGCCAGCTCAGGAAACGGATCTCATCGAGTGTCTCGTTCTCGAGCGCCGCTTTCACCGCGCAGCCCGGCTCTTGATCGTGCCGACAGTCGCTGAAGCGGCAGCTCTTCGCGATGGCGTCGATGTCGTCGAACGCCTGCGCGAGCCCGCGGCCTTGATCTGCGGCCCACAGCTGCACCTCGCGCACGCCGGGCGTGTCGATGATGGCCCCGCCGCCGGGCAACACGAGAAGCTCGCGGCGCGTCGTCGTGTGGCGACCGCGGCCGTCGTCGCGCGTCTCGCCGGTCTCCATCACCTTGCTGCCGATGAGCGCGTTCACCAGCGTCGACTTGCCGACGCCCGAGCTGCCCAGCACCACCAACGACTTCCCGTAGCCGACGAACGCGCGCAGCGGCTCGAGGCCTTCACCCAGCAGCGCGTTGACGACGTGCACTTCCGCGTTGCGCGTGATGCCCTTCACGTCGGCGACCTGCTCGTCGAGGTCGTAGGCGAGGTCCTTCTTGTTCAGCACCACCACCGGCGTCGCGCGGCTCTCCCACGCGAGCGTCATGAAGCGCTCGAGGCGCCGCAGGTTGAAATCGCGGTCGAGCCCCATCACCACCATGACGGTGTCGAGATTGGTGGCCAGCACCTGCGGCAGCGAGTTCTCGCCGGCCACCTTGCGCACGAACGCGGTGCGGCGCGGCAACACCGCGTGCACCAGCGCCTCACCACTCTCGGGAATGCGCGCGGCCACCCAGTCGCCGACGGCGGGCAGGTCGCCCGGGTTCTCCATGCGGTGAATCATCTTCCCGCCGGTGCGCGCCCAGTGCTCGCCGCGGTGCGAGAGCACCTTGAGCTGCTTGCGGTACACGAGGATCACGCGCGCGGGCTCGAGGCCCTTCTCGGCGTGCTCCTTCATCGCTTTGTCGAAGTCGGGGCCCCAGCCCTGCGATTCTTTCCAGTCACTCACGTGGCGGCCGGGGACGAAGTGCAGGGCATCAAGCTGACGGGTAGCCGACCATCTTGTTCTGCTCGACGTCGAACACACCCAACTCGAAGCACGCCTTGATGTCCTTCGGCGCGAACGTGGTGACGCCCGGGTTCTGCAGCTCCGGCGTCTTCTCCATCGCCTCGGGCAGCCGGTAGAACGGAATGGCCGCGTTGAGGTGGTGCACGTGGTGGTACCCGATGTTCGCGGTGAACCAGTTCATCACCGGCCCCATGACGAGGAAGCTCGACGAGTCGGTCGCGGCCTTCACGAACGTCCAGTCGCGGCGGTCGGCGATGTGGCCACCGGGGAAGTTGTGCTGCGCGAAGAAGAGGTACGCGCCTTCCATCGCCGCCCACCACATGGGGATGAGCCAGCCGAAGATCCACAGGTCGACGCGCCCGAAGTACGCAGCCAGCGCGCCGGTGCCGTACACGAGCACGAACGAGGCGAGCCCCGTCCAGTGCTTCTTCGGCGCGCGGGCGAACGCGCTGATGCACATGCCCAACGAGAAGACCGTGAACACCGCGAAGATGATGTTCAGCGGCGAGCGGATCATCTTGTAGGCGAAGCGCTGCTTGGGGCTCATCGACTTCCACATGCCCAGCGTGACCACCGGGTAGCTGCCGATGTGCGAGCCGACCATCTTCGCGTTGTTGGCGTGGTGGTAGTTGTGCGACTCGCGCCACACCGTCGGCGGTACGAGGATCGACATGCCGAAGAGCCAGTAGATGGCCTCGGCCAGCTTCGACTGCCGGAGGATCGCGCCGTGCTGGAAGTCGTGGAAGAGGCAGAACACGCGCACGATGGTGAAGCCTTCGACGATGCCGAAGGCCACGCGCAGCGGCCACCAGGGCGAGAACATCGCGCCCGCAGTCAGCGCCGCGAGGATCGCCAACGACGACAGCGTCGCCCACCAGCCCTTGGCGCGGTCCTCTTCAGTGAAGGCGCGCGTCGCGACCATCAGCTCCTTGTCGTCGCGCAGCGCGGGCGCGGCGACGGCTCCAGCGGTCTCGGGCGCGGCCGGCGGAGCGGCGGTCACAGGAAGATCGTCGGCGGGCAGGGCAGGCGTCATGACGCGTGTGCCCCTAACACACCTCTTTGTACCGCCCCAAGCCCGCCAACCCAGCGGAACTGATGGGCCTTTTCAGTCAGAGGACCGCAGTCTCTGCGCGTCGATTTTCAGCCGACGTTGTCCCAGCTGTAGGCCTCGCGATCGAGCGCGTGGTCGGCGAGCGACTTGATGAGCTCGTCGTCGTTCTCGTCCATCTTGGCGAGGTTCGACTTCACGCGGCGCGAGACCTGGCCCGTCAACACCTCGAGGATCTCGATCTCCTTGGTGACCGACGCCGCGCCCTTCTCGGCGATGGCGGTCGACACGCGCGAGATTGTGCACGCCAGGACAAAGAGGTCGATCATCATGTCGGCGAGGCGGCGGCTGGCGAACTGCTTGCCGATGATGTTCTTGCCGTGCTTCCGCAGCGTGTGATCGACGGCGGTCGCGAGGTCGACGGTGAGCGCCTCGAACTGCGCCTGCTGTTTCTGCAGCGCGGGGTGCACCCTGGTGAACGTCGCCTTGTCGCGCTTGACGTAGGTGGTGGCGAGCGACGCGCGGCGCCGGGCGTAGTCGCTGATGACGCCGAAGCCCTTGATGGGGTTGTCGAAGATGCCCTTGAGGCTCGCCGAGAGCTCCTTCAACTGGCTGCCGACCTCGTTCATCGCCGTGAGCGCGATGAAGAGCCGCAAGATGTCGTTGGTGCCCTCGAAGATGCGGTTGATGCGCGAGTCGCGGAGCGCGCGCTCATACGGGAACTCCCGCATGAAGCCGTTGCCGCCGGCGATCTGCAGCGCCTCGTCGATGGTGCGGAACATGGCCTCGCTGCCGAACACCTTGGTGATGGCGGCCTCGACGGCGTAGTCCTCGTGGCCCGAGTCGATGAAGTGGTTGACCATGTTCACCGCCGACTCGACGGCGTAGCAGTCGACCACCATGTGACCGATCTTCTGCTTGATGAGGCCGAACTCGGCGATGGGCTTGCCGAACTGCGCGCGCTCCTTGGCCTGTTTGGTCGACAGCTCGATCATCTTCTTCATCACGCCAACCGAGCCGCCGCCGATGCCGGTGCGCCCCGAGTTGAGGATCTTCATCGCCACCTTGAAGCCCTTGCCGACCTCACCGAGCACGTTGGCCTTGGGCACCTTCACGTTGTCGAAGATGACGGTGGTGGTGTTCGACGAGCGCAGGCCCATCTTGTCTTCGTGCGGGCCGGTGCTGACGCCTTCCATGTCGCGCGTGACGATGAAGGCCGTCATGTTCGAGCGCTCGGCCTGGCCGCCGGTCTTGGCGAACACCGTGTAGAACTGCGCGATGCCGCCATTGGTGATCCACAGCTTGTTGCCGTTGAGCAGGTAGTGATCGCCCATGTCGACGGCCGTGGTCTTGATGCTGGCGGCGTCTGACCCGGCGCCCGGTTCGGTGAGACAGAACGCGGCGATCATCTCGCCACTGGCGAGCTTCGCGAGGTACTTCTCTTTCTGCGCGTCGTTGCCGAACAGCAGCAGGCCGCGCATGCCGATCGACGAGTGCGCGCCGACCGTGACGGCCACCGACCCGTCGTACTTCGAGATCTCCTGCAGCGTGCGCGAGTACGCCGTGGTCGACATGCCCATGCCCCCCGCCGACTCGGGGATGATGAGCGAGAAGAGGCCGAACTGGCGCATCTCCTCGATGAACGAGTCGGGCATCTCGCCCTTGGCGTCCCACGTGCGGAAGTCGTGCTCGTGCGGCTTGAAGAGCTGCTCGAGCGAGCCGCGCACGTTCTTGAAGAGCTCCTGGTCCGCGTCGCTCATCTTCGGGTACGGGAGGATCTGTTCCTCCTCGATGGAGCCGAAGCACAGCTGCGACATGAAGGACGGGCGTTCGTTGGCCATGGTGAACGGCCTTATAGCGGCGCAAGTCGCCTCGCGCCGCACCGTCACGCCGCGCCAGCCCTACTTCTTCTTGGCGTTGTCCTGCACGAACTTCACGCCCTTCGCGACGTCCATGCCGCCGCCCTCGAACGTGCGGTTGAGCGCCTCGAGGCCGACCTCGATGACGCCCTGGTACTTGTAGCTCTGGGTGTTGTCGGCGCGCTTGCCGACGGTCGCCTCGTTCACGGCCTTGGTGGCCTTGAGGCCACCTTCGAGACCGGCCTTTACGGCGTCGGCGGTCGCGTAGAGCGCCTTGTCGACGACCTCGGGGCGACGCGGGGCTTTTACAACCGTCGGCAGCCAACCTCCCGCTGCGGCCGGCGCGGGTTGGGCTGACGCCGTCGGCTTGCCCTTCAACGTGTTGACCAGCTGCTGCGCCGAGAACGGGTTGGCTGCGGGCTTGCGGATGTTCGTCATGGCGGACCTTTGGTGGCGAGCGGAGTGGATCTCCGCCCGTTGAAAGGTCGCACCGGCAGCGCCAGAGTTGATTCCTGAATTCGTGGTTGAGCTTCCTGAATTCAGGAGCGCGGGTCACACCCGCAGCTCGGCGAACGGCGACGCCGCGGCGCGGTAGCGGGGCTCGATGAGCGACGACTCGATGTTGCCGCGCTGCCAGTGGCGCACGCCCACGAGATACGACGCCACGTGCTCATCGCCCGCGTAGCGCATCCACAGGCGGCGCTCGAGGCGCTCGATCTCCCGCGCGTCGGTGTTCACCATCGACACCGCTTCGCGGAGCGCCTCGTCGTGCGTCACGCGCAGCTCAACCGACAGCACGTGCACGAGGTTGTTGGCGTTGTGATGCGACAAGACCTCCTTCGGGTACGACGCGATGTCGTTGAAGAACGCCACGGTGCGGGTGCACGCGCGGTTCAGTCCCGCGAAGTCGGGGTCGCCCAGCACCTCGTCAGACAGCCGCGTGCCGTAGGCCAGCTCGATGAGCGCGCACGCGGTGTAGACCGCGCTGTCGTACTCGCGCTGCAGCTCGTACGCGTGCAGCCGCGGCGTGGTGTTGGCGAGGTAGTGCCGACACGCGGGCAGCGTGCCGTTGAGCAGGTAGTTCTTCACGTGCCCCACGAAGCGCGTGAGCCAGGCCTCGCCCATCTGCGCGACAGACCTCTCGCGGAACTCCAGCATCAGGCGATCGAGCGCGGTCAGCGCACCGTCGACGTGGCCATCGCGCAGCAGCGCCACCGCGCGCTCGGCGCCGGCTGCGATGTGCTCCAGCTTCAGCTCCGCCGAGCCCGGCGCGCGCTCGTCGTGCGCGTCGTCAAAGAAGAACAGCCAGTTGCACCACAGCGCGCAGATGCGGGCGCGCTCGATGTTGGCGGCCGGGTACACGTAGCCGACCAGCGTGTTGAAGGCCTGAAAGCGTCTGCGATTGGTGACATCCAGCAAGCCCAGGCGCTCGGCGTCTTCCGTCGCCAGGCGCTCGATGGTCTCTGATTCAGGGTGCCGACGGGCACCAGACAGCAGGATGAAATCGTCTCTTCGAAGCATCGGGAATTCCCTCACAGGTTGGTGGAACAGCAACCGGCGCGGGTAACACGGCCCTCGGGAACGTCGGCAGTAGGACGCGTCCCGATGAACGTGTGTTCAGACTTCAGAAGGTGCGCAGCACGTCGTCGGCGATGCCGTCGCCACGCACAAACGCGGCGCGCAGCTTTTCCAACTGACGGAAGTCGATGGCCTTGCCCGCTGCGGAAAGTGCGTCGTTCCACAGCGATTTCTCTCTCGCTGACAGGCGACCATCGACGACGCACGCCACCGCCAGCACCTGCAGCGACACGCGCAGCTCACTGGGCTCGAGCAGCTTGAGGTTGGTCAGGAACTGCCCGACGTCGTCGAGCTCGTTCTTCCCGGTGTCACCGGTTCGCCGCGACACGGCGCTCAGGAGACGCACGAGATTGGGGTGCAGGTCCTGCGTGCGCACGATGGAGCTGGCGACCGCGCGCACCGCCGAGAGCTTGCCCTGGGGGGACAGCGACGCGGCGTCGTCGAACACCACCTTCACCAGCTCTTCGATGGCCGACGGCCCCAGCGCGCGAATGCGGGCCTCGCGCAGCACCTTCCACGTGACGACGGCGTTCCAGAACGCGGTGACCGGCAGCGCCACGAAGGGCAGCCAGCTGCGCAGCGCCACGCGGCTCAGCAGCCGGCGAATGATGAGCTTGGTGACGAAGTTGGTGACGCCGACCTTCGCCTTGTACGCGAGCGACGCGACGACGAGCCGCCACTTCTGCGCTTCGCGGTGCGGGTTGACGCCGACGCCCATGTCGACAGGGTTCGGCAGCTCGAGCGCCGCGCGGGCCAGGCCGTCGACGAGCGCGTCATCGCTCGACTTGCGGTCGGCGCCGAAGAGCTCGAGGCCGGCGACGCGCGCCAGCTCGTGCACCGAGCGCAGCGTGTCCCAGTAGATGAACGCGATCTCGAGCACCGACGCCACGATGGTGACCGCGCCGACGAGGCCCCAGTACTTGATGACGTCACCCGCGAAGTGCCGGTCGGCGAACACCTCGGCGGTCGCGCACGCGCCGCCCGACAACGCGCCCGCCAGCGCCGCGCGCGCGATGGCAGCGACCTCCACGCGCATCAGCGCCTTCCGCTCGTCGGCGTTCAGCACGTGCACCGCGTCGCCTGACGCCAGCGCGCGCACCTTGCTCGAGCGGCTGGCGAAATAGCTGCGGCCGAGCCGCGCCATGAACGGCGGCTTGGGAGGCGGGGCGCTCACGACGCGCGCGCCCTCCGCACCTGGAGCACGATGATGCCGACCGCCGCCAGCCCGAAGATGACCGGCGACAGGTTGGTAGCGGTCACGAACGCGGCGTCGTCGGTCATCTTGCCGGCGGTGCCCGCGAGGTACTGCTTCGTGGTGCCCACGTGCGTGTACTGATCGAGCGTGATGAAGAGGAAGAGCCCGAAGCCGACGACGATCGACAACGTGCCTGCGACGGCGAGGCCAACCTTCTTCACGTGGATCAACGCCGCCACCGCGAGCCCGCCGATGGCGCCCCAGGCGGCACAGACGAAGAGGAAGACGAGGTAGATCGGCACGAGTGGCAGGCCCGTGGTGTCCATCGCGTAGAAGAACATCCAGTCGGTGCGGTTGAAGAAGTGCCAGCCCACCGAGAAGCCGTAGATGAGCCCCCACACCGCCGAGAGCTGGCCGACGCGCCACACCTCGTCGAGGCCGCGCGACTTGATCAGCTTGAGTGAGATGAGCGCGAGCACCGCGCCAGCGAACAGCGTCGTCGGTGGGTCGATCAGCACCGTGGCGAGCGTCATGCGGCGGACTTCTGCTCCGTGGGCGGCGGGGGCGTCAATCGGCGCGTGGTGGCCACTTCGCGGAAGTAGTCGCACGCAGGCGTCCACTCGCGCGCCATGGTGCTGCGGTCGACCCGGTAGAGCCCGAAGCGCGGCGCGAAGCCTTCCAGCCACTCGAAGTTGTCGAGCAGCGACCAGTGCAGGTACCCGCGCACGTCGACGCCGTCGGCGATGGCCTGCAAGACCTGCTGCCAGTGCTCGTACAGAAAGCGGCTGCGCCGCGCGCCGGTGCGATCGTCGAGCCCGTTCTCGGTGATCCACACCGGCAGGCCGTAGTGCTTGAGCTGCCGCAGCGTCTCGCCGAAGCCTTCGGGGAACCATTCCCACCCGAGGTCGGTCAGCCCGCGCTGGTGCTTGTCGAGGTACTCGAAGGTGACGAACGGCGGCTTCAGCAGGAACCGCAGGTGCGCGCGCGAGTAGTAATTGACGCCCACGAAGTCCATCGACGCCTTCGCGCCGTCGATGCGCTCGCGGCCGGCGGTGAAGCCCGGCATCTGCAGTCTCAGCTCGCCGGTGTGCAGCGCCTCGAGGAACGCGTGGTTGTAGTTGGCGTCGGCGAGCCGCTGGAGCGCCTGGTCCATCGGGTGCCAGCGCCGCGACGGCGCGAAGCGCAGCATGTTCTGCGCGATGCCGATGGGGCCGGTGAAGCCGCGCGCCCGCAGCGCCTCTCGCGCGATGACGTGCGCGCGCACCAGGTTGGCCATGGCCGCGAACGCCTTGCCGCCGTCGGCGATGCCCGGTGGAAAGACGCCGCTCAGGTACCCGGTGAGCAGCAAGACGTTGGGCTCGTTGATGGTGGTGACCATCGCGTCGAGGCCATCGAGCAACTCTGCGCAGCGCGTCGCGTAGCGGGTCCACGAGTCCAACGAGGTGCGCTCGTGCCACGGCGTCTGTGCGTGGAACCACTTCGGGTGCGTGAAGTGGTGGAAGGTGACGACCGGCTTGATGCCCGCTTTCACCAGCGCCTCGAGGCGCGCCCGGTAGCCGGCCCACGCGGCTTCATCGAAGCGCCCGCGCTCGGGCTCCACGCGCGCCCACTCGATGCTCAGCCGGTACGCCGTCGCGCCGACCTTGGTGATGAGGGGCACGTCGTCGAAGAAGCGGTTCCAGTGATCGACGCCGGTGTCGCAGCGCGTGTCGGCCTTCGTGCACTTGCCCGCGCGTTCCCAGTCTGACCAGTCGTTCTCGATGCCGCCTTCGACCTGGTAGGCGGCGGTGGCGACGCCGAACGTGAAGTCTGCGGGGAAGGTGCTCACGGTGCGTCGAGGACGTTCAGCATGCGCATCGCAGCGCACGCGGCGCCGTAGCCGTTGTCGATGTTCAAGGTGACGATGCCCGGCGAGCAGCTCGCGAGGATGGAGTGCAGCGCGGTGTGGCCGCCCTCCGCGACGCCGTAGCCGTTCGACGTGGGCACGCCGATGATGACGCCGCCGAACAGGCCACCCACGACGGTCGGCAGCGCAGCGTCCATGCCGGCCACCACGATGGCGATCTTGTGCTGCTTGATGTCGTCCACGCGCTCCATCAGCCGCCACAGCCCCGCGACGCCGACGTCGACGATGTGCGTGCTGGGAATGCCGTGGAACGAGAGCGTGCGACGCACCTCGCGCGTGACGTGCGCGTCAGACGTGCCCGCGGCGACCACCACGATGCGCGGCGTGCCGATCTCCCGTTTGGGCTGGCCGAAGTACGCGGTGCGGCTGACGGCGTCGTAGTCGAGGGCCTCGCGGTCTTCCTTCGAGAGCCCTTCGAGCTGCGCTTGCGAGAGGCGCGTCAGCAGCAGCGGGTGCGAGAGAGCGCGCGCGCCCGCGATGATGCTGGTGAGGTGCTCGACGGTCTTGCCCTGGCAGAACACCGCTTCATCGAGGCCGATGCGCTGGGCCCGCTTGAAATCGAACTTCACTTCATCCGACGACATGGGGCGGCGAGTTACCGCACTTCAGCGGCTTCCGCCCGTGGTCGAGAGATCAGCCGCGGGGCCGGGCCACACGGTGATGGCCGCGCCGACCTTGAGGCCGCGCGACGCGCCGAGCGCCGGGTTCCACTCGCGGAGGTCGGTGACGTGCACGTCGAAGCGGCGCGCGATGCTCCACAGCGTGTCGCCCCGGCCGACGCCGTAGGTGACGCGCGTCTTTCCGTCGACCGTCGCCAGCTTCACGGTGCCGGCCACCGCGACCGCGCCCTTCGTCGTCGATGTCTGGCCTGTGCCGGCGGGCACTTCGTCTTCGGGGCGGCTCGCGCGCAGCCCCGAGCGACGCGCGCGGGCGACCTGGCGATCGAGCGCGCTGTCACCCTTGCCGGCCTTGAGCGCCTGCGCCGACGGCACGGGCACGATGAGGTCGCTGCCGAGCTTCAGCGTGCGCGCGCTGGTGAGGTGGTTCATGCGCAGAATCGCTTCCTGCGCCGAGTGGTACTGCAGCGCGATCTTCGAGAGCGTGTCGCCCTTGCCGACGCGGTGAATCTTGAAGTGCAGCCGCTCTGACGGCGCGAACTTCTCGAAGCTCTCGGCGAACTGTTCCTTGCGACCCTTCGGCAGGCGCAGCGTGTACGGCTCTTTGTCGGTCGCCGGCGGCGTGCACCAGCGCTTGAGCTCGGGGTTGAACTCCTGGATCTCTTCGAGCGTCGCGCCCGACGCCTGCGCGATGACCTCGAGATCGACAGAGTCGGTCAGCTGCACCTCGTCGAACTCGAAGGGCGCCTCGGGCTTGAACTCGTCGAGCGAAAACCCGAACGCCTCGGGGTGCTTGGCCACCAGCGCACACGCGATGAGCTTGGGCACGTAGTGCTTGGTCTCCTTGGCGAACGCGTAGCCCTGCTTCTTTTCGTACTCGGAGAGCTGCCAGAAATCGGTCGTGCCGTACTTGTCGACCATCTTCCTGACGCGGCCGCCGCCAGTGTTGTAGCCGGCCCACGCGAGGTACCAGTGGCCCAGCTCACCGTGCAGCTGGCCCAGGTAGCTGGCCGCGGCGTGCGTCGACTTGATGGGGTCACGGCGCTCGTCGACCCAGAAGTCGTCGCGCAGCTTGAACCACTTGGCGGTGCCGGGAATGAACTGCCACGGGCCGACGGCCTTGGCCCACGACTTGGCCTGCGTGTTGAAACCGCTCTCGATCATCGAGAGGTACACCGTGTCTCTCGGGAGCCCGCGCGCCTCGAGGATGGGCTGCATCAGCGGGATGTAGCGGTGTCCGCGCGACATCCACCGGCGGAACCACTTGCGACCGCCGCCCTGGAAGAAGTGGATGTACTGCGCCACCAGCGGCTGCATCTCGACGGGGATGTCGTAGCGATCGGCGACGCGGCTGACGTCGAAGTTCTCCACGTCGGTGACCGCGTCGAGCTGGAAGTCGAGCTCTTCACCCGTCATCGCCGCGGCGTCGAGCGCGTTCTCGAGGCGGTCGCGCGTGAGCGAGCCGTAGCCGAGCTGCGAGAGCTGCTCCTTGAGGCTCGGGCCTGACGGCGTGGGCGCGGGGCCTTGTGGCTCGATCGCCACGTCTTCCAGCGCGCGCATCTCTTCGAGCTCGTCGTCGCCGTCGGCCTCGTCAGCAGCGGGCGCCGGCGCCGTCACCGCAGGCGCGACTTCGTCGATGGGAACGAGGCCCGCGTCGGGCGTCTGGGCGGCGAGGGTGAGGAGAGCGGCGGTCAGCAGCATGGGCGCGAAAGTGGAAAGTAGACGCCTTCCCACGAGCGTCAAACAAAGGGAAGGGCGGGCCCCATTCCTCTGGCTGACCAATTGTCTCCGCACTGCGGAGACAATTCAGCGCTCGGCGTTGTGCACCCGCGCGCGCGCCGCTTTCAGCGCTGCCTGCAGCTTGGCCTGCAGGACCTCCGGCGACGGCAACGACGTCACGTACTGCGCGACGTGAATGCCTCGCTTGTCGAGCCCGAGGTACTCGACGGTCTCGGTCTTTCTCCCCGCGCACAGGATGATGGCGATGGGCGGCTGTTCGCCCGGCTGCCGTTCATGGCGGTCGAGCCAGCGCAGGTAGAGCTCGACCTGACCACCATCGGCGGCCTTGAACGCGCCGAGCTTGAGCTCCACCGCGACGAGCCGCTTGAGCCGACGGTGGAAGAACAGCAGGTCGAGGTAGTGATCTTCGCCATCGACGGTGATGCGCTTCTGTCTCTCGACGAACGCGAAGCCGGCGCCGAGCTCGAGCACGAAGCGTTCGATCTCACGCAGCAGCGCCCGCTCGAAGTCCTTCTCTGTGTACGTGTCGGCGGCGTTGAGGAAATCGAGCACGTACGGGTCCTGCAGCACGAGCTCCGGCGTCAGCTCATCGCGCTTGCGCAGCGCGTTCAGCTCGCGGCGAATGAGCGCGTCGGGCCGCTTCGAGATGGCCGTGCGCTCGTAGAGCATCCCGTTGATCTTCTGCTCGAGCACGCGCGTGCTCCAGCCCTCGACGCGGCACAGCTCGGCGTAGAAGTCCCGCTTGAGCGGCTCGTCGAGGTAGATGATGCGCTTGAGGTGGGTCCACCCCAATTGTCTCCGCAGTGCGGAGACAATCTTCTCGTCGGGGAAGACCTCTGCGAACCGCACCATGTGCCGAAGGTTCTTCTCGCCGAAGCCGCGGCCGAATGTGCGTTCGAGTTCGTGGCCGACGTTCACCAGCAGTCGCGCGCCGTACGCCGCGCGCTCTCGCCGGAGGATCTCCGCGTGCACGCGCCGTCCGACCTCCCAGTAGACCGTCGTCAGCGCTGCGTTCACCGCCTGCGCCGTGCTGGCGCGGCCGTGCGCGATCAGCTTCTTGAGATCCCTCACGAGCGACTTCTCGCCCGCCAACCCCACCACTCGCCCGTTCCTCGTTTTCATGCCGCCCGTCTACCAGCCGCCTCTGACATGCCCGGCGGGCGGGGTAGAAAGGCCCAATGAATCCGCTCCTCTTTGCTCGCATGCAGGAACTCCGCGATCTCGGTGGCGTCATCGGGCTCGCGAGCTGGGATCAAGAGACGTACCTGCCGAAGAAGGGCGAAGGCGGCCGCGCCGCGCAGCTGTCCACGATGCAGGGCCTGTTTCACGAGCGCCTCGTCGACCCGCGGCTGGGTGAGTGGCTCGCCGACGCGAAGCCCGAAGGCGCCGACGAAGTGGCGATGGTGCGCATCCTCACCAAGGAGCGCGATCGCGCGGTGAAGATCCCCGCTTCGTTGGTGAAGGCGCTCGCGCAAGCGCAGTCGCTCGCGCTCTCGGCGTGGCGCGAGGCGCGTGAGACGAAGCGCTACGAGCCCTTCGAGCCGCACGTGCGCAAGCTGGTGCAGCTGCGCCGCGAGCAGGCCGATGCCTGGGGCCACGACGGCGAGCGCTACGACGCGCTGCTCGAGAACTACGAGCCCGGCATGCGCGTGGCGCGGCTGACGCCGGTGCTGACGGGCCTGCGTGAGAAACTGGTGCCGCTGGTCGACGCCATCGACGGCAAGCCGAAGCCGCGGCGCATCTTCGAAGGCAAGACGTTCGACGCCGAAACGCAGTGGCGCTTCACCATGACGCTGCTCGCCGCGATGGGCTTCGACCTCGACGCTGGCCGTCAAGATCGCTCGACGCACCCGTTCACCGGCGGCACCGGGTTGTTCGACGTGCGACTCACCACGCGGCTGTTTCCGCAGCTGCCGCTGTCGTCGATCTTCTCGACGATTCACGAAGGCGGGCACGGCTTGTTCGAGCAGGGCTTCGACCCGAAGCATGAGCGCACGCCGCTCGCGCAGGCGCCGTCGATGGGCCTGCACGAGTCTCAGTCGCGGCTCTGGGAGAACGTCGTCGGTCGCAGCCGCGCGTTCTGGAGTCACTTCTACGGGGCGTACAAGTCGCTCTTCCCGGCGCAGCTGGGCGACGTGGGGCTCGACGAGTTCCTGCGCGAGGTGAACCGCGTCGAGCGGAGCTTCATTCGCGTGGAGGCCGACGAGGTCACGTACAACCTGCACATCGTCCTGCGCTACGAGCTCGAGCTGGCGTTGATGCGCGGCACGCTCGACACGAAGGACCTGTCAGACGCGTGGAACGAGAAGACCAAGGCGCTGCTGGGCCTGACGGTGAGCCAGCCGGGCGAAGGCGTGCTGCAGGACATTCACTGGGCGTACGGCGAGTTCGGCTACTTCCCGACGTACGCGCTGGGGAACCTGTACGCCGCGTCGCTGTGGAAGGCGATGCGCCGCGACGTGCCGACGTTGGAAGCCGGCCTCCAGAAGGGCGAGCTGGCGCCGGTGAAGCAGTGGCTGCGCGAGAAGATCCACCGCGAGGGCTACCGGCACGACGCTGAAGCGCTGGTGACGCGCGTGACGGGGCAGGGCCTCACCGACGCGGACTTCATCGCGTACCTGCGTGAGAAGTACGGTGCCCTGTACGGGCTGTGAGCTAGCGTCGCCCGCATGAGAAACGGGTGGCGGTGGGCGGTGCTGGTGCTGGGGGTGTCGTTCCTCTGTTGTGGCTCGTTGCCCGTGGTGGCTGGGCCCGCAGAGGCGCGGGTGTTCGGTCTCGTCTTTGTCTCGGTCGGGGGGCTCTTCGTCGCGCTGGGCGGTGCCGGCCTGTTGGCGCAGCGCGCGTTCGTCGTCGCCGAGCTCACGTCGATGGGGCCGGTCGCGCTCGGTGGCTCAGCGGAGGTCGTGCTGTCGCTGACGCCGCGGAAGCCGCTCGTCATCAACGCCGCGTCGAAGCTCGTCGTCACTTGCACTGAAGAAGCGCTGTACGGCGCAGGCACTTCACAACGCACGTACCAGGACACGCTGTACGAGCACTCGCAGCCGTTGCACCTGCCGGTCAACCTCAGCGCGCCGTGGGTGCAGAAGTTCGTCGTCCCCATTCCTGCGCACGTGGCGCCGACGTGGGCCGGCTCGAGCAACTCGTTCTTCACCACCGTCACCGTGCACGTCGACATCGAGAAATGGCCTGACCTGAAGCTTGAGACGCGCGTCCAGGTGCTGCCGGAGCTGGCGTCATGACCGCGCTCTTCGACGTGATGCTCGCGAAGCCGGAGTTCGAGTGTGGAGAGACGTTGGTTGGCGTCGTGCGCTTTCTGCAGCCGGGCCACGAGACGCTCGCCAAGGCGAAAGCGGTGCGCCTCCGCGTGCGCGCGCAGGTGCATGGCTCGGGCGGGTCCGAGTCGCACGGGCCGGGCCTCTTCACGCTGCATCAGGGCCCGGTGACGATGCCGGAGCTGCCGTTCTCGGTGCCGCTGCCGGAGAACGGGCCCATCAGCTGGCAGGGCCGACACGTGAAGATTGACTGGGGCGTGCTGGTCGAGCTCGACGTGCCCTGGGCCATCGACCCGTCGAAGCTGGTTCCGTTCAAGCTGACCGCGCGTCGCGCGAAGTGACTCACCGCAGCAGCGGCGCGACCGTGTCGTCCTGCCGCGCACGTCGGAATGCATCGTCGACTGCGGCGTGCAGCTCGACGCCGCGCGCGAGGTTCTCGGCCAATTCGTACAGCACGCGCTGCAGCGCGTAGTTCACGTGCGAAGCGCGCGGGGCCAGCTCGCTGGCGAGGCCCGCTAGGTCGACGCGTGGCCCACCGGGCAGCGACGCCGCTGCGACGCGGCGGTGCAGCCACGAGAGAGAAGGGTGCTTCGCAAGCTCGAAGGTCTTCAGTCCGACGATGTGCGGCGCCAGCGAGACGTGCGTGCCGATGAAGAGCGAGCGCCCGCTGGCGACGACGCGCTTGAGGGTCGCCGGTGCCGCGTTGTTGCTCTCGTCGAGACAGATGACGCGCGCGTCGTCGCGCAGCTGCGGCGCGCTCTTCGGGCCCGTGACGTAGTGGTACTGCGCGTCAGCGTGCGTGGCGGCGTACCAGCGCAGCAGCGTCGACTTGCCGGCGCCTTTCTCTCCGATGAGCTCGACGCGGAACGGCCGTGTGCTGATGGCTGCGGCGATCTCAGTCGGCACGTCGACCCAATCGAGGTGCTCGCCGGGCGTGATGTTCTCGAACGGGTTGCCGGTGAGGCCGAGCGCGTTCCAGTCGACGGGGTGTGGCATCGGGAACAGAGGCTGTTACATGGCGGCGCATGATCCGCTCAACCCTCCTGGTTTCCGCTGTCGTGCTGCTCACCGCCTGCCCCGACCCTGCGAAGAACAAGACGCAGGCCGTGGTGGAAGCGCCCAAGGCGCCGCCCGCTGCCGCCGTCGCGCAGCCCATCGAGAACGCCACCACGTTCGCGTTCAGCAACGAGGGGTCGAAGTTCGCGTTCGTTGGCGCGAAGGTGACCGGCAAGCACGAGGGTGGCTTCAAGACCTTCGAGGGCACCGTCGAAGTGCCCGGCACGGACCTCTCGAAGGCGCGCATCAAGGCGACGGTGACGCCGGCTTCTGCCTTCACTGACTCCGAGAAGCTCACGGGTCACCTGCTGAGCCCGGATTTCTTCGACGTCGAGAAGTTCCCCACGGCGACGTTCGTGTCGACGGCCATCAAGCCGGCCGGCGAAGCGTTCGACGTGACGGGCGACCTCACGCTGCACGGCGTGACGAAGAGCATCACCTTCCCGGCGAAGCTGAAGCTCGAGGGCGACGCGGTCACCGCAGGCGCGGAGTTCGCCATCAACCGCAAGGACTTCGGCATCACCTACCCGGGCAAGGCCGACGACCTCATCGCCGACAACGTCGCCATCACCCTCGAGCTGAACGCGAAGAAGAAGTGAAGCTGACCGTGCGCCTGTTCGCCGCCGCGCGTGAGCGGGCAGGCGCTGGGTCGGTCGACGTGGAGCTGGCAGACGGCTCCACTGTCGAGGCGTTGTTGAAGGCGGTGTGCGTGGTGAAGCCGGCGCTGGCGTCGCTCACCTCGCAGCTGCGTGTCGCGGTGAATCAGGAGTTCGTGAGCGCGAGCGACGTGGTGCCGTCGGGCGCCGAGGTCGCGCTGATTCCTCCCGTGGCAGGCGGCTGAGCCGATGCCTGGACTCTTCCGCGTTCAATCGACGCCGCTCTCGCTCGACGAGGTCGTCCACGCCGTGAGCGACCCTGGCCAGGGCGGCCTCGTGACGTTCACCGGTGTCGTCCGCAACCACTCGCGCGGCAAGACGGTGACGCGCCTCGACTACGAGGCCTACGGCGAGATGGCGCAGAAGCAGCTCGCGCGCATCGCTCAAGAGGCCACGCGCACCTGGCCCGGCACCCGCGTCGCCGTGGCGCATCGCGTCGGCTCGCTGGTGCCCGGCGACCTCGCCGTCGTCATCGCCGTGTCGGCGCCGCACCGCAAAGAGGCCTTCCGCGCCTGCGAGCTGGTCATCGATCGTCTCAAAGAAGACGTGCCGATCTGGAAGAAGGAATACGCCGAAGATGGGGAAGTGTGGGTCGGCCTCGGCCCGTGACCCGCTGACGGTGTTGCAGGCCCGTGATTTCGGCTATGGCCCCTCCCTGAACGGCCGAAACCCTCGAGGACCTCACACCATGATTTCGAAACACGTTCGCTTCGCGCTCTTCGGAGGCCTCCTCGGCGTCCTGATCGCGGTGACGCCCGGCTGCCAGAAGAAGTGCGGCCCTGAGAACTGTGCTGGCTGCTGCACGGACAAGGCCGAGTGTATCGGCACCGCCACCGACGCCCAGTGTGGCGCCATGGGCGCGCTGTGTGGCGCCTGTACCGAAGACCAGACCTGCACCGAGGGTGCGTGCGTCGCCAAGATGGTCGTCGAGCCGCCTGACGCCGGCACCATGTGCGACGGCCCCGAAGACTGCGGCACCGGCTTCTACTGTGACTCGGTCTCTGGCAAGTGCGTCGCCGGCATCCCGCCCTGCACCAGCGACTTTGACTGCGGCGAGGGTGAGATCTGCGGCTCTGGCGGCAAGTGCGAGGAGGGCGGCAAGAGCTGCTCAGCCGACTTCCAGTGCCAGGAACTGAACGACCCCAACGATCGCTGCTACCGCTACGGCATCGGCTGCGTCTGCGACACGCGCGCCAGCGACGGCGGCGTGGCCACCTCCGGCACCTGCCGCGTGCGCAAGTCGCCCTGCACCGAGTGCGCGAGCGACCTCGAGTGTGGCAGCGATCCCGTCATCTTCGGCCCGCCGGACGGCATCGGCGCCGGTCGTTGCCGCGCGCTCCCGGGCGACGACACGGGCAAGAAGTACTGCCGCTACCAGATCATCGGCCAGTGCCAGTGCGGCACGGTGAACGACGGTCAGGGCTACTGCATCCCCCAGACGAACACCTGCAACCAGGTCGGCTGCAACCTCGACAAGGACTGCCCCGCGGGCGCCGTGTGCAGCGTGAACTTCCCCGACGCGGGCGCCGGCTCGTGCGGTGGCGTGTGCGTGCCCCGCTGCCGCTGGGACTTCAACATCAAGGACAACGTGGCGCCCGGCTGCAAGCCTGGTGAGGTCTGCTGGGTCGACCAGAAGAACCTCGACCCGCAGTCGCTCTACTACGGCGCGGGGCGATGCAAGCCGCCCTGCCAGAACACGTCGGAGTGCCAGCAGTCGGCCGCCAACCCGTTCGGCGGCCCCGACCTCGTCTGTGAGCCCGAGAAGCTCTCCGACGGCACCGACTCGCAGAACCGCTGCCGCGCGCGCGGCGAGTGCATGGACAGCCTCGAGTGCCCGGAGCTGCCGAACGATCAGCCGTACCTCGGCTACTGCGACCGCGGCACCTTCGAGTGCAAGGAAGACTGCCGCCCCGGCGTCGATCCGGTCACGGCCCTCCCGTACAAGGACTGCCGCAACCCGTACGCGTGCACCGCTGACGGTGGCATCAACTACTGCCGCCTCGAGACCTGCCGCGAGCAGGGTGGCGCGTCGATCGCCTGCGCGCAGGGCGAGTGGTGCTGCGGCGACGACAAGAACTTCGACGGCATCGCCGACCCGTGCCCGCCGCTGTCCGAGCAGAACGCCGCCGGTTGCTACAAGGCCCCGACGCCTCCGTTCTGCACGCCGTGCGGCGTGGGCGCCGACCTGAACGACCCGATGCAGGCCGCCGCCGCCGACCTCGAGTGCGCGCAGGCCATGCGCCCGAGCTGGGTCACCTGCGCCAACGGCTCGAACAACCCGAACTGCACCGACATGACGCCGCGCTGCATCTACGCCGGCGACAAGATGGCGCAGGGCGACGGCGTCAACGTCTGCGCGCCGGGCTCGGTCAACGACATCGGCTCGGTGCCGCTGCGCTACGGCGACACCCGCAAGGACCAGATCGCGTGCCCCAACAACTACCGCACGCAGTTCATCCGCCCGCAGCCGAACCCCAACCAGGACGTCGGCTACTGCCAGTCGAACGATGACTGCTCGCCCATCCTCGCGGACGGCGGCGTGGGCACCGGCGGCATCTGCGAGCCCGACCCCGAGGCCCGCAAGCAGGACGGCGGCCTGTACTACGCGTGCCGCTGCGACGTCGGCACCGGCCCGAACCAGTGCCCGAACGGCACCAGCTACCCGACCGGTACGGTGTACTCGTTCTGCAAGTCGGGCCTGAACGGCACGCGCACGTACTGCATCGAGACCGCGGTCTGCGCGGCGAACCCGCTCGTCTATTACAACCCCACCGACATGTTCGGCTGCGGTCTGTAAGCAGGACACGCGCATGGCCCAGGACGACCAGTCAGAGCCGGTCGTCTTCGGGCCCGCCCTCGAAGGGCTGCGCAAGTCGCTTGGAGCGCGCTTCACGCCGCAGTTGGCCGAAGCGCTCCGGGCGAAGGGCGTCGATCTCGAGAAGACGCAGGTGGCCTACGGGCTGGCCACCTGGCTGACGGGCATCTCCATCATCGCGGAGGCCGTGGGCGCAGACCTCCCGGCCAGCGAGCGCTACCGGAACCTCGGACGTACGTTCATGCACGGCTTCGTCGAGACGCCCATCGGCTTCGCGGCGCTGACGGCGGGCAAGGTCTTCGGCGTGAAGCGCACGCTCATGCGCATGGGCCGCAACTTCAAGACCGCGGCCAACTACATCGAGTCAGAGGTCAGCGACCTCGGGCCGAAAGAGATGTCGATCCGCACGTACGTGCCGGACCATTTCCTCCCCAAGATGACCGAGCAGAGCCAGTTGTTCGTCGAGTACCGCCAGGGCGTGCTGCAGGCGGTGCTCGAGGTGCTGGGCGCGCAGGGCACGGTGGAGATCGTGCACGCCGACCTGCCGCGGCACGATTTCACCTACCGCATCAGCTGGCAGTAGCCGACTTGAAGGCGCGCGTGCCGGCCACCACGGCCCGGTACTGCGCGACCTCTGCGTCGGTGCGCTCGGGCGACCAGCCCAGCTTCGCCGCCATGCGTGCGGCCACCTTCGCCGCGACGCCGAGGCCTTGATCTCTCGCGCGGAGCACCAACGGAATGCGCCGCGACAGCACGTCGTCCAGCGTGCGCGCGAACTCTTCGTCGACGGCGAGGTCGACCTGCGCGAACACCGACGGCAGCTCGGCGTCGAGCCGCTCCAACGCACCGTCGGTCTTCGCAGCGCGCTCGACCAGCCCCGGCGCGCGCGTGCCGTACTCGCCGGCGAGGTACTCCGCGCCGCCGTCGGGCAGGCCCTTGCCTTCGAGCGACTTCGCCAGCGCGGTCAGCGCGGCGTCGGTGCCGTCGAGCCCTTGCGAGCCGGGTAGCGGCCGCGTGTCGGTCGTCGACTTCGTGGTGACGCCCAGCTGCGTGATGGCGCGGTCGACCACCTGCGCCGCCATCAGGCGGAAGGTCGTCAGCTTGCCGCCAGCGATGGTCACGAACCCCGGCGCTTCGTAGATCTCATGTTCGCGCGACACGGCCGACGCGCCGGCGCCTTCGTCCTCCGGCTTCAGCAGCGGGCGCAGGCCAGACCAGGTGGCGAGCACGTCGTCTTCCACAAGGGACGCCTGCGGGAAGTACGCGTTGGCCGTCTCGAGCAGGTACGTGACGTCTTCTTTCGTGGGCTCGAGCTTGTCGGGCGAGCCGTCAAAGAAGGTGTCGGTGGTGCCGACCACCGTGCGGCCGAGGCCCCAGGGAATGCAGAACACCACGCGCTTGTCGCGGGGGCTGCTCATCATCAAGGCGTGCTTCACCGGCACCCGCGCCGCGTCGACGACGATGTGGATGCCCTTCGTCGGCTTCAAGATGCGCGGCTCACCCGCCAGCGCGCGCACCTCGTCGCTCCATGGGCCGGTGGCGTTGATGACCACCTTCGCGCGCACGTCGATGGCCGCGCCCGTCTCGCTGTCGTGCACCACCGCGCCTTCAACCTTGCCGTCGGCGGCGCGCAGCAGCTTGCCGGCCTTCGCGTGGTTGACGACCACCGCGCCGAGGCTCGCCGCGTCGATGGCGCACTCCAGCGTGAGCCGCGCGTCATCAGTCAGGCAGTCGTAATAGAGGATGCCGCCGTTGAGCCCCTGCGACTTGAGCGTGGGCTCGAGCTGCAGCGTCTTCTTTGCGCCGTAGGTGGTGTGGTTCCGGTAGTTCCCGAAGAAGCAGAGCGCGTCGTAGATCCACAAGCCGAGCGCCAGCGTCGCCAGCCAGCGACGGTCGCCTTTGTAGTTGGTGACCAGGAACGGCAGCGGCCGCACCAGGTGCCGCGCCAGCTTCATGAGTCGCTTGCGCTCGTTGACCGACTCGAACACCAGCGCGAACTCGGCGTGCTCCAGGTACCGCAGGCCGCCGTGCACCAGCTTCGAGCTCTTCGACGACGTGCCCGCCGCGAAGTCGAGCTTCTCGACCAACGCCACCTTCAGCCCGCGCAAGGCCGCGTCGCGCGCGATGCCGGTGCCGGTGATGCCGCCGCCGACGACCAGCACGTCGAAGGTGTCTTCTGCCAACCGCTTCAGCGCGGCCTGTCGCTTGGTGTTCGCTGTGTCCACTTCAGATCTTCCGGCGTTTGCCCGTGCGCTTGTAGGTCAGGTAGTCGGCGACGATGGTGGCGTGATCAAACACGAGCTCGTTCATCGGGAGCGCGTCGATGGGGAAGCCCTTGGCGTCCGACGCGTCGTCGCTGCCCTTCGGCTCACCCTCGGCCCAGCCGATGAAGACCGTCGAGATGGTGTGCTTGCGCGGATCTCTTGCGGGGTCCGAGTACGTGAAGAACTGCTCCGAGAGGTCGACCTCGAGGCCGGTCTCTTCGCGCACCTCGCGCACGCACGCGGCGTGCAGCGGCTCGCCTTCATCGACGAAGCCGCCGGGCAACGCCCAGCCGATGGGCTCGTTGTTGCGCTTGATGAGGACGATGCGGTCGTTGGGAAGCTCGACGATGCAGTCCACGGTGGGCGTCGGGTTCTTGTACTGGGGCATGGCGCGTGTCGGGTTTCTTACGCGGCGCGTCGTACGGCTGCAATGAATGGTGGCGCGTGCCGCGCGGCGTCGTCAGGGTTCGCCCCATGAGCGAGTTCTCGACGGTGATGACCGAGTCGCGCGTGTTCCCCCCTTCGGCAGAGTTCTCGGCGAAGGCGCACCTGCGGAGCCTCGACGAGTACCAGCAGCTGGTCGACGCCGCGAAGAACGACCCCGACGGCTTCTGGTCGGCGCGCGCGAAAGAAGAGCTGCACTGGCACACGCCGTTTCACACAGTGCTCGAGTGGAAGGACAACCACGCGAAGTGGTTCGTGGGCGGCAAGACGAACCTCTCGTTCAACGCGTTGGACCGCCAGCTGGCGACGCGCGGCGACGTGGTGGCGCTGCGCTTCGAAGGCGAGCCCGGCGATCAACGCAGCTACACGTACAAGCAGCTGCACGCGGAGGTCTGCAAGCTGGCCAACGGCCTCAAGCAGCTCGGCGTGAAGCCGGGCGACGTCGTCGGCATCTACCTGCCGATGGTGGCCGAAGCCGTCATCGCGATGCTGGCGTGCGCGCGCATCGGCGCTCCGCACTCGGTGGTGTTCGGCGGCTTCTCGGCCGAGGCGCTGCGAGACCGGCTCAACGACTCGAAGGCGAAGGTGCTGCTCACGGCCGACGGCGGCTGGCGCAAGGGCAGCGTGGTGCCGTTGCTCGAGAGCGTGCGCGCGGCGGTGACGCACGGCATTCCTTCGGTCGAGAAGATCGTCGTCGCGCAGCGCACCGGCAAAGAAGCGCCGCAGCTGCAGGGCAACGAGGTGAGCTGGGCCACGCTGACGTCGAACCAGTCGACGACCTGCGAGCCGACGTGGGTCGACAGCGAGCACCCGCTCTTCATCCTCTACACGTCGGGCTCGACGGGTACGCCCAAGGGCGTGTTGCACACCACCGGCGGCTACGGCGTGTGGACGTCGCTGACGACGCGCTGGGTCTTCGACCTCAAGCCTGACGACATCTACTGGTGCAGCGCCGACGTGGGGTGGATCACCGGACACAGCTACGTCGCGTACGGCCCGCTGATGAACGGCGCGTCGGTGCTCCTCTATGAAGGCGCGCCCACCACGCCGGGGCCCGATCGCTTCTGGGACCTCATCGAGCGACACAAGGTCACCATCCTCTACACGGCGCCGACGGCCATCCGCTCGTTCATGCGGCTCGGCGAAGCGCACGTGAAGAAGCACGATCTGTCATCGCTGCGCGTGCTGGGCAGCGTCGGCGAGCCCATCAACCCCGAAGCGTGGATGTGGTACCGCGACGTCATCGGCGGCGGTCGCTGCCCCATCGTCGACACGTGGTGGCAGACCGAGACGGGCGGCATCCTCATCGCGCCGTTGCCTGGCGCGACGCCCACCAAGCCCGGCAGCGCGACGCTGCCGCTGCCCGGCATCTTCGCGGAGATCCTCGACTCGAAGCACGAGCCGGTGAAGGTCGGCGCGGGCAAGCTGTTCATCACGCGGCCGTGGCCTTCGATGCTGCGCACGGTGTGGGGCAACGACGAGCGCTACCAGAAGGGCTACTTCGGTGAGCTGCCCGGCGTGTACTTCACCGGCGACGGCGCGCGGCGCGACGACGACGGCTATTTCTGGATCATCGGGCGCGTCGACGACGTGGTGAACGTCGCTGGCCATCGCCTCGGCACCGCAGAGGTCGAGAGCGCGCTGGTGAGCGACAAGCGCGTCGCGGAGGCCGCGGTCGTCGGTCGGCCTGACGAGCTCAAGGGCACGGCGCTGGTTGCCTTCGTCACCGTGAAGGCCGGCATCACCGCCGATGATGCACTCAAGAAGGGGCTCGCCGCGCACGTCGGCAAGGAGATCGGCGCCATCGCGAGGCCCGATGAGATCCGCTTCGCGGCGTCGCTGCCCAAGACGCGCTCGGGGAAGATCATGCGGCGCCTGCTGCGCGACGTCGCGGCGGGCAAGCAGTCGACGGGCGACACCTCGACGCTCGAAGACCTGTCGGTGCTGGCGGCGCTGCGCAGCGACGAGGAATGATGGGCGCGTGAAGAACTTCAGGCCGCGCGGTGCACGTCGCTGCGTTAGCCGGTGAACGCGATGGACGATCCGCTCCTCTGGCATCGACTGCAGTTCGCGTTCACCATCATCTACCACTACCTCTTTCCTCAGCTGACGATGGGGCTGGCGCTGCTCATCGTGGTGATGAAGTGGCGGGCGCTGAAGACCGGCGACGAAGCGTGGGCCACGGCCGCGCGCTTCTGGGTGCGCATCTTCGGGCTCAACTTCGCGGTCGGCGTCGTCACCGGCGTGCCGATGGAGTTCCAGTTCGGCACCAACTGGGCGCGCTTCAGTCAGCTCACCGGCGGCGTCATTGGCCAGACGCTCGCGCTCGAGGGGCTCTTCGCGTTCTTCCTCGAGTCGTCCTTCCTCGCGATGTTGGTCTTCGGCGAGAAGACGCTGGGACCGAAGAAGCACTTCGCTGCCGCGGTCGCGCTGCTGGTCGGCAGCTGGATGTCGGGCATCTTCATCATCGTCACCAACGCGTTCATGCAGCACCCGGTCGGCTACGTGCGCGACGCCGACGGCGTGTTCTCCATCAGCAGCGTCAGCGAGTACCTGTTCAACCCGTGGGCGCTGGCGCAGTACGCGCACAACCAGATGGCCTCGCTGGTCACCGCGTCGTTCGTGGTCACGGCCGTCGGCGCGTTCTGGTGCTTGCGCGGCACGCACCTGGAACAAGCGCGGCTCAACCTGAAGGTGGGCAGCACCGCCGGGCTCATTGCGTCCGTACTGGTCGCGTTCCCGACGGGCGACCTGCAGGCCAAGCTGGTGGCGAAGCACCAGCCGGCGGCGCTGGCGGCGATGGAAGGGCACTTCGAGTCGGGCCCGCGCGCCACCATTCACCTCATCGGTCAGCCGAACGTCGCGCAGCGCCGGTTGGACAACCCCATCGGCGTGCCGGCGGTGCTCTCCATTCTGGCGTTTGGTGAGCCCGGCGCGAACGTCGTCGGCCTCAACGACATCCCGCGCAGTGAGTGGCCCACCAACGTCGAGCTGCTCTACTACTCGTTCCACGTCATGGTCGGCCTGGGCACGATCTTCATCGGCTTGATGGGGCTGACGGCGTTGATGCGGTGGCGCGGGTTGCTGGAGAAGCAACGCTGGTTGCTGTGGGCGCTGATGCTGGCGGCGCCGTTCCCGTACATCGCGAACACTGCGGGGTGGATGACGGCAGAGCTCGGTCGCCAACCGTGGCTCGTCTACGGCCTGCTGCGCACGGCGCAAGGCGCGAGCCCGACGGTGCACGCGGGCAGCGCGGCCTTCACGCTCATCGGCTTCACGGGCCTCTACGCGGTGCTGGGCTTCGTCTTCCTCGTGCTCGTGGGCCGCGAGCTGCTGCACGGGCCAGAAGCGGAAGGTCACCATGCCTGAGCTCTGGTTCTGGCTCGTCGGCGGCATGTACGCGGCGTGGGCGGTGCTGGACGGGTTCGACTTCGGTGTCGGCATGCTTCATCGCGTGGTGGCGAAGACCGATGCGGAGCGACGTCAGGTCATCGGCAGCATCGGCCCGGTGTGGGACGGCAACGAGGTGTGGTTGGTGGCGGCGGGCGGCTCGACGCTGCTGGCGTTTCCGAAGCTGTTGGCCGCTGGGTTCTCGGGGCTGTACTTGCCGGTGATCTACGCGGTGTGGGCGCTCATGCTGCGCGGGGCGGCCATCGAGCTGCGCAGTCACCTGGGTTCTCCGCTGTGGCGCAGCTTCTTCGACACGGTCTTCATGGTGGCGTCGTTGCTGGTGCCGCTGCTCATGGGCGTCGCGCTGGGCAACGTGGTGCGCGGCGTGCCGCTCACGCCCGAGGGCTTCTTCGAGCTGCCGTTGTTCGCGAGCTTCCGGCCCGACGGCGAGCTCGGCGCGGTCGACTGGTTCACGCTGCTGTGCGGCGTCTTCGTCGCGGTGACGCTGGCGGCGCATGGCGCCAACTGGCTCGCGCTGAAGACTGACGGCAACGTGCAAGCGAAAGCGGTCGCGCTGCAGCCGAAGTTGTACGGCGCGACCGCGGTGCTGTGGCTGGCGTCAGGCGCCGCGACGTTCATCGTGGCGCCGCCGTCGCTCGGTGTCGGTTTCTGGGTTGGGCTCGTCGTGACCGTGGGTGGTGCGGTCGTCACCGTCGTGCGCCGTCGTCACGCGCTGCACGCCTTCATCGGCAGCTGCATGTTCGTGGCGGGCAACCTCGTCACCGCGCTGGGCGGGTTGTTCCCCATCGTGCTGCGCGCGAGACCGACGCCGGAGCTGTCGCTGACGGTGACGTCAGCCGCGTCACGCGGCGCGGCGATCGACGGGGCGCTCGTGTGGTGGCTGCCGGGTGTGCTGCTGGCAGCGGGCTATTTCTGGTGGGTGTTGCGGCACTTCAAGGGGCCCGTCTCGGCGGCGAAGTGAGCTGGCCTTGATCGCGGCGGATCTTCGCGGGCGAGCTGAACGTCTCGCGCCAATCGAACGGACCTCGTCGCGAAGTCGAGCCAATGGTGCCGCGCCGCCCTCGAGGCTCAGACGTCGAAGTAGCTCGCGAGCACCAGCCACCGCCGCTCGTCCATCGAGTCGGCGCGGAGCGGCGTCGTGTAGTGCCACATGGGCAGTCGGTACGCGGTGATGGTGCCGTGCGCGGCGATCGACCGCTGCTCGCTGAAGAAGCCGTTGCGCTCGTACACCACCGACTGCTCGCGGATGCCCGGCGTGCAGAACGTGAGGTGCACGTCGACGTAGCCGTTCTTCATGCGCGCCTCGTCGGGGTGATGATCAGTGTGCGGCCCGGCGCTGTCGCCATGTTGGTACGAGAAGATCTGCCCCGTGTGCGGCCCTTCGAGCGCGCGGCCGGCCAGCACCTCCGTGAACCGGCGGTAGCTCGCAGACGTGAACATCGTCAGCAGACCGATCTCTTCCGCGCGCCGCTGCCCTTCAGTGCCGCGGGGACCGTCTTGCGGCACGGCGCGCATGCGGCCGATCTTCGGAAGGCTCTCTTCGTTCGAGGCGTGCGTGCCGTTGGCCGGCGGCAGCTGCTTCGCCGACACCATCAGCAGGTCCTCGAACGTGCGCGTCATCAACTCTGCTGCGCCAACGATGGCGGTCGCGTCGAGCAGCGTCGACGATGAGAAGAAGCGCTCGGCGCGGAGCACGTTGGCAGCTGGGTGTGTGCCCTGCAGCAGTTGACGGCCCTCTGCCGACAACAGCGCCTCGAACTCCGGCGGGAACCGCGTCATGCGCGGCAGCGTAGTGCTACGCCGTGGGCATGACGCTGGAGATCATCGACGGCTCATTGTGCTGCGTCGCCGCGCCGCTCGCCGCACAGGGCTTCACGTTGCCGCTGCCCGCGTTGAACGACGAAGAGGGCGCGCGGCTCCCGACGATGCTGCCGCCCGTCGTCGACGCGCACGTGCACCTGTTCCCCGACGGCGTCTTCGAGGCCATCTGGCGCTGGTTCGACACGCACGGTTGGCCCATTCGCTACAAGCTGCACACGCCGCAGACGTTGGACTTCCTGTTCTCGCGCGGCGTCTCGCACGTGGTCGCGCTGCACTACGCGCACAAGGCCGGCATGGCGCGCGCGTTGAACGAGTACGTGGCCGGGCTCGCGAAGGCAGACCCGCGCGTCATCGGCCTCGCGACCGTGCTGCCGGGAGAGCCTGGCGCCGTCGACGTTCTTCGCGACGCGTTCGCGGCAGGGCTGCGCGGCGTCAAGCTGCACTGCCACGTGCAGTGCTTCGCGGCGGACGCGCCGGAGCTGAACGAGATCTACGAGACGTGCGTGGCGTTCGACCGCCCGCTCGTCATGCACGCCGGCCGTGAGCCGGCGTCGAAGGCCTACAAGTGCGACGTGTACGCGCTGTGCGGCGTCGATCGCATCGAGCGCGTGTTGACCGCCCACCCGAAGCTGAAGCTCTGCGTGCCGCACCTCGGCGCTGACGAGTTTGACGGCTACGCGCGCCTGCTGGAACGCCACGACAACCTCTGGCTCGACACCACGATGGTGGCGGCGGACTACTTTCCGCTGAAGGTCCCGCGGCGGCTCTTCGAGGTCAGACCCGAGCGGATCCTCTACGGCACCGACTTCCCGAATCTGCCTTACGCGTGGGATCGCGAGCTCAAGCAGCTGCTCAAGATGAAGTTCCGCGACGACGTGGAAGCGGGCATGGTCGGCGGCAACGCGCTCCGGCTCTACGGCGCGCGCTGACGTCCAACCGATTCATACGAGGGGAAGAATCATGCGTTTGATGATCGCGCTGTCGCTGTGTGTGTTCTCGCTGTCGTCGTTTGCTCAGGGCAAGGGCCAGGAGAAGAAGGCGGAGGCCGCCCAGAAGCAGGAAGAGAAGAAGGCCGAGGTCGCCGAGAAGAAGGTCGATCGCAAGGCCGAGATCGCCGAGAAGAAGAAGGCCGCCAAGACCAAGTCTGACGAGCGCAAGAAGGCCGCCGACGAGCGCAAGAAGACCGCGCAGGCTGAGTGGAAGCAGAAGGTCGCCGACATCAAGGCCGAGCAGAAGACGAAGCTCGAGGCCGCCAAGGCCGACTGGAAGAAGAAGGTCGACGAGGCGAAGGCCGCCGCCAAGGCGAAGGCCGACGAGGCCAAGACGAAGAAGGACAACGCGTCGAAGGCCGAAGCCGCCAAGGCCAACGCCGAAGTGAAGCGCGCTGAGGCGCACGCCCGCGCGGAGGCCGCGCGCGCCAACGCCGAGGCCGCCGCCGCCCAGGCCCGCGCTGACACCGACGCCAAGCTGGCCGCTGCCAACGCGCAGGCCGACGCCGACGTCGAGAAGGCCAACGCCGACGCCGACAAGGCCATCGAAGAAGCCGCCGCCGACGCCGAGTGACGCGCTGATCGAAGGGAGGGGCGCCGGCGGTGGGAAACGCTGGCGCTCCCGCAACACAAGTGATTGCGTCCGCCGCCATGATCACCAAGCGCGACGCAGCCATCGCCACGTTCCTCCGCACCGTGCCGGTCTTCCAGGACCTCAAGGGCCCGAGCCTCGACATCCTCTTTGAGTTCCTCGAGGAGCGGAAATGGGACGTCGGCGAGATCATCTGCAACGAAGGTGAGCTCGGCCGCACGCTCTACGTCATCCGTGAGGGCGAGGTCGAAGTGCTGCGCAAGAGCAGCTCCGGCACCAACCAGACCATCGTGAAGCTGGGGCCCGGCGAGTGCTTCGGCGAGATGACGCTGGTCGAGCTGCAGCCGCGCAGCGCGAGCTGTGTGGTGCGCAAGAAGGCCGTGACCTACTCGCTCACCAACCTCGACCTGTGGAACCTCTACAAGTCTGACAACTTCGCCTACGTCATCGTGCTGCAGAACATCTGCCGCATGCTCTCGCGCCGTCTGCGCAAGGCCGACAGCCGCATCGTCGAGTTCATCGAGCAGGGTGAGCCGAAGCCGGCGGGCGAAAAGAAGGCGCCGAAGGCCAAGAAGAAGAAGTGATCAGCATGTTCACCGGCCTCGTCACCGACCTCGGCACCATCGAGCGCGTCACGCCGGGGCCGGTCACCGACCTCTGGGTGGGCTCGTCGTTTCCCGGCGACTTCACGATGGGTGAGTCGATCGCCTGTGACGGCGTGTGCCTCACCGTCGTCGAGTGGAAGGGCAGCTCGTTCAAGGTGCAGGCCGCGCCCGAGACGCTCAAGCGCACCACGCTGGCGTCGTGGACGGTGGGCACGCGCGTCAACCTCGAGCGCGCGCTGCGGCTGGGCGATCGCCTCGGCGGTCACTGGGTGCAAGGCCACGTCGACGCGGTCGGTGCGCTGCGCGAGGTGCGCCCCGAAGGCGGCACCATCGTGCTGCGCTTCTCGCTGCCTGCGTCCATCGCGCCGTTCTTCGTCGAGAAGGGCT
>CAYWON010000082.1:0-30025 GCA_964459885.1 uncultured Archangium sp.
CTCGCGGGCGACGCGCGTCACTTCAGACGCGAACGACGAGAGCTGATCGACCATGGTGTTGATGGTGATCTTCAGCTCGAGGATCTCACCGCGCACGTCGACGGTGATCTTGCGCGAGAGATCGCCGCGGGCCACGGCGGTGGTCACGTCGGCGATGTTGCGCACCTGCGACGTCAGGTTCGACGCCATCGAGTTCACGTTGTCGGTGAGGTCCTTCCACGTGCCGCCGACGCCCTTCACGACGGCCTGACCGCCCAGCTTGCCTTCGGTGCCGACTTCGCGCGCGACGCGGGTCACTTCTGAAGCGAACGACGAGAGCTGATCGACCATCGTGTTGATGGTGTTCTTGAGCTCGAGGATCTCGCCGCGCACGTCGACGGTGATCTTTCGCGAGAGATCGCCCTTGGCGACGGCGGTGGTCACGTCGGCGATGTTGCGCACCTGCGACGTGAGGTTCGACGCCATCGAGTTCACGTTGTCGGTGAGGTCTTTCCATGTGCCGGCGACGCCGCGCACGGTGGCCTGACCACCGAGCTTGCCTTCGGTGCCGACGTCGCGCGCCACGCGCGTCACTTCCGACGCGAACGACGAGAGCTGATCGACCATCGTGTTGATGGTGTTCTTGAGCTCGAGGATCTCGCCGCGCACGTCGACGGTGATCTTTTTGCTCAGGTCGCCCTTGGCGACGGCGGTGGTGACCTCGGCGATGTTGCGCACCTGCGTCGTGAGGTTCGACGCCATCGAGTTCACGTTGTCGGTGAGGTCCTTCCAGGTACCGCCGACGCCCTTCACCACGGCCTGACCGCCGAGCTTGCCTTCGGTGCCGACTTCGCGGGCGACGCGCGTCACTTCCGACGCGAACGACGACAGCTGATCGACCATGCCGTTGACCAACCGCGCGGTGCGCAGGAAGTCGCCGCGCAGTTCGCGATCGCCGACGGTCAACGCCAGCTTCTTGCTGAGGTCGCCCTTGGCGACGGCGCCGATCACGCGGCCCATCTCGTCGCTCTGCTGGGCGAGCGCGCCGACGAGCGCGTTCACCGATCTCACCTTCGCGGCCCATTGGCCGGGCGCACGGTTGAGGCGGGCCCGCTCTTCGACGCGGCCTTCTTCCGACACGGCGCTGGCGACGCGCTCGAACTCCGTCGCCGTCTGGTGGTTCAACGAGATGATGTCGTTGAGCGCCTCGGCGACCAGCTTGTTCGACTTGTTGCCGCGCACCGACATGCGCACGGAAAAGTCGCCTTGCTTCACCGCCGACAGCACGCGGAGCAGCTCGACGTGATCGACGCCGCTCTCACGCGCGGTCGTGGGCATGGTTCAGCGCTCCTCGTTCTTGGGCGCGCGGCGCGGGAGGCCGAGCTCTTCTTCGGTGATGGCGTAGCCCTTCAACTTCTCCCACAGGTTCTTGCGAGAGATGCCGAGCTGCTGCGCGGCGAGCGCCTTGCGACCCTCGGTGCGCTGCAGCGCGCGCTTGAGGTACTCACGCTCGAACGCGCGCACGGCCTCCGGCAGCGGGCGCGTCTCGTTGGGCTCCTGCGCGACGGGGCCATCGTGGCCGACGATCTCCGGCGGCAGGTGCGAGAGCTCGACGCGGCGACCGCCCGACACCACCACCGCGCGGCGCAGCACCTGCGAGAGCTCCTGCACGTTGCCGGGGAACGGGTAGGCCGACAGCGCGGCCAGCGCGCCCACCGAGAGCTCCGGCGGCGACGACGGCGCGCAGAAGCGGCGCAAGAGGTGCTCGGTCAACAGCATGAGATCGCCGCCGCGCTCGCGCAGCGCGGGCACGCGGAGCTCGAGCGCCGACAGCTTGCGCGCGAGCGGCTCGATCATCTTGTACGTGGTGGTCAGCTCCGAGAGCGGCCGGTGCGTCGCGGTGATGATGCGCGCGTCGTAGCCGGCCTCCAGCAGCTTCAGCAGGCGGGCCTGAGCGTTGATCGACAGCTCGCTGACCTCGTCGATGAAGATCGTGCCGTGCTCGGCCTCGAGCAGCTTGGGCGGGTTGCGCTGCAGCACCCCGTCGAGCCCGAACAGCTCCAGCTCGTGCTGCGCCTCGGGAATGGCCGACGCGCTGATGGTGATGAACGGGCCAGCGGCGCGGCTGCTCGCGAGGTGCAGCGCCTGGGCCACCAGTTCCTTGCCCGTGCCACGCTCGCCGCTGATGAGCACCGGCTCGTCGCTCTTGGCGATCTGCGCCACCAGCTCGCGCAGGCGCTCCATCGGCGGAGAGCGACCGATCAACGCGTCGTCGGCTTCGCTGGGCGTCGAGGCGAGGCGCTGCGTCTTGAACTGGTTGCTCAGCTGCGTCTCACGTTCCACGCGCTCGAGCAGCTTGAGCAGCGCGTCGAGCTCGAAGGGCTTGGGCAGGTAATCGACGGCGCCCAGCTTCAGCGCGCCGACCGCGTCAGCGACCGTCGCATACGCGGTCATCATGATGACGCGCGTGCGCGGCGACTCATGGCGCACCTTCTTGAACAGGGTGAAGCCGTCGACCTTCGGCAGCTTCACGTCGCTGATCACCACATCGAAGACCTTGGTGCTCAGCGCCGCCTGGGCAGACAGACCGTCCAGGGCAGTGGTGACGGAATGGCCCTCCGACTTCAGGGCTTCTTCCACGGGCAACAGAATCGAGGGCTCGTCGTCGACAAGGAGGATGTCCAGCATGAGCGTAAGAATCTGTACTCAGCGGCCTTGCGGCAAGGCGGTGTCGTCGTCAGTTACGACCAAGTAACCGTAAGGCGCTGTGCGATCAGGTCGCAGGGGGTGCGAGCTGCGGCAGCGGCGCCATGACGCGCGCGACGACCTGGAGCTCCTTCGCCAGCGCGCCCCGACCGAGCTCCACAGCGCTCAAGATCTGCTCCACCGTCGGCACGATGGTGAGCGCCCCGAGCGTCTTCTTGAAGTCGTGCGTGTGGTGCGCCCACGGGCGGTTCTTCGCGACGTTCAGCTCGGCGAGGCGCTGCAGCGGCAACCAGAGCGGCGTGGTGATCTTCATCGAGAAGCCGTTGAGCGCGAGGATGAACGCGTTGCGCGTGCCGAGGTCGCCCTTGTGCACCGATCGCCACGCGGCGCGCGCGGGCACGTTGTCCACCAGCCCGCCGTCGATGAAGCGCGAGAGGCCGTGGTCGCCCATGTACTGGTTCAGCAGCGCGTGCATGCGCGGGTCATCGCGGAACACGTCGTAGTGGATGATGCCGGGCAGGGCGCTCGAGAACCCGGCGGCGTCGAGCGCGTCGAAGTCGCTGGTGCCTTCGTCGGCGCCGAGGTGCACGCGGCTCAAGATGTCGGGCCGCGCGGTGAACTCGGCGATCGCCTGGAACCAGCGCGGCAAGATGAGCGGGTTGAGCAGCTGACGCGGTGACGCGGCGATCAACCGCTCGTACCACTCGAGCGGGTGCGGCAGCTTCCCTTTGCGGATGCCGCTCACCGCGATGATGGTCTTGATGGGCAGCTCCGACAGCTTCGGCCCGTCGTTGCCGCGGCTGTCGACGCCGAAGTAGCGCCCGATGCCGCTGCGCAGGAACAACCGCAGCGCCGCCGGCACGCCGTAGCGGTTCTCCATCGACAGCGTTCGGAACAGCTTCCGCCACGACAGCGAGCGCACGATGCCGACGACATCGTCTTGCTCGTAGCGCGCCATGCGGCTGCGGAAGAGCGAGAGGATCGCGCCCATCGACGTGCCCACCAGCAGCTTCGGGCGCAGGCCGTAGTCATCGAGCAACGACATGACGCCGAGGTAGACGTACGCGGTGCCGCCGCCGCCGCCCAACACCAGCACCAGCGCCTTGTTGCGGATCTCGCGATCGATGGCCTCGAAGGGCACCTTCGTCGCCACGCGCCGCACCAGCTGATCGCGCGTGTTGATCGTCCGTTCCTTCAGATCGCGCAGGTGCGGCAGCAGGTGCGCCCGCTCGATCTCGCCGCGCTCCGGCATCAGCACCGGCTTGAGGCGCCGTGTCAGCTCTTCGCGGAAGGGCTCGAGTGACGCGCCCACGCCGAGATCGCGGCCCTCGTGGGGCACCTTGTAGAGCCGCGCCAGCGAGAGCGCCGTGCGCAGCACCGCTTCTTCATGCGCGTTGACGAGGCCCGGGTTGGCGATGGCCGCGCGCACCAGCCGCAGCTCCATCTCTTCCAACGGCCTCGTGATTTCGAACCGCTCCTGCAGCCGCACGCGCTACCGCTTCTGTTTCCCCAGCAGACGCAGCTCGCGCAGCGCCTCGGTGCAGTCGGGGTTGCACTGAATGGCCTTCTCGAACTGGCGCTCGGCGCGATCGGGGCGGCCGCTGGCTTTGTAGATGTAGCCGAGGAACAGGTAGCTCTTGTCGAGGCGCGGGTTGAGGCTGACGGCGCGCTCGATGGACCGCATCGCCTCTTCGGCTGCGGCGGGCTTCGCCTGGAAGTGCGCCCAGCCTTCCCACGCGTGGAACTCGCCTTCGTCGGGGTAGAGCGCGATGGCTTCGCGGAAGAGCGCGTGCGCGTCGCCGTAATGGCGCTGCCGCATCAGCTCTTCGCCGCGCTGGAACTTGCCTTCCGCCGCGAGGATGCGGCCTACGTCGGCGTCGTCGGGGCGCTTCTCACCGGCGCGCAGCTCTTCGACGTAGCGCTTGCGCTCGGCCGGGTCGGTGAGCGTGTCGTGGGCGGTCGAGATGAGATCGTAGATTTGCTGCGCGAGCGCGCGAGTCTCGGCGCTGGCCGACGAGAAGTGGCGATCGGGGTGGTACTCCTTGGCCAGCGCGAAGTACGCGCGCTTGATGTCTTCGCGCGTGGCGTCCTGCTTCACGCCGAGGATCTCGAAGTAGTCGAGCTTGCGCATCGCCGAGAACCGCTGGGCGAGCTTCTCGCGCTGCGCGCCTTCCTTGCCCGACACGCGCGGCAGGCTGACGACCTCCGAGAGCTCCGGCAGCAGCGAGCCTGCAGACCGCGCCATCACTGGCTCGGGCGCCTTGCTCTGCTTCATCGGCGGAGGGGGCGGCGCCTGCGGCGGCGCGGCGGGCACGTTCACCATCGGCTGCGCGAGCTTCGCGTCGTTCCACGGCAGGTCGAGCGGCGGCTCGGTGGGCGGCGCTGCAGGTCGCTTCGAGGGCGGCAGCGGCGGCGGCAATGGCGGAGGCAGCGCGGCCCGCACTGGCGGCTTGTGCGCGGCGGCGACCTCCGCGAGCGACACGCGCGGGCGCTCGGCGCTCTGCTCGGTCTTGAAGTGCACCATCTGGGCGCACTGCATCGCGAAGAAGAAGCGATCGGTCTCGAAGGCGGGCAGCAGCTCGAGCGCGCGCAGCGTCGAGAGCGTCTTGTGACCGTCGGCGAGCTGCAGCAGCTCCTGCTCTTCGACGCCCAGCCCGGCGTCTTGCAGGGCGTAGAGCGGCTCGTCAGACAGGTAGACGTAGTGGTGATCGAGCCCCGAGAACGCCTTGAAGAGCCGGCGCTCGTCGTACGCGCGTCGCACGCCTTCGTGAATCAACTGCGCCGTCGTCATGCCCAGCGCGAGCGGTTCCGCGGGCACCTGCGCGTCGGCGATGAACTGGTACTCGCCGTCGTCCCAGCTGAAGGCGTCGTAGATCTTGTGCTGCAGCTGCAGGCTGAGCGCGTGCTGCAGGTTGTGCGGGCTGATGCAGCCCATCTCGATCAGCACCGTGCCCTGCATGCGCTTGCTCTGCTTCATGCGGCGCAGCGACTCTTCGCATTCGGCTTCGCTGATGAGCTTCTCTTTCACCAGCACGCGGCCGAGGCACTCGACGAGCAGGTTCGACTTCACCAGCTCGGGCACGCCGCTGCGGAAATAGACGATCTTCTTCACCGTGCCTCGGCGCAGGCGCAGCGCGCCCTGGAACCGCGTGCGGTACGCCTCGGCGAGCAGTTTCGCGAACGGCTTGTCAGCCAGCTGCGACCACGGCACCTCGTTGCTCGGAGCAGGTGGCGGCACTGGCGGCGCCGCGGCGTGCGTGGGCTCGTCGTCGTCGACCGGCGGAGGCGGCGGCACGGCGGCGCGCACCTTCGGCTTCTGGGTGACGGGCGGCTTCTTCGTCGGCGCGGCAGTGCGCGGCGCGGGCGCGGTCACCGGTGAGGGCGGCGGCGGAGGTGGCGGCTGCGGCGCGGGGACGTGGCGCTCGACCTCGGCGGCTTCTTCCCGCTGCGCGTCGTCGGCGTAGTACTCGCCGGTCTTCTCGTCGTCTTCTTCGGGCGGCGGCGGCGGCCGGGGCGGCGCGGGCCGCGGGTAGCGATCGCCGAGCGCGTCGCGCAGCGTGCCCTGCAGCAGCTTGAGATCGATGGGCTTCTCGAGCAGCGCAAACGCGCCGTGCGTCTCGACCGCTTCGCGCTGATGCACGGGGTTCTTGTAGACGCCGGAGATCATGATGATCGGCACGCGACGGCCCTTGGGCATCGCGCGGATCTTCTTGGCGACTTCGTAGCCGCTGAGTGCGGGCAGCAGGAGATCGAGCAGCACGAGGTCGAAGTTCTTCTTCTCGAACGTCTGCACGGCCCACTCGCCGTCGCGCTCCACGGTCACCACGAAGCCCTGGCGGGTGAGGGCGTCAGCCAACACGCGCTGCACGCTGCGATCATCGTCGACGATCAGGACATTCACGGTCTGAGAGCCCAAAGTCGCGACAATCTAGGCGACCTTTCGAATACGTGGGTACATGATGAGTCGATGCTGCGTCACACGTCTTTCGCATCGGAGCTGCCCATGATTCGTCGCATGTTGATCCCCGGTTTCCTGCTCTCGTCCCTGGCCTTTGCGCAGGGCACTGAAGGGCCCGCCGCCGCGCCTGCCGCCGCCGCCGCTGTTGAGTCAGACAGCCCCGAAGCGAAGGCCGCCAAGGACCTCGTGCAGAAGTACCTGACGGCCGTGAAGGCCAAGAAGTGGGCCGACGCCAAGAAGCTGCTGCACCCGCAGACCATCGCCGCCATCGCCGAGCGCAAGAAGCGCCTGGGCAAGGAAGATCACCCGATGGCGCCGTGGTTCCACGAGAAGGTCGATTACTGGATGAAGGACTTCAAGCTGGGCACCGCGTCGGCGGCGCCGCTGGGCACGTTCATCGTCGAGACCACCGAAGACAACTTCCAGGTCGAAGAGAAGGGCCTCGCGGAAGGCGAGCGGGGCGCGTACCTCGTCGGCAAGAAGGACGGGAAGTGGTTCGTCGTCGACAAGAAGCGCGGCGAGACCTTCACCAAGGACTCGGTGAAGCTCGGCTACAAGGGCTGGTTCGACAAGGTCGAGAAGGCGCCGGCCGCCGAAGAGGCCGCCGAGTAGTCACGCCGGGGCCGCGAGCGCGTGCAGCATCGGCTGTGCGCGCTCGACGTCGGCCTCGTGCTTCAACACCAGCTTCAACGTCTGGCTGACCAGCTCCGTCGACAGGGTGTCGGCGTTGAGCAGCACCAGCGCCTGCACCCAGTCCAACGTCTCGGCGATCGACGGGGCCTTCTTGAGGTCCAGCGTCCGCAGTTTCGAGACCGCTGAGACGACCTGCTCGGCCAGCTTCTCGGGCACGCCCGGCAGCCGCGCGCGCACGATGGCGAGCTCGCGCTCCCTGGTCGGGTAGTCGATGAACAAGTGCAGGCACCGCCGCTTGAGCGCGTCGGACAGCTCGCGGGCCGCGTTCGACGTCAACACCACGCGCGGCACGTGCTTCGCTTTGATGGTGCCCAGCTCCGGCACGGTGACGGCGTTGTCGGCCAGCACCTCGAGCAGCATCGCTTCAAACTCCGGGTCGGCCTTGTCGATCTCGTCGATGAGCAGCACGCAGGGCTTCTCGCTCATGAGCGCGCGCAGGAGCGGCCGGGGCAGGAGGAAGCGTTCTGAGAAGAAGACCGCGTCGCTCTGCGCCACGCGATCGGCCGCGTCCTTGATGCTGGTGGCGCCAGTCAGCAGCTCGCCCAGCTTGTCTTTCAGCAGCTGCGTGTAGAGCAGCTGCTTGGCGTACTCCCACTCGTAGAGCGCCTTGGCCTCGTCGAGGCCCTCGTAGCACTGCAGGCGCACCAGCTCGCGGTTGAGCGAGGTCGCCAGCGCGCGGGCCAGCTCGGTCTTGCCGACGCCGGCCGGGCCCTCGATGAGCACCGGCTTCTCGAGCCGGTCCATCAGGAAGGTGGCGGTCGCGATGTCCTTCGACGGCAGGTAGCCGACGGCGGACAGGCGCAAGGTGGCGTCCTCGATGCTGCGAAAGCCCGTCATGGGGCCCGCTTACCGCACTCCCGAGGGTCACTGACACGCCCGTCATGGCGCCGGCGCCGCGATCGCCTGGGCTGGGCCGCGCAACTCAACGAATTGACGAGGGTGGGGTGTCAGGGTGTCGCGGGCACGACGACTGCAACTTCACACTTCGAAGGGAAGCGGGGTTGAAGCCGTGACGACACCCATGATGCGAGCGCTGACGATGCTGATGATGCTGGTGCTGCCGGGTGGCCTCGTGGCCCTCGCGGCGTGGCTCTTCGCGCGCGCCGTGGTGACGCACTTCCAGCACGAGCAGGGCCCGCATGGGCGCCGGCTGGTTCGGGCCGTCAGCGCGGTTCGGGTGCGCGACGTGTGGCGCGACGCGCGGTCGACGCTGGTTCGTCGCTGAGTGCCATCGCCCGGGTCGGCAAACGGCTCCGACCCGGTGGCGGCGTTCGCCTTACGGCCAGTGGAAGAAGCGGGCCGTGCCTTCGACGTCACCGTTGATGCCGGTGCCGGTGGTGAAGACGCCGTACACGCTGACCTGACCGTCTGACGCGATGGCGCTGACCGGCGGCTGCGGGCCGCTGAGCGACGCGCGCGGGTCGACCACGCGATCGGTCGACATCTGCTGCACCGGCCCCACGAACCAGCCGCGGCCGGTGGTGATCGACGGCACGCGGTCGAGATCGAACGGCACCATGTAGATGCGGTAGTCGCCGACGTTGTTGACGCGCGGGCCGGCGACGAAGCTGAACGCGAACGTGCCGTCGGGCAGCGGCGCGAAGGCCGGCGAGAAGCCGAACCACGCCTCGTTGGCCGGCTTGTTCGGCAGCCAGACCGACGTGTTCTGGTCGACGGCGAAGATGTTGAGGTGGGCGCCGGTGCCCCAGGCGCGCGCCTGGTTGTTGTGGAGTGACACGTAGACGGTGCTGTTCTGGCTGCCGACGTTGACGGTCGTGTACGCGCCGACCGCGCGGCCGGTGACCGGGTGCACCGCCACGGCGGTGAAGTCTTCGGGCAGCGCGCTGCCCAGCGTGGTCGTCATGTTGTCGGGCGGCGAGAACGAGCCCGAGCCCTCGCGCATGATGCCGTAGGGCTCGCTGTCGCTGGCGCCGCCGCTGATCTCCCGCGTGCCGGTGAAGGTGATGTGCACGATGCCCAGCTTGGGCGCCGTGGCGATGGCCGGGCGCGACGGGAACGAGATGGAGCCCATGCCCGCGTCGAGGATCGACGTGAACGCCGGGCCGCGCATGTTGGTCGAGAGGTCTTCAGCGAGGTCGTAGACCATCAGCGCCTCGGGCTCGGCCGTCACCATCAGCGCCCCGCCGTTGGTCCACGAGGCGATGTCGCAGTCGCGGAAGATCTCGCCGATGCCGCCGTCGTCCATCAGCGGCGGCTCGAAGGTGCGCGCGACCTTGCCCCACGTACGGCCGAGATCGTCGCTGACCTGCACGCGGATGCCGCGGCCCACGACGTAGCACGCGTAGAGCAGCTTGCTGTCGGCGTTGTACGCGAGGTGCACGCGGCCACCGAGCGTGTCCATGCTCTGCGCGGTGAGGGCGTCGTCGGGCAGGTCGACGCCGCGCGACTCGGAGCTGTGCGCGACGAGCTGACCTTCCTGCTCGAGCGCCATCGCGAGGCGGGCGGTGTCGACGCCGGCCACGTCACCACGGCGACCGGGGATCGCGCCGACCGTGACGACCGGCTGCACCATCGGCGGGCGCGGCGTCACCAGGACCTGGTTGGTCACGAAGGGCAGGGGCGTGGCGCCCGCGTCGCGCGTGCCGCCACCGATGACGAAGCCGCCGTCAGCGCCGGTCGCGAAGCAGGTGCCACCGGCCGTGCAGCCGTAGCCGGGCGGGCAGGTGTTGGCCATGCCAGCCACGCAGGTCTGCGTGCGGCACTGGCCGAGATCGCAGACCTCGTTCGACGGGCAGTCCTGCGGGCCGATGCACATGGGGCCCGCGTCGGTGGCGCTGCCCATCATGAAGGGCGTGCCGGTGACGATGGCGTTGTTCGGGTTGAGGCCGATGAGGAAGTACTGGCGGCCGTTCATGCCGGCGTCGGCGATGGTGAGGCTGACCGCGGTGGCGTCGGCCAGCTCGGTCTCGGTGCGGTTGTCACCGATGCCGTCGGTCTCGACGAGCATCCACTTGCTCACCTCGCCCTGCTGGCGCGCGACCCACGCGAGGGCCACCGTGTCGGCGTTGGCGACGGCGTAGAGGTCGACGCCCTGGCCGCCGTCGGTCATCGGGGTGACGCCCGAGTCGGGGACGCCCGCGTCGACGCCCGGCACCATGCCCATGAAGAAGGCCTGCGAGCACGCCTCGGACAGGGTCGACAGCGCGCCGGTGCAGGTCGCCTGCTGCAGCAACCACGCGTCCTTCGAGAGGGGGCTGCAGTCGGGCAGCTTCTCGGCGCAGGCCACCACGTCGCCGAGGATCTTCTGGTCGGCGTCAGAGCAGCTCTTGATGTTGTTGGTGCACGCGCCGCCGAGGAGCGGGTCGATGCCGCACGCCGAGCTCTTCGAGTCGGCGGTAGCCGAGCGCTCACACACCGTGGGCTGGCAGCCGCTGAACACCAGCGCCACCGCGATGGAAACGACCGTCGTCTGGAGTGCCTTCATGAACAGCCCCTCTACTGCGAGAGGCTGCGCGAAGAAACGGCCTTACCCGCCCGGGTTCACGCCAGTGACGATCGTCGTGAGATCGAGCCCGCCGATGTAGCCGTAGCTCACATACGCGTCGTAGCCGTGCACCGTGACGCCGGCGCCGGGCACGACCATCTGGTTCGGCTGCGCGATCACCTCGACGGTGTGCGTTCCGGTCGTCACGGGGTGGTTGACGACGAGGTACGGCGAGCCGCTGATGGCGGTGAAGCCCGTGACGGTGAGGCCGTCGACGCGCACCGACTGCACCTTGGAGCCGTCGATCGACAGGCCGAGGTAGTTGTCTTTGTAGCCCGTCGACGCCAGCACCGTGTAGCGCGCGCGCCATTGCTCGGTGGGCGGTAGGAAGACCATCGACGGGTCGCCCTGCTGGGGGTCGGTCTGCGCGCCGGTCGCCGGGCCCTGGCCCGGGAAGAACTGGGCGACGGAGATCGGGTTGTTGGCCGAGATGGTGAAAGCGCGGCGCGACTTGAACTCGACGTACGAGCCACCGGCCAGCACGCAGTTGTTCGTCTGCAGCGCGCCCGATGTGCAGTTGAACGGCTGCAAGACGTCGGCGGCGGCCGGCGGCGGGGTCAGCGTCAGCGTCGCCGTCACGCCCGCCACGATCTTGAAGTGATCCGGCGGCGGGTTGGTGGCGAACATGTTGTTGTTGAGGCGCAGCGGGTGGCTTGGCAGCGCGACGAAGTTCTTGCCCCACGTCGAAAAGGGCAGCACCTGCTCTTCGACGTGGTCGCAGGCCGAGCGATCGAAGGGCACGTTGATGCAGGGGTTCGACGCGAAGACCGCGACCGGCTTGTCGGTGGTGACGACGGTGCCGGTGAGGTCGTTGCTCTTGCGGCACTTCGAGTCGCCGCCGGCGGTGATGCACTGCACGTCGGTGCCGGCGGTCGCCGACGCGACCTGCAGCACCTCGTAGCTCTGCAGCGTGAACACGCGCGTCTCGCCGACGGCCATGGCGGTGACGGCGGTGCCGGTGCTGGAAGCGCGCGTCACGGCCGACGACTTCACCGTGACCGCCGTGTTGTCCTGCGTCGCGACCACGGAGTACGTCGATGAGTTGGGGAACTCACCGCCGCTGCTGCCCGTGAGGTGCAGGTGCGTGTGGCCCGGCGTCAGCGCCATGTACGAGTTCCCGAGGATGTGCGCCGGCAGGAGCAGCGACGCGTCGTTGCTGTAGCTGCCGTAGCCGCAGCGGTTGCCGTTGCTGGTGGCGCGACACGCGCCCGCCGACTCACAGCTGACGCACGACCCGAGGATGGACAGCGTGCAGTTGAAGTCAGCGCTCTCGTTGCAGCTGCAGTCCGTCGCGGCGACCGAGCTGCAGGCCTTGGCCGTGACCTTGACCGCGTCGATCGGGTTGAACTGGTACACGGTGACCGGCTTCGTCGAGGTGATGCGGTAGGCGATGCGCGCACGCCCGGTGTCCGACGCGCCGACCGCGGCGGTGTGGGGCGTGATCGAGCGCCAGGGCACGGGGATCTTCACGAGGCCCTTGGTGGCGGGATCGTTCCTGCCCGGGACCGTCACGGTCTTGAGCACCGACGCCGCGGTGCCGTTGTGGCGCCAGACCTCGACCGTCGCCGGGGCGATCGACTGGTTGGTGACGACGAACACGAAGTCTGAATCAGCGACGCCGACGCCGCCCGTGCCGCGCAGGCCCTTGAAGATCGCGTCGACCGAGTTGTCCGGCACCGTCGACCAGTACTCGCACCCGAAGTAGCTGCGCGCCGCGAGCGCCTCTGCGCACTCGTCGACGCACGCGCCGTTGAGGCACTCGGCCGTGGGGCCAAGGCCCGGCTGGCTGGTGCAGACCGACGACGTCCACGCACCCGTCGCCGAGCAGACCTCCTGCGTGCTGGCCGACTGGCAGCGCGTCGCGCCGGGCAGACACGCGGGCGTGCGGCACTGCGGGCCGTTGGCGCCGCTCTCACAGACCTGGGTCACACAGGTGCCGTCGAAGTTGTCGCCCGCCGGCACGTAGCCCGCCGACAGATCTTCGCGCGGCAGGCGCTGGCACTCTTCCAGCGTGGTGCCGCTGGCGCTGCAGCGGCGCTGACCGATGGTGCACTCCACGCACTCACCGGCGACGCACGTGGCGTTGGCCGCGCACGTCACGGCGCGCCAGGCGCTGCCGTCGTCGGCGCAGATCTCGGTGCCGGCGCCAACACAGCGACGCGCGCCGGGGCGGCACGCGAGGCAGCGTTCGTTCTCGCAATAGCCGTCGGGCGTCGTGCAGATCTCGCTGGTCTCGAACACGCCTTCGTCCGAGCACGTCTGCAGCGCGAGGTTGTCGACCGAGCACCGCACGGCGCCGCGCGTGCACGGAATGGGCGGCGTCCCCGAATCAGGCACGTCGACGCGGGGCTCGCAGCTGCCCAGCAGCAGGTTGCAGCGCTGCCCCGTCGGGCACTCGCCGTCGCGGTTGCACACGAAGCGGCACGCGCCCTGAACCAGGTTCTCTCCCTCGGCGCAGACGGGCCCGGCGTCGACCACCGGCTTGACGACGACGCGATCGCACGCAGCGACCGCGCAGAGGATCAGGAGAAGAGGAACGACGCGCATGGAGGCAGCTCCGACAGCCGAAGGGAGCGGCCCGTATACCGAAAAGTGCGACCCTGCGGCAGGGGGCTTACGACTCGCCGAGGTTGTCGACGATCGACGTGAAGTCGACGTCGTCGTCACCCTGCGCCGGCGGCAGCGACGAGTTGGCGGGCATCACCACGGTGCGGTCCTCCCGCTCCTGACGCTTCTGCGGCGCGGCGGCGGTGATGGACGGCGCCTTGGCGGGCGGCGCGGGCGGCTTGTGGGCCGGCGCGGTGTTCGTCTTGGCCGCCGCGGGGATGGCGTTGACGCTGGTGGCCGGCTCTTCATCTTCGCCGATGAACGAGTTGGCGATGCTCGACGCCGGCGCGCGTGACGGCGACGACGCGGGGCGCGCGGCCGGGGCGGTGGCACCAGCGGGCTTGTTCTTGTAGCGGGCGAGCTCCAGCTCGACGACCTTGAGCTGCTTGCTCTTCTCCTGCACGGCCTCCTGCAGGCGCTTCACTTCCTGCGCCTTCACCTGCTCGCGGCGCTCGGTCTCGGCCTTCTGCTTGGCGGCGAGATCCTCGAGGTCCTTGAGGTGCTTGGCGTCGAGCTGCTTGCGCTCCTGCGCGGTGGCCGCCAGCTTGGTAGCCGCTTCGTTGGCGCGCGTCTCGGCGGCGGTCACCTTCGCCTGCAGCTCCTTCTCGCCGCGCACGCGGGCAGCGTTGGCGCCCTCCGCGGCCTGCTGCAGCTCCTGCAACTGACGCTGGCGCTGCGCCAGCTGGGCCTGCGCGTCCTTGAGGCGCGTCTCCATCTCGCCCAGCTTCGACGTCATTTCCTGCTGCACCTGCGCGACGCGGGCCTCGGCGCGCTGCGCCTTCTGCGCGAGCTCGTCGGTCGTCTTCTTCCCGGCGGCCTTCTCCTGCGCGATGGCCGAGTTGGCTTCCTGAATGCGCGCGTTGGCCTGCTGCACGGTGGTCTGCATCTGCGTGCGCACCTGATCGCGCTCGCCAGCCAGCGCCTGCGCGGCCTCCTGCGACTTCTGCAGCTCGGCGGTGCGCTGCGCGAGCTGCTTGTTGGCGCCGTCGAGCTCGTGCTGCGTGCTCTGCACGCGGTGCGTCAGCTCGTCGGTCTTCTTCTTCGACTCGTCGAAGAGCGCCTTGAGCTTGAGCTCCAGCTGCTTGGCCGCCTCGGTCTTCGCCGTCACGTCGCGGGTCAACGCGTCGACCTGGCGCGTCTTTTCCTGCTGCAGCGTGGTCAGCTTGCGCAGCGTGTCGGCCAGCTCCTTCGACTTGCTGGCCAGGTCGTTCTGCAGCAGCTCTTCGCGGCGGCCCGACTCTTCAGTCGTGGTGGCGATGCGATCTTCGAGGTGCTGCCGCGTGTCTTCGGCGTGCGCCAGCTTGGCGTTGAGCTGCGTGAGGTCGGCGACGCGGGCGCCGAGCTCCTGCTTGGTGGCCTGCAGCTGCTCGCCCAGGTCCTCAGCCTGGCCGCGGCTCTGCGCCAGCTCGCCTTCGAGCGTGGCGACGCGGCCCTCGTAGTGCTGCGTGGTGTCGGCGTGTGCGCGCTTCTCGATGTCGAGCGACTTGAGCGCGTCGTCGAGGTTGGCGCTGCGGGCGGCGAGGTCGACCTGCGTGGCCTGCAGCTGGGCCGCGAGCTGCTGACCCTGCTGCGTGAGCTGGTTGAGCTGCGCGGTGGTCTGCTCCTGCAGCTGCTGGTGCGCCTGCGCCTCGGCCTCGTAGTTGCCCTGCGCTTCAGACAGGCGCGTCTTGAGCTCGCCGATCTCACCTGAGAGCTGCTCTTCGAGCTGCGCCTTGGCGGCCTCGGTCTGGCGGTAGAGGCCGGTGACGCGCTCGATCTCGTTGCGCGCCGCGCTCACCTCGGCGTTGCGTTGATCGCGCTCGCCGCGAACGCCCAGCAGCTCCTGCTGCGTGCGGGCCAGCACGTCGTTGACCGACGCGAGTTCCTGGGTGCGCGTCTCGAGATCGTCCTGCGTGCCGTTGAGCTGGTCCTGCGTCTGCAAGAGCGCCTTCTGCGTCTCTTCCAGGCTCATCGTCAGGCGCGCGATGTTGTCGTCGCGCTGCGAGACGTCCTGCTGCAGGCCGGCGATCTCGCCGTTGCGCTCGTCGACGGTCTGCTTGAGCGCGCCGATCTCTCCGTCGCGCTCGGCGATGGTCTCTTGCGCCGTCGAGAGCCGCGCTTCGAAATCGGCGATGCGGGCGCTCTTGTCGCTGACGTCGGCGTGGAGCGCGTCGATCTGCCCCTGGCGCTCGGCCAGCGTGGCCTCGTGCTGCGCGATGGTCTGCGCCTGCTGTTGGCTCAGCTGCGTCAGCTCGCTGACCTGCGAACCGAGCTCGCCGACCTCACCGGTCAGCTCCGCTTCGCGATCGGCCAAGGCGGCCTTGGCGGCCTCGACCTCGCCTTCCAGCTCGCCGATGCGCTCCAGCTTGTTCTGGATGTCGGCCTGCAACTCGGCCTCTTCGCGGTCCTTCCGCTCGACGGTCTCGGCCAGCTCACCTTCGAGCTGCGCGATGCGCCCGTCGCGTGCCTCGAGCTGCTCCTGCAACGCCTGCTCGGCGCCCAGCTTCTCCTGCGCGAGGAGGTCGAGGTTCTGCTTGAGGCCTGCGATGTCGCCTTCGAGCTCGCCGACCTTCTCGGCGCCGCGCGCGCGGGTGTCCGACAGCTCGGCGTTGAGGCGGTCTACTTCCTGGTCGCTCCGCTCAGCGTGCTCCTCCGAGAGCCGCAGCTTGCTCTCGAGGTCCATCACCGAGGCGTCGCGCTCCTGCTGGGTCTTCTGCAGGGTCTCGGTCAGCGCGGCGATCTGACCTTCGTAGTCGGCGTACTTCGCGTCGCGCTCCGACACCACGGTGTCGTGCTCCGCGCGGTGCTGCTCGTATTCCTGGTTGAGCTGCGCCAGCGAGCCGTCGCGCGACTGCACGGTCTCGGTCAGCTGCTTCTCCTTCACCTCGAACTCGAGCGTGGCGAGCTGGTACTCCTTCTCCAGCTGCTCGTATTCCTTGCGGGCCTGCTCCAGCTCCTGCTGGCGGCGCGAGATCTCGTCTTCGAGGTTGGTCTTCTCGCGGCGGAGGACGTTGACTTCCTTCTCCTTCGCCGAGACGACCTCGATGACCTCTTTTTCACCGATGAACTTCTGCAGCAGGAGGTCTTCGACCTGACGGCCGTGCTCGCGCTCTTTCTCGACGAGCGTGTTCTGCGAGTCGTTGAGGCGGCGGGTGAGGTCGTCGCCCTGGATCTTCAGGCCCTGGATCTCGACGTCCTTCTCGTTGAGGCGATCTTCAACCGAGAGCAGCTCACGCTCGCGCACGCTCCAGATCTCGGAGATGCGCGCGATCTGCGCCTCGCGGGACTTGAGCTCGTCACGGAGGATCTGGATCTTCGCCTCGGGCGTGCCCATGGCGTCGCGGCGCTGCGGGCGGCGCACCTCGCGCGACTCGGCGAGCAGCTCGGTCTTGCGATCGGCGATCGACCCGAACGCGCGCTCGAGGAACGACTTGTCTTCGTCGGTCAGGGCGCTGCGGCGCTCACGGCGCGGCAGGCGCGGCGGGCCACCGGTCTTGAGCGGCGGCGGGCCGGCGGGCGCGGAATCAGGGGCGGGGCCGCTGGTGAGAGCGGCGTCCAACTCACCGTCCATCTCGTCGAGGGAAGCGCTGGGAGAACCGGGCGGAATGATCTGCTGAGCCAAGCGAACGAGCTCCCCGAGGTCGAAAGGGAAGGGAATGTAGCCGTGGGCGGCGTTGGGGCCTTGCGAGTGCTGCACCAACGCTTCGGCGGGTGAGTCAGACGAGAGAAGAATGACGGGCAGGTTGGGCCCGAAGCGCCCTTTGCGGATCGCGCCACAGAGCACGAAGCCGCTTTGATCGGGCAGCTCGGCCCTCAAGACGACGAGATCGGGCCGCCGCTTTTCAAGCTCGCGTTGAGCGTCTGAAGAGCTGGCGGCCAGGCTGGTCTGAAACCCCGACTCCTTGAGCACCGACGCAAGCGTCAGGGCGAAGTCGTTCTGGCTTTCGACAATGAGGGCGCGGCGCTGCACGGCGCGCAGTCTGCTACGCCGTTTGAGGCCGGTAAACCGCGATGATCGCGTGAGTTCCCGTCAGGTGTCGCGACCGGGCATGGTGGTCGGCGGCGCGTGACGCTCGAAGAAGCCGGACGCTGGCGGGCAGTAGCCGAACACCAGCTGCGCGAGCCACGGGTCGATCGACGACGCCGGCGGCGCAGAGTCGGTGTCGACGGTCATCACCGCTTCTTCGGCGGCCATACCCAGCGGCTCTTCTGGCGCGTCGGCCAGCGCTTCGGCGATGGGTGGCGCGGGCCTGGCGACGACTGCGGGCTTCGCGGGCGCTGGCACGCGCGGCGGCTCGGGGAAGAGGCCGGTCGCCGACGGGCTCGAGGCCACGACGGGGAAGATGCCAGACGTGCTGCGCGGCAGCGGCGGCGGTTGCACCGGCGGCGGCAGCGCGCCCGGCGGCGTCAGCAGCGGCACGAAGCCTTCAGCGCGTGAGGGCGACGAAGGCACCGGCGCGAAGAGGCCCGAGGTGGTGCGCAGCGGCGGCGGCTGAGGCTGCGGCACCGGCGTCATCAACGGAGGGATCGCCAACGGCGGCGGCCTCGGCGCGGCGGCGGGCAGGCCGCGGGTCGGCGTCAGGCCGGTGACGGGTGAGAGCTCGCTGTCGTCGACGAAGGGCGCTTCGTCTTCGGCGACGCCTTCCTTGATGGGCGCGAGATCAGCGTCGTCAGCGAAGGGCGCGTCGGGCTCGGCGGGCGCCGTGGGGAGGCCGCGCGCGGGCGTCGCCTGCACCGGGGCGAGATCGGCGTCGTCGGCGAACGGCGCGTCGTCTTCTTCGGCGACGCCGAGCGGCACGTGATCCAGCACGGGCGGGCCGACGGCGTCGGGCGTCCGCGTCGGCGCGGGGGACGCTCGCAGGGCGTCGTGCGCCGGCACCGGCGGGCTGGGCTGCTCCGAGACGTAAGGCAACGGCGTCGGCGCGACGGGGTCGGGCGTCCGCGTGAGCACGGGCGGCGCCGCGCGTTCGGGGGCCAGCGGCGGCACGGGTGGGCTGGGCTTCTCGGGCCCCGGCGACGACTGGCGCTCCAGCGGTTGTGGGCTGAAGCGGGCGCCCTGCAGCGTGCGCTCCGGGCCGGCGGGCTCGAAGCGCGGGCCGCGGGTGGTCCCTTCAAAGGACAGGGGCTCGTCTTCGACGGCGACCGGCTCAGCCGGCGGAGGCGTCAGCGCGACGAGCTCGTCGGGGCGCTCGGCGGCCGCGGGTGTGGGCAGCGGCGTCGGCTCTGAAGGCGCGGGCAGCGGCCGGGGCGTCAGCGCTTCGGCGACGCGAATCGGCGAGCCCATGACGACGGGCGGCTCCGTGGGACGGATCGCGTTGGGCTCGGTGGTGACGTGCGCGAACTCGGCGGCCAGCGCCTGTACCTCTTCTCCCAACACCACTGGCGGCTCGTCGTCGCGCAGGGGCGTCCCCATCACCGCGGCGCGTGGGCCGTTCGATACCTCGGGCGAGGTCTCGTCGGCGACGATGTTGGGGTCGGTGCGCACCTTGTTGGTGCCCGACGGCGACTCGCGCTGCTTCGTGCGTGACTTGCGGCGCTGCGTGTCTTCTTCGGCCGAGACCGCCGCGCCCAGCTGGGTGACCTCGTCGGGCGTGGTGGTGTCGGCGTCGCCGACCGCGCGCACGCCGGTGCCGCTGAGCGCGACGTAGATGGCCACGAGATCGGCACGGATCTTCGCCGCGTCGCGATCGATGGAAGCAGCGCGCGCCGCAGCGCCCAGCTTCACGCGGCGCGTGGGCTCGGTGGCGAGCGAGACGATGGCGTCGGCGAGCGAGACCGCGTCTTGAGACCGGTACAGCACCACGCCGTCGTCGGGCAGCACCGCGCGGGCGGCGGGCACGTCAGCGGCGATCACCGGGCGGCCGGCGGCGAGGTACTCACCGAGGCGGGCGAGCGGCGAACCCACGCGGCTGTTGCGCTCGACGTCGGACAGCGTCAGCAGACCCACGTCGCAGGTGGCCAGCACCTTGTGCAGATCGTCGTGGGCCACGGGCGGCTGGAACTCGACCTTGCCCGTCAGCTTGAGCGCGGCGATCTGCTCTTCGAGACGCGCCTGGTGGGCTTCGTGCTTCGGGCCCACGACGGTCAGTCGCACGTCGACAGTCTGCAGCGCGAGCTGCATGGCCTCCATCAACGTGGGGAGATCCTGCGCGTCGCCCTGGTGGCCGAGGTGCAGCAGCTTCATCGGCGTGGCGTCGGGGAGGCCCATCACCTCGGGCGTGTAGGGCGCGAGATCGACCGGCGCCGGCAGCACGTGCACCTGCTCGCGATCGACGCCGAGGCTGCTGACGAACTCACGCGTGACGTCGTTGGCGACGATGACCTCGTCTGCGTTCATCAGGCAGAACAGCTCCTGACGGCGCACGCGCGCGATGAAGCGGCGGTTGGCTTCTTCTTCGGAATACAGGAACGGGAAGTCGACCGACGGCAGCGAGCACGCGTCGTAGACGACCTTGTACCCGAGCTCGCTGCGGCGCTCGCACAGCGCGTACCCACCGAAGGGGTCGAAGCTGTGCACCATCACGTACTCTTCACTCTCGAGCTGGCGGCGCACGGCGCGATCGAAGGCCTGCACGCGCGCCGCGAGATCGCCGGAGCCGACCGGCACGCGCAGCAGCCGCGCGCCCTGGTAGCGCTCGATGTGCGGGTGGTCGGGCGTCTTCACCGTCAAGACGACGACCTGGAAGCGATCAGACAGGCCCTTGAGATACTCGGTGACGCGACGAGACAGCGCGGTGGGCGCTGGCACCACGTCGAAGACACAGAGAAGCAGTCGCGGCAGCTCGCTCACAGCTGCGCGCATGTTGCCACGTTGACCCGCCCGCCACTCAGTGAGAAGTGCGCCCGCGTGGACGATCTCAAGCAGCGCACCTTGCGGGAGCTGACGGTGCTGGCGCGAGAGCGCCTGGGCGCTGCCGCCTCGCGGCTCAAGACGCGTGACGAGCTGCTCGCGGCGCTCTCGGGTCAGCCGGTGGACACCGTGGTGTCGTCGCCGAGCTCGCCGCCGGTGGCGCCTCCGGTCGACATCGTCACCCGCGACTTCTTCAAGAAGCGGTCCTAGGGTTTCGTGCCGTGGCTGGGCTGAACAAGCGACGCGCGCTCGCTCAACTCGAACAGGCGGCGCTCCACGTCGATCGCGGCGAGTGGGCGGAGGTCGAGGCGCTCGTCGCGCCGGCCATGGCCGCTGGTGTCGACGTCGCGCACGGCTACGTGATGCTGGGCGAAGCGCAGCGGCAGCAGGGGCGCGGCGACGAGGCGTTGGCGACCTTCAAGCGTGGCCTCGCGAAGCACCCCGGCGACGCGCTGCTCGAGAGCCGTGTGGGCGCGGTGTTGCTCGATCGCGACGACGCTGCGGGCGCCGCGGAGCACCTGTTGCGGGCGCGCCAGAAGCTGCCGCGCGACTCGCAGGTGCTGACGACCTACGCCGCCGCGCTGCTGGCGCTGGGGCGCGCTGAAGACGCAGAGGCCCAGCTGACGCGCGCGCTGCTGGTGGGCGGTGGCGACGACGCCCGTCACGTGCTGGCCGTCACCAAGATGCGTCGCGGCCGCTACGCCGAGGCCGAAAAACTGGCGCTCTCGGTCGAGGCGTCGGCGCAGGGTGTGCCGATGTTGTACTGGGCGTCGCGCACGCTGCGCGCGTCGCTGCTGGTACTGCGCGGCGAAGCGACCGCAGCCCTCGCGCTGTGGCGTGAAGCCGACGCGGCCGGCTACCTCGGCCCGCATCAGCTGGCGCACCTCGCGCTGGCCGCGGAGCTCGCCGGTCAACGCGCCGCCGCCGACGAAGCCATCGGTCGACGCGAAGGGCAGGCGACGGCCGAGGACCTGCTGCTCTTCGCGGAGCTCTTCAACCTGCGCGGTGAGCCGCAGCGGGCCCTCGACGCGCTCGCGCGGGCCGAGCCCATCGCCAGGCCGCTCGACGAGTCAGCGTGGCGCTTCGAGCTGCTGTCGACGCGCGGTCGCGCGCTGCGCCTGCTGGGACGGCGTGACGAAGCGCGGGCCATGCTGACTGCCGCGCTGGCGCTGCCGGAAGCTTCGTTGCCGCACGTGGGCGCGCGGCCCAACGTCGATCGCGGGCTGTTGTCGCTCGACGAAGGTGACTTCGAAGGCGCGCAGACCTCTTTCCGAGCGGCCCTCTCGCTGGACGCCGGCGAGCCAGAGGCGAAGCGTGGTCTGGAACTGGCCGAGAAACGCTTGCAGTGGCGGCAGGTGGTGGAGACCTCGGCAGAGGAGCGTGTCACCGCCGCGAAAACCGAGGCCGACGCCATGCGGCGCCGCTACCTACTGCGCGAGAACGAGGTCGATCGTCTCCGCCGCGAGGTGAAGCGGCTCGAAGGTGAGCGCGCCACGGCGCAGGCCGTGACAGCGCAGGTGCAGAACGAGACCCCGTCGCGGGTGCGCGCCGAGCTGGAAGCGCGCGAGCGCGACGTCGACGCCAAGGCCGACGACAGCCTCAAGGCCGCGTTTGGCGACGCGGCGTGCCCGGAACGGCTGTGGAACATGCTGCGCGTCGCGGAGCGCACGTACCAACAGGCGCTGTACATGGAGCTGCCTGCCGCGGCGGTGTCGGTGCTGTTCTCTGGAGCGTTCGAGCGCAGCCTCATCGAGCTGGTGGTGCAGCCGTTCGGCGCGTGGCTCGACGCACAGGGCTTGCGCGCGCGGTTTCTTGCGGACGGCGTGCGCGAGCAGCGTGGGTCGCGCGTCGAGTACTTCGATCGCTTCTTCGAGGCGTTCGACGCTGACTTCGAGGCCCGGCCGCCGTCGATGGGCGAGGTCACGCGCGTGATCGAGCGGCGTGGCGAGCGCTATCTGCAGGTCTTCGCGCGGTTCCTCTCGGAGCAGTTCGCCGTCGACGACGCGTTCTGGTCGGCCTTCGCGGAGTTCGTCACCTGGGCGAAAGAGACGGTGCGCGACCCGGTGGCGCACGGTCATCTCGAGCTGGGCTGGGACAACCTGAAGGTGTTCCGCGAGCGGATGCTCTTCTCGTTCGCCGGCGCGAAGCCGGGCGCGCTGCCACGGTTGATGCAGTCGCGACGCCCGTGACGCGGCCCACCGCGGTGTTGCTGCCGGGGTTCAACGGCTCGGCTGAGCAGCCGATGTTGCTGAAGCTCGAGAAACGTCTGGTCGACTTCGACGTGGTGCGCCTCGCGCCGCCGCGGCTGAAGCTGTCCCCAGCGCTGATGGAGCACGTGGCGTGGTTGCGTGACGCGGTGGGCCAGGTGCGCGGCCCGCTGGTGCTCGTAGGGCGCTCGTTCGGAGGCCGCCTCGCCGTGCGCCTCGCCGCGGAGCGTCCCCTTGCAGCGGTGGTGCTCCTGGGCTTTCCGCTTCGACCGCCGGGCAAGCCGAGGCCGCTCGATGAAGCAGCGCTCGCAGCGCTCAGGTGCCCGACGTTGATCGTCCAGGGCACGCGCGACGAGCTGGGCCCGTTGAAGGTCTTCTCGCCGATCCTCTCCGAGAACCGCGCGTTGCAGCTCCAGCGTGTCGAAGGCGCGGGGCACGGCTTCGGCGCGAAAGAGAAGGGCGCGTTGGACGCCGCGGCGGCGTGGCTGAAAGGGCTGCTGCCCTTGTCCGCGCGATGAGCGGGCTGCTCAGCTTCAGGCCATGCGCTTTGTCACCGCGGTGAGCCTGCTGGCGGCGATCGGTGGGTGTCAGTGTCTGGTGCCTGTCGACGAAACCGGCGCGGGCGACGCGGGTGGGCGCGACGCCGGACCTGCCGATGCGGGCGTCAGTGAGCCTTGTGCGCGCGCGGCCGACTGCGTCCCTCGGGTCGCCCCGCGTGCATGCCTCGGGTCGACGTCACTGCCGACGCGCTCGTGCTTCAACGGCCGCTGCGTGTACGACTGCGACGGGCCGCGCACCTGCACCACCGTCGAGGGCTGCACGACGTGCGAAGCGAACCCGTCGATCTGCAACATGGACGGCTGCAACCTGCTCGACGAGTCGGCGACAGGTCGCATCTACCGGACGTGTCAGCCGGGCGCGTCGGAGCTGCTGGGTGAGTTCACGGTGCGGTTCCGCGCGCAGACGGCGTGCGGCTACGACGTGTCGTTCACCGACGGCCGCTTCTTCGGCGCCTTCGCGATGGCCGACGAGTACGACGAGACAGTGGCCCGCGTCGCCGCGGAGCCCGGCGTCACGTGCACCATTCGCCCGCTGGCCACGGCGCTGAACCGGCTCGACGTCGCGTGCGCGGCTTGTCAGTACGTCCTCGAGTGGCCGTGACACGCAGCGCGACGGGTGTAGAAGCGATCGCATGCTCAGCACCGCGCTCATCTTCGTGATCGCCGCCGCACCGACCTTGCCGGGAGAGATTCCCGCGCCGTTCGGTCACTACGGCAGCGTGGTGGGAAAGGTCCCCGCAGGCGGGCTGCCGGGCAACGACAAGGTGCTGCTCCCCGCGTGGGAAGGGTGCGAGCCGCAGGCCATCTTCGTGATGCGCTTCTTCAGCGGCACCGCGCGGGCGTTGGAGCAGCTGCAGCAGTCGCTCGATCGCGCGCCCGGCGTCGAGAAGAAGCTGTTCGGTCGCGTGGGCACGCTGGGCGAGCTGATGCGCAGCCTGGGCTCGTCGACGTTCGACGCGCGGCGAGACTGCACCGAGCCGAAGCTGGCCGAGGGCTTCAAGCTGGAGCTGACGGCGCTGCCGAAGAAGTGGTGCGACGCGCCGGCGACCGCTCAGGACGGCGCCTTCTGGTACGCGGCCAACGGCAAGTCGGTCGCGGTGCTGAACGTCGCGCCCGGTGGTGAAAAGGCGTGCAGGCCGCGCTTGTCGGCGGTGCTGTTCGACGCGAAGGGCGTGGCGCGGCTGCGCGTGCAGGCCGACTGGGCGGGCGAGGTGAGCGCGACCCTGCTCGGCGACCGCTGCCAGGTGCTCGAATACACGTTGGATCGCGAGAAGCAGGCGATGACGCCCGCGTGGAAGTCCTGCAAACGGTGACGAGTTCGGCTACAGCCGAAGGTCCCCTATGCCGTCTGCCCCCATTCTCGAGGTCGATCCCGTCCACCCGCAGCCGCGCACCGTCGACCGCGCAGCGAAGGTGCTCGAAGACGGCGGCCTCATCGCGTACCCGACCGACACGTATTACGGCATCGGGTGCGACCTGCTCTCGAAGAAGGCGATCGATCGCCTCTACGGCATCAAGAACCGCGACCGGAAGAAGCCGCTGGCCTTCCTGTGCCCCGATCTCTCTGACGTCGCGCGCTACGCCAAGGTGTCCAACTTTGCGTACCGCACCATGCGGCAGCTGACGCCGGGCCCTTTCACGTTCGTGCTCGAGGCCACGAAGCTGGTGCCCGACATGATGCAGACCAAGCAGAAGCAGGTCGGCATTCGTGTGCCGCAGGCGCCGCTGATGCTGGCCATCGCCGCCAAGCTGGGTCGGCCCATCGTCACCACTTCTGCGACTGACATGGACGGTCGCGTTCTGATCGACGCGCGCGAGATCAAGGAAGAGCTCGGCAACCGGCTCGACCTCATCCTCGACGGCGGCACGCAGCACGAAGAGCCTTCCACCGTGGTCTCGCTCATCGACGATGAGATCGAGGTGCTGCGCCAGGGGAAGGGCATCCTCGTGATGGACGCGTGATGCAGTCGGCGCTGCTCGATCACTTCGTCACCTTCCTGCGCGCCGAGCGCAACCTCGCTCCGAAGACCGTCGACGCCTACGCGATCGACATCCGCGGCTACCTCGAGAAGCTCGCCAAGGACGGCGTGCAGGTCGAGGCCGTCACGCGCGAAGATGTGCTCGAGTACCTCGCGTTCCTGGGCAAGCGGCTGTCGCCGCGCAGCCGCGCCCGGCACCTCGCGTCGATCCGCGGGTTTCACCGGTTCCTCGAAGACGAGAAGCTCAGCCCCGGAGATCCGACGGCTGATCTCGACACGCCCCGACACGCGAAGAAGCTGCCCATCTTCCTCTCGCTCGAGGAGGTCGAGGCGCTGCTCGAAGCCCCCGATCTCAAGACGCTGGCCGGCGTGCGCGACCGCGCGATGATCGAAGTGCTCTACGCCACGGGCCTGCGCGTCAGCGAGCTCATCGGCCTGCGCGTGGGCGACGTGAACCTGCTCGACGGCTTCGTGCTGACGATGGGCAAGGGCCGCAAAGAGCGCGTGGTGCCGTTGGGCAAGCGCGCCATCGAAGCCACGCGCGCCTGGCTCGACGCGCGACCCGCGGTGCTGCACGGCCGTGAATCGACGGCGCTCTTCGTCACGCCGCGCGGGAAGGGCTTCTCGCGCATGGGCTTCTGGAAGCTGCTGCGCCGCTACGCGCGCGGTGTAGGCATCGCCAAGGCCATCTCGCCGCACAAGCTCCGCCACTCGTTCGCCACGCACCTCGTCGAGCGCGGCGCCGATCTGCGCGCGGTGCAGGCCATGCTGGGCCACGCCGATCTCGCGACCACGCAGATCTACACGCACGTCGATCAGACGCGGTTGCACCGCATGTACGGAGAGAAGCACCCGCGCGCGAAGGTGCAGCGCCGGGGCCGAAAGCAGTTGAAGTGATCGGCCGAGACGATCAGAAAGAACGCCATGCGCATTCTTTCGGGTGTCCAGTCGTCGGGGAAAATCCACATCGGCAACTACTACGGCGCCATTCGCGAGTTCGTCCGCATGCAGGACGAGGGCGAGGCGCTCTATTTCATCGCCAACCTGCACGCGCTCAACTCGGTGCGCGACGGCAAGGTGGCGCGCGAGCTGACCTTCGAGACGGCCGCGGCCTTCATCGCGCTCGGCGTCGACCCTGATCGCGCTGCGCTCTTTCGTCAGAGCGACATCCCCGAGATCCCCGAGCTCAACTGGATCCTCGGCACCATCGTGCCCATGGCCGATCTCGAGAACGCGCACAGCTACAAGGACAAGCTGGCCAACGGCGCGTCGCCCGACTTCGGGCTGTTCGCGTACCCGGTGCTGATGGCGGCCGACATCCTGCTCTACGACTCCGACGTGGTGCCGGTGGGGAAGGACCAACGGCAGCACCTCGAGCTCACGCGCGACTGGGCCGGCAAGTTCAACCGCCAGTACTCACCGAAGTGGGACTCGCAGAAGGGCACCGGCGGCATCTTCAAGCTGCCGCAGGGCCGCACGCGCGACGAGACGGCCGTGGTGCCGGGCCGCGACGGCAAGAAGATGTCGAAGAGCTACGCCAACACCATCGATCTCTTCGGCACCGACAAGGAGCTCGAGAAGCAGGTGAAGTCGGTGAAGACGGATTCCACGACGCCTGACGCGTCGAAGCCCGTCGTCGATCAGCCGCTCTACGATCTGCTGAAGGTCTCGATGTCTCCCGAAGACTTCGCCGTCGTCGACGCGAAGTGGCGTGAAGCCGGTGGCGCGCCCGAGACGCACGGCTACGGCGCGTTCAAGAAGTCGCTGCTCGAGGCGTTCCACGGCACCTTCGACCCCGCCCGAAAGCGCTACGCCGAGTTGATGAACGATCGCGGCGAGCTCGAGCGGCTGCTCAAGCACGGCGCGACCAAGGCGCGCGGCTACGCAGCCCCGGTGATCGACCGGGTCCGTGTAGCGGTTGGGCTGTAGCTGTAGCGCTTTCTCGCCGGTCGAAAACCGGCGGAAACTGACAGCCCGTGGTACACCGTCCGAGGCCGATTTACCGGCCTTTGCGAGGGGTTTGCGTACTCGTGGCTGACGTGAAGGACGGGAGTCCTGCACAGGATGAAGCGCTGCTGGAAGTGCTCGCGCCTCGCGACGCGTTCCGGATCGCTTTGCCCAACTTCGAGGGGCCACTCGACCTGCTGCTGCACCTGATCCGCGAGCACAAGGTCGACATCCTCGACATCCCCATCGCGCTCATCACCGAGAAGTACCTCGAGCATCTCGACAAGATGCGCGAGATCAACCTCGACATCGCCGGCGAGTTCCTGGTGATGGCGTCGACGCTGCTGCACCTCAAGTCGCGCATGTTGTTGCCGCGTGAAGACGTGCCTGCCGGGCAAGACGCGATCGAAACGCCGCAAGAGTCGCTCGACCCGCGCGCCGAGCTCGTGCGCCGGCTGCTCGAGTACCAGAAGTACCGCGCCGCGGCCGACCAGCTGGCGGGCAACGACATTCTCGACCGCGACGTCTTTCCGCGCCGCGTGGCGGTGGAAGAAGTGCCGCTCGAGGACGACGAGGTGGGGCTGCAGGAGATCAGCATCTACAAGCTGATCGAAGCGCTCGACCGCGTGCTCAAGGAGCTGGAGCCCAAGAAGCAGCACGAGGTGACGCGCGAGCACCTGTCGCTGTCGCTCGCCATGTACCGCATCGCCGACAAGGTGCGCGCCGAGGGCAAAGGCCACGCGGTGAACTTCTTCATGCTGTTCGAGGGCGCGCGCGTGCGTGGCGACGTGATCATCACGTTCCTGGCGCTGCTCGAGATGTGCAAGCTGAAGCTGCTGCGCGTCTTCCAGGCTGAAGACTCAGAAGACATCGTGATCAGCGAGAAGGGTGACGCTCTGGCCGACTTCGGTACGGACGGTGGCGTCGCGCCTTCGGAGGAACTGGACCGTGAGTACGAATAAGCGCCCACCCGACGAGGAGCTGGAAGGCTCTGGCGGGCCGTCGCCGTTCTCTGAAGAAGAGGTGGCCGCCGTCACCGCCGGCCCCGCGGGCGACCCCGAGGTGGAAGAGCTCGACCCGGCCGACATCGACGCGGCCGAGAGCGAGACGCCGTTCGAGAAGATCGTCGCGCGCAGCCGCAAGCTGTCTGACAACCAGGTGCGCCACGTCATCGAGAGCGTGCTCTTCGTCGCGCCACAGGCGTTGACGATCGACCAGCTCTTCGACGCCACCGGCATCGACCGCGAGAAGCTCCTCCCCGCGCTGGAGCAGCTGCAGGGCGAGCGCCGTGACGGCATCTCGGGCGTCGTGCTGCACGAGGTCGCCGGCGCCTGGCAGCTGCGCACGGCGCCGGAGTCAGCGGAGTACGTGCGCCGCTTCTTGAAGGTGAAGCCGCAGCGCCTGACCCGCGCCGCCGTCGAGACGCTGGCCCTCATCGCCTACCGGCAGCCGGTGACGCGCCCGGAGATCGAAGACGTGCGCGGCGTGGACTCGGGCGCGGTGCTCAAGGCGCTGCTCGACCGCCGGCTCATCAAGATCGTCGGCAAGAAGGAAGAAGTGGGTCGGCCGATCTTGTACGGCACCACGAAGGAGTTCCTCGAGTTCTTCGCGCTCAAGGACCTCGCCGCGCTGCCCACGCTGCGTGAGTTCCAGGAGCTGACCGAAGAGAGCCGGGAGATCGTCGAGCGCGAGGCGCCCAAGGGCGTCGCGGGCATCGTCGAAGAGCTCACCGACAAGGGCTTCGAAGAGAAGCTCGCGCAACAAGACGAGGCCTCGGAGGCCGCACTGGCCGAGCTGGAGACCGCCATCGCGGACGCCGACGTCACCTCGAAGACCGCTGCGAAGATCCTGAACCCTCCGCCGCCGCCCACGCCTGAAGGCGAGGCCGTGGCGAACCCTGAAGCACCGTCGGCACCTGCGCCGATCACCGAAGAGGCGGTCGCCCCGCCCACCGAGCCCGAGCCGGGCGAGAACGAGAGCTGAAGTCATGGAACGCCTGCAGAAATTCCTCTCCCGCGCGGGAGTGGCGTCGCGCCGTCACGCCGAGGAGCTGATCGTCGATGGCCGCGTGAAGGTGAACGGGAAGGTCGTCACCGAGCTCGGGTCGCGCGTCGACGCCGCGAAGGACCTCGTGCTGCTCGACGGCAAGCTGGTCTCGCCGAACCCCGAGCGGAAGTACTTCTTGTTCTACAAGCCGCCCGGAGTGGTCACGACGCTGTCGGACCCTGAAGGCCGGCCCACCGTCGGCGACTACGCGCAGGGCACTGGTGGTCGCGTGTTCCCCGTCGGTCGCCTCGACTACGACGCGGAAGGCGCGCTGCTGCTCACCGACGACGGCGAGCTGGCGAACAAGCTGATGCACCCCAGCCACCAGGTGCCGCGCGTGTACCTCGCGAAGGTGAAGGGCGTGCCCGACGACGCGTCGCTGCAGAAGCTGGTCGGCGGCGTCCGCCTTGAAGACGGCATGGCGCACGCGGTCGAGGCGCGCCTGTTCCGCGAAGCCGAGCGCAACACATGGGTGAAGATCGTGGTGACGGAGGGTCGTCAGCACCTCGTGAAGCGGCTGTGCGCGGCGATCGGCCACCCGGTGGTGCGTTTGTACCGCCCGGCGCACGCGGGCCTGCCGGTCACGGGCCTGCGGCCCGGCGAGCTGCGGGCGCTCAGCAACGACGAGATCCGCCGCGTGAAAGCGGCCGCTGACGGTGACCTGCAGCCGGAGCCCCCGCTGAGCCTGCCGGGCCGCCGCCATGGCCACGCCGCGCCGGGCTTTGAGCCGGTGGATGATGGTGATGACGCGCCCGAGCGCGAGGGCGGCGACGACGAGCCGTTCGTGCCGCGGCCGAGTGATGAGCGCCGGGCGAGCGCGCCCGGCCCTGGCCGTGGTGCCAGCTTCGGAGAACGTCGCACCCCGAGCGCGCGGCCGGGTGGTCGCAAGTTTGGTGAGCGTGATGGTGGCGCGCGTGGCGCTTCCGGCGATCGCGACGGCGGGGAACGGTCGAGTGGCCGCAGCTTCGGCGGCGGTGCACGCGGTGGCTCCGGCGGTCGTGACGGCGGC
>CAYWON010000083.1:0-13934 GCA_964459885.1 uncultured Archangium sp.
TTGAGCGCGCCCGAGCCGTTCTCTTCCTGCATCTGCTTGGGGTTCGAGCCCCACGCGAGGTCCTTCGGCACCGAGCCGCCGCCACGCGTGCCGCTCGTCCATTCGTTGCGGTGGTGCGTGATGTCGCCATCGGGGCGCGCGTTGAACGGCACAGGCAGCTGCTGGGGATTGGACGCGTGATTCGACGAAGCCATGGCGCTGAGTGCTAGCGCATCGCGCGGGTTTCGGCAGCATTGTGCGCATGGGTCGCATTCACGCCTTCGACTGGCTCCGTGGAGTCGCGGTGCTCGTCATGATTCAGACGCACTGCGTGGTGCTCCTGCGACCTGAGCTCCGGTCGGGCCCGTTCTTCTTGCGGCTCGACGCCATCGACGGGCTGGTCGCGCCGGCCTTCGTCTTCTCGGCGGGGTTCGCGCTCGCGCTGGTTCAGGTGCGCGCTGGCCTGCAGGGCAAGCTCCACGAACAGGCGCGGAAATCGCTGCGCCGCATCGGCGAGGTGCTCGCCGTCGCCAGCCTCATCAACTTCATCTGGTTCCCTGTCTGGAAAGAACCGTGGTGGCTGCTGCGCATCGACATCCTCCACTGCATCGGGTTGTCGCTGCTGCTGGTGCTGCCGCTGCTCGTGGGGCTCGCGAGCCGGCCACGGGGGCTCCGCTGGGCCTTGCTCCTGGCCGCGCTGGCGCTCTTCGCCGCCGCACCGTTCGGTGAGCAGGCCACGGGCGTCGCGCAGCTCTTCCTCAACAACAAGCCCGGCGTGCTCTCGGCCGACAAGGGCGCCGGGTTCCCGCTGCTGCCGTGGGCGGGCTACGTCTTCCTCGGCGCCAGCTTCGGCGCGACGGTGGCCGCGATGCGACGCGAACGCGAGCTGTGGGCGTGGCTCGGCTTGCTCGGTTCGCTGGGCGCTGTCTTGTGGTGGCGCGCGCACGACGTCGCAGCGCTCTACCCACCGCACTCGTTCTGGACCACGAGCCCGGGCGACGCAGCCCGCAGGTGGACGCTCGTGGTGTCGCTGGTGGCGTTGTTCCGCGCGCTGGAGATCTGGAAGCCAGCCATCGTCTCGACGCGCGCGACGAAGTGGCTGTCGGCGTTCGGCGGCGCGTCGCTCAGCGCCTACTTCTTTCACGAGATGCTGCTGTACCAACGCTGGGTCGGCGTCTTCACCCGCTTCTTCCGCGGTCAGGCCGACTGGCCACTGTTCTGGGTGCTCGTCGTCGCGCTCATCGCCTGCACGTGGGTCTGCGTGCAGGCGTGGAACCGCGTCGAGCCGCGCGTGCGCGCGTGGCTCACTTCGAAGGCAGCACCGCCTCGACCTGCTTCTTGACCTCGTCGCTCGTCGGCTCGGCGCCCGACGCCAGGTGCGCCACCACTTCGCCCTGCGGGTTCACGAGGAACTTGTTGAAGTTCCACTTCACCTCGCCGCCGTTCTTCGGCAGCGCCTGCAGGTACTTGTAGAGCGGGTGCGCGCCGTCGCCCTTCACCACGACCTTCGCGAAGAGCGGGAAGGTCGTCTTGTACTTGAGCTCGCAGAACTTCTTGATCTCGCCGTTGCTGCCGGGCTCCTGGCCGCCGAAGTCATTCGACGGGAACGCCAGCACCTCGAAGCCGCGCGCCTTGTACTGCTGGTACAGCGCCTCGAGGCCCTTGTACTGAGGCGTGTAGCCACACTCGCTGGCCGTATTGACGATGAGCACCGCCTTGCCTTTGTAGGCCGACAGCGGCTGCTGCTTTCCGTCGATGGTCTCAACCGTGAAGTCGTGAACGCTCATGGGGGCTCCTGCGAGGGCGAGGGTCAGAAGTGTGGTGATCATACGTGCCCTTCCAATAACGGCTCGAAGCGCGCCTTGTTGGTCGCTTTGTGAAACGCGTCTTCCGCGTCGATCTTCTTTTCCTGCGCGAGCTTGAACAACGCGTCGTCCATCGACTGCATGCCCTGCCCTTTGCCCGACTGGATGATCGAGTTGATCATCGGCGTGTTCCCTTCGCGGATCACGTTCGGCAGGCCCGGCGTCTTGAGCAGGATCTCGTGCACCGCCACGCGGCCACGGCCATCAGGCGTGCGCAGCAGCAGCTGTGAGACGACCGCCGCCAACGACTCGGAAAGCATCGTGCGCACCTGCTGCTGCTGATCGGTGGGGAACGCGTCGATGACGCGGTCGATGGTCTTGGGCGCGCTGTTGGTGTGCAGCGTGCCGAAGACCAGCACGCCCATCTCGGCGGCGGTGATGGCCAACGAGATCGTCTCCATGTCGCGCATTTCGCCGACGAGGATGACGCCGGGGTCCTGGCGGATGGCGGAGCGGAGCGCGCTCGAGAACCCCTTGGTGTCGACGCCCACTTCACGCTGCGAGAGCGTCGAGCGCTTGTTCTGGTGCACGAACTCGACGGGGTCTTCGATGGTGATGATGTGGCGCGACGAGTTGGTGTTCACCTGATCGATGATCGCCGCGAGCGTCGTCGACTTGCCGGAGCCCGTCGGGCCCGTCACCAGCACCAGGCCCTGCTCCAACGAGGCCAGCTGCGTCAGCGCGGCCGGCGCCTTGAGCTCCTCGAGCGTGCGAATGCGCTCGGGGATGATGCGGAACACCGCGCCCGCACCGCGCTCCTGGTTGAAATAGTTCGCGCGGAAGCGGGCCACGCCGGGCAGCGCGTAAGCGAAGTCGAGGTCGAGGTTCGACTCGTAGTGGGCCCACTGCTTGTCGCTGGCGAGCTCGCGGAGATGCTCTCGCAGCGAGGCATCGGTGAACGTGTCCCAGTCGGGAATGGGCGCGACCACGCCGTGCTGGCGCAGGTGCGGCGGCATGCCGGCCGCGAGGTGGAGGTCGGAGCCACCTTGTTCCTTCAGGTAGCGGAAGAGGACGTCGAGCTTGGCCATGGCGTGGGAACTCTCAGGCGAAACGCTTGGGGTCTTCAGCGAAGCGGCGGGCGACCTCCTTGGTCACCTGCCCTGTCTTCACCAACTCCGCGATCGAGTCGTCGAGCAGCGCCATGCCGTCGGCGCGCCCTGTCTGCATGATCGAGCGGATCTGGAAGGTCTTCTCTTCGCGGATCAGGTTCGAGACCGACGGCTTCACGTACAGCACCTCGAGCGCTGGTACGCGCCGCTGCCCGTCAGCGTGGGGAATGAGCCGCTGCGAGACGATGGCGCGCAACGACTCAGACACCATCGCGCGGATCTGCGACTGCTGCTTGGGCGGGAAGACGTCGAGCACCCGGTTGATGGTGCGGATGGCGTTGTTGGTGTGCAGCGTGCCCAGCACGAGGTGACCCGTCTCAGCGGCGGTGATGGCGAGCTGGATCGTCTCGAGGTCGCGGAGCTCGCCAATGACGATGATGTCGGGGTCTTCACGCAGCGCCGCGCGCAAGGCGTTGGCGAAGCTCATGGTGTGTTTGCCGGCCTGGCGCTGGTTCACCACGCACTGCTTCTTCTCGAAGACGTACTCGATGGGGTCTTCGACGGTGATGATGTGATCTTTGCGCGACTCGTTGAGCATGTTGACGATGGCCGCCAACGTCGACGACTTGCCGGAGCCCGCGGGCCCGGTGAAGAGCACGAGGCCCTGGTGAAAATCGGCCAGCTTCGAGAGGCCCGCCGGCAACCCCAGCTCAGCGAGCGTCGGCGGCTTGGCGGGAATGGGCCTGAACACCGCGTCGAAGCCGCGCTGCTGCTTGTAGAACGACGCGCGGAAGCGACCCACGCCCGGCAGCACCACGGCGCTGTCGAAGTCGAGCGTGTCCTTCAGCTTCGTCATCTCTTCTGGCGAGAGCGCTTCGCTGATCAGCCGCTCGATGTCGTCGGGCGTGAGCTGCCCCGTCTTGGTCTCACGCAGCTCACCGCCGACGCGCATCAGCAGCGGTCCACCGGAGTGCAGGTGCACGTCGCTGGCGCGCTGGTCCATCGCGCGGGCCAGCACTTCTTTGAGCGTGATGGGCCCACGCTTCGCGGCCGGAGCCGACTGAATCGGCGCGGGCTGCGGCGCCGTCGGCAGGTTCACCACATGGCCCTGAGGTCTCGGCACCGACGGCGCGGGCGCCGGTGCGGCCTGACCCGACTGCTTGGCGAGGTACTGCTGCATGGCGCCGTGGAGCCACTTGAGCTGGTCGACGCTGATCACCTTCATCTCGACGAGCACCTCGCCGAGCGGCTTGTTCAGCACGCCCTGCCGCTGCGCGCCGGCGTTCAGCGTCTCCTGCGTGACCAGCTTGTAGTGGAGCGCGATGCGACCGAGGAGCGAGTCTTCCTGAGACAGCATGGGCGGCGATGCTACCGCCGTGCGTCTGCGGGCCCGCTGATTTTTCACCCTGCCGTGAAGAACGGTGAAGGCGTGTGTGCGCGCGCGGAGCTGTGATTAAGGAAGCGCGTGGCTTCGACGACCGCAGCAAAGAACGAGAAGCGTCCGCCGATGGGCCTGACGCTGAAGCGGCTGTACGCGCTGGCGTGGCCCGAGCGTTGGCCGCTGGGCATCGCCACCTTCTTCCTGCTCATCAGCAGCGTCGGCAACCTGGCGTTCCCCCGCGCCGCCGGGTCGCTCTTCGACGAGTCGCTCATCGGCGTGAAGGCTGGCGCCGTCGATCTCGCGAAGGTCGACCAGATGGCGCTGGTGTTGATCGTCATCTTCGCCATCACCGCGGCTGCGTCAGCGCTGCGCTTCCGCTTCTACAGCCGCTCCGGCGAGCGCATCGTCAGCCGGCTGCGCGCCGACCTCTACGCCTCGCTGCTCAAGCAGGAGATCGGCTTCTTCGACACGCAGAAGACGGGCGAGCTCTCGAGCCGCCTGTCGTCAGACGCGTCGGTCTTGCAGACCACGGTGACCGCCAACGTCAGCATGGTGTTGCGCAACCTCATGGTGGCGCTCGGCGCGCTCGTCATGTTGTTCATCACCTCAACCAAGCTGACGCTGATGATGCTGGTGGTGGTGCCGCCGGTGGCGCTCTCGGCGGTCTTCTACGGCCGCAAAGTGCGCAAGCTGTCGAAAGACGCGCAGGACGCGCTGGCCCGCGCGAGCGACGTCGCCGTCGAGTCGCTCGGTGGCATCCGCACCGTGCGTGGCTTCGCCGCCGAGAAGCGTGAAGCCGACCGCTACGCCGGCGCCATCGACGAATCGCTGCAGCTGTCGTTCAAGCGCATCAACCTGGCGACGGGCTTCTTCGGCGTGGCCTTCTTCGCGGTGTTCGCCGCCGCGGTCTTCGTCTTCTGGTACGGCGCACGAATGGTGGCGGGCGACGAGCTCACGCCCGGCGGCCTCATCTCGTTCCTCTTCTATACGATGCAGATGGCCTTCGGCCTCTCGGCGCTGGCCGAGCTGTGGACCGACTTGCAGCGCGCCGCCGGTGCTGCGGAGCGGGTGTTCGACCTGCTGCATCGGCCTCCGCAGATCCCCTTCGAAGGTGGCCGCACCATCGACGCGCTCCGTGGCGAGGTCAGCTTCCGCGACGTGTCGTTCGCGTACCCCACGCGCCCCGACAGCGCGGTGCTCGATCGTTTCTCGCTCACGCTGCAGCCGGGCGAGGTGGTCGCCGTCGTCGGCCCCTCGGGCGCTGGCAAGTCGACCATCGCGTCGCTCGTGTACCGCCTCTACGACCCGGGCCGCGGCCAGCTCACGCTCGACGGCGTCGGTTACAGCGAGCTCGACCCCGAGTGGCTGCGGCGGCAGGTCGGTGTGGTCGCGCAGGAACCGATGCTCTTCTCGACGTCGCTCGCCGACAACATCCGCTACGGGCGGCCTGACGCGACCGACGCCGAGGTCGAAGCGGCGGCGAAGACCGCCAACGCGCACGGCTTCATCAGCGCGTTCCCCGAGGGCTACCAGACGCTCGTGGGCGAGCGCGGCGTGCAGCTCTCAGGTGGCCAGAAGCAGCGCGTGGCCATCGCGCGCGCCGTGCTGAAAGACCCGCGCGTCTTGATTCTCGACGAGGCCACCAGCGCGCTCGACGCCGAGAGTGAACACCTGGTGCGCGAAGCGGTGGAGCGGCTGATGAAAGGTCGCACCACGCTGGTGATCGCCCACCGCTTGTCGACGGTGCGCGACGCCCACCGCGTGGTGGTGCTGGAAGGCGGCGCCGTCGTGCAGTCGGGCACGCACGACGATCTCGTCGGAGCCGAGGGCCTCTACCGGCGCCTCGTGGAGCGTCAGTTCGCTGCGTGAATCACGCCGCCGCTGAGGGAAGCGAGATGGCCTTGATCAACCGCCGCAGCTCGTAGTCCAGCTGCGCCATGCCGACGTCGGCGTCATCGAGCTCGTGCGTCGCGCCGCTCAATTCCAGCAGCCGCGCCGCTTCGACCGACGGCCGCGCGCCGAGGCTGACCAGCGCACCTTTCAGCCGATGCGCCGACCGCTTGATGGCCAGCGCGTCACGCGCTTCGACCGCCACGCGCACATCGCGCATCAGGCCATCGACCTCGCGACGGAACAGTTCGAGCACCTCGTTCACGAGGCTCTCGTCGCCTGCGCAATTTTCTCTCAGCGAGGTCCAGTCCAACGGTTCCATCGTCAGTCCTCCAGGTCATCCGACACCCACCGCCGCGCGATGACCCACCCTGCACCAGCGGAGGCCATCACTGCGCGCACACCACTGCAAGCGGTGCGCCCACGATTCCATTGTCTAGGTACGCGTGGAGGTGCTTGATGCGCCACGAAAATGCCTGCCGATACCCAGCTGTTGGCCGCGGTCCCTCTTTTCGAGCGTTTCAATGATGAAGAGCGCGAGCTGCTGGCCTCCCAACTCGATGAGGTCGAGTTCCAGCCCGGTCAGCTCATCTTCCGCCGCACCGAGCCCGGCGGCGCCATCTTCATCGTGGCGTCGGGCGAGGTGGAGGTCTTCATCGAAGACACGACTGGCGCGCGCATCGTGTTCGAGACGGTGACGGCGGGTCACTTCTTTGGCGAGCTCTCGTTGCTCGACGGCGAGTCACGCAGCGCTTCGGCCCAGGCGCTCAAGCCCACGCGCGCGCTGCGCGTCGACCGGCAGGATCTCGAGCAGCTCTTCGCGCGTCACCCCGGCGCCGCGATGGACGTGCTGGCCGTCATCGGCCGCCGTCTGCGCGAGGCCGACAAGCTGCTCGGTGTGCGCCCGCGCTTCTCGCCCAACGAGGCCGTCGAAGAGCGGCTGACGATGATCGAGCGCATCGCCGACGTGCTCGCCGATTTCTCGGGCCGCTTCAGCTTTCTCATCGTGCACGCCGTCTGGTTCGCGGTGTGGATCGGGCTGAACGTCGACGCCATGCCGGGCGTGCACTCGTTCGATCCCTTCCCGTTTGGCCTGCTGACGATGATCGTCTCGCTCGAGGCCATCTTCCTCTCGTGCATGGTGCTCATCAGCCAGAACCGCTCGGCGGCCAAAGAACGCATCCGCAGCGACGTCGAGTACGAAGCCAACATCCGCGCAGGGCTCGAGGTCACGCAGCTGCACGTGAAGCTCGACGCGATGCTCGACACCATCAACGCGCGGCTGCTCGCGGTCGAAAAAGAAGTCTGCAAGCGCCCGGAATTGCCGAAGAATTCCTGAGCCTGTCACAAGAATCGAAGTGGTCGCGTTGAGGGCTTCGAACCCTCGACGAAAGGAAGGACCACATGTCATTCGCCGCCCGCCCCCCGCAGTCTCCCGAGTCGTACGAGTCGTCTGGTGGCCGTCTGGTCAGCACCGATGGCCGCGCGTTGCCGCTCATCGGCGCGTCGTTGGTCGCCGACGCCAAAGGCGGCCTCGTGCGCATCACGCTCGAGCAGACCTTCCGCAACCCGCACGACGAGCCGCTGCGCGTCACCTACTCGCTGCCCTTGCCGGCCGACGGCGCGGTGAGCGGCTTCGCGTTCCGCATCGGCGATGAACGGGTCGTCGGTCAGGTCGACGCGAAGCAGCGCGCGCGTGAGCGCTTCGAAGAGGCGCTGCTGACGGGTCGCACCGCCGCGATCCTCGATCAGGAACGCACGAGCCTCTTCACGCAGGAGGTCGGCAACGTGCCGCCGCGCACGCAGGTGGTGTGCGAGGTGCAGGTCGATCAACGGCTGACGTGGCTGCCCGACGGCGCCTGGGAATGGCGCTTCCCCACGGTCGTGGCGCCCCGCTACCTCGGCGCCACCGGTCGCGTGGCCGACGCGGCGAAGGTCTCGGTCGACGTCGCTGACGAGGCGTTGCCGCTGAAGCTGTCGCTCTCGCTGTCGATCCGCGACGCGATGGCCGAAGGCGCGCGGCCGCACAGCCCGAGCCACGCGCTGCACTCGGGTCGCAGCGGAGATCGCGTCGACGTGACCTTCGGTGACGAGCGCGGTGTGGCGTTGGACCGCGACGTCGTCGTGCGCTGGCCCGTCGCCGGGTTGACGGTGGGCACGTCGCTCGACGTGAGCCGCCCCGCCGCGGGCGTGACGTCTGACGCGGCCTACGGCCTGCTCACCATCGTGCCGCCGTCGGCGCAGGCGAAGATGACGCCGGTCGCGCGCGATCTCATCGTGCTGCTCGACACCTCGGGCTCCATGTCCGGCTCGCCGATCGATCAGGCCCGCCGCGTGACGGCCGCGCTCGTCGACTCGTTGACCGAGCGCGATCAGCTGGAGCTCATCGAGTTCTCCAACTCGGCCCGCCGGTGGAAGCGCGGCGCCGTGGCCGCCACCGACGCCAACCGTCGCGACGCGCAGGCCTGGCTCGCCCGCCTGCGCGCCAGCGGCGGCACCGAGATGCGCACCGGCATCCTCGAAGCGCTGCAGCCGCTGCGCGCCGAGAGCCAGCGCCAGGTCATCCTCATCACCGACGGCCTCATCGGCTTCGAGCATGAGGTGCTGAGCGCCATCAGCCAGCGGCTGCCTGCCGGCTGCCGCGTGCACACCGTCGGCGTCGGGTCGGGCGTGAACCGCTCGCTCACCAAGCCCGCGGCGCAGGCCGGCCGCGGCGTCGAGCTGGTGATCGGCATCGGCGAAGACGTCGAGCCGTTCGTGCAGCGGCTGCTCGCGCGCACGCACGCGCCGCTGCTCACCGACGTCGAGCTCTCCGGCAGCGCGCTGGTGCAGGTCGCGCCGGTGCGCGTGCCCGATCTCTACGGCGGCGCGCCCGCGCTGGTCTCGCTCAAGCTGCGCGCTGAAGGCGGCGAGCTGCGCGTGCGGTCTCGCTCGGCCGACGGCGACGTGGAGAGCCTGATGACCGTGGCGCCCACGCGCTTCGGTGAAGGCAGCCCCGCGGTCACCGCGCTCTTCGCCCGCGAGGTCGCCGAAGAGTGGGAGCTGGCCATCGCCACCGGCGCTAACAAGACGGAGCTGGACGCGAAGCTCGAGCGCCTCGGCATCGACTTCCAGATCTCCACGCGCATGACCTCATGGGTCGCCATCAGCGCGAAGGAGACCGTCGACCCGCGCGCCCCGAAGCGCACCGAGACGATGCCGCACGAGGTCGCGTACGGCATGTCGGTGGAAGGGCTTGGGCTGCGCACCGCCGCCGCGCCGATGCAGCAAGGCGTCACGCTCGAGCGCCTGGTGAAGTCGAAAGGTGCCCCTGCGCCCGCCGGTCGCGCGTCGCTGTCAGTGCCCGCCGACCTCGAAGACGAAGCCGAGGAGCCGATGCCCGCGCGGCGGATGAGCAAGCGCCGCGAGGCCGTGACCGGCTCGTTCGCGCCGGTGCGAGCGCAGGAGGCCGAAGGTGGCGGTGGCCCGCTGAAGGAAGAGAAGGCCGACCGGGACGAGGCCCGTCGCGACGCGCCCGGTGCACCGCCGCCGCCGCCCGCGCCTGCCCAGCCCGCGAAGCCGCCGAGCCTCGCTGACACGCTCGTCGATCTCGCGTCGTCGCTGGTGCGCGGCTTCACGAAGGCCTCGGCGCCGGAGCCTCAGAAGCCCGTCGCCCCGCGCGCCGCTTCGATCCCGCGGCGCTTGAAGGGTAAGGCGAAGCGCGTCGGCAAGCGCCTCGTGGTGGAGCTCGAGCTGGTCTCGACGCTGCAGTGGACCCCCGGCGCCACCGCGCGCCTGGAGCTGAGCGATGGCCGGTTCGTCACCGTGACGGTGCAGCAGGGGCTGACGACGGCGCCTGGCACCTACGAGGCCGCCGTGACGCTGACCCTGGTGTGCGAGCTCGTCGACGGGCTGGGCGAGATCGCCACGGTGCACCTGTCGAACGGCACCGAGGCCCTCGAGATCGTCCTGTAAGAGAGGCGCGATGGTCGACGAGCTCCAGCTCCTCGCAGCGATGGCCAGCGGCGACGCCCACGCGTTCGCGCGCTGGTCGTCGTCTGTCGAACGCCCGCTGCGGCTGTCGCTGCGCCGGTTCGCCACGTCGGTCGACGTCGAAGCGGTGCTGCAAGAGACGCTGCTGCGCATCTGGCAGGTGGCGCCGCGCTTCACGCACGACGGCAAGCCCAACGCGCTGCTGAGGTTCGCGCAGCGCACGGCCCACAACGTCGCGGTGAGCGAGTGCCGCCGCCGCGGCGTGCCCGTGGTGGAAGGCGAGAGCGCCGTCGAAGTGACGGTGGCGCCGACGCTGCCCGACCCGCACCTCCGCGCGCACCTCGCGAAGTGCCGCGCGAAGCTGCCGAAGCAACCCGGCGCGGTGCTGGAGCAACGCCTGGAGTCCGGCGGTCAACACGACGACACCGAGCTGGCGAGCCGGCTCGGCATGTCGCTCAACACGTTCCTGCAGAACTTCACCCGCGCGCGGAAGTTCCTCCGTGAGTGCCTCGAGAAGGCCGGCATCAACCTCGACCTGGAGCTCTCATGACGCCCGAAGAGCAACTCCTCCTCGAGCAGGTCACCAGCGCGCATCGGGCGCGCGGCGTCGACGGCGCCATTCGCAGCCACCCGGCGTGGCACGACTTGAACGACGCTGGGCGCCTCGAAGCGTTCGACGAGACGGTGCGCTTGCGACAACTGGAAGCAGCGGCCGACGCCGAGGGCTTCAGCTCGACGGTGCGCGCGGTGCTGAGCCGCCTGCGCTGACGTTTTAGAACTTGATCCGCCGCATCATGAAGCGCGGCATCGCCTTGATGGCCGTCATCACCGCGCGCCAGATGGGCGGCGCGTAGACGACGGGCGTGCCGGCATCGATGCCTTCCAGCACCGTGGTGGCCACTTCGTCGGGCTCGCCAGCGAACGGCGGCGGCTTGAGGCCCTCCGTCATCGCCGTCTTCACGAAGCCCGGCTTCACGCACACCGTCACCAGCCCCTGCGCGCGGTACTTGTGGTCGAGCCCTTCGAGGTAGGCCGAGAGGCCCGCCTTCGCGGCGCCGTACAGCACCACCGGCTTGCGCGCGCGATCGCCCGCGACCGAACTGAAGACGCACAGCGTGCCTGAGCCGCGCAGCAGCAGCTTCTTGCGCGCTTCCTCACAGAACAGCACGGTGTTCGCGAAGTCGACCGTCAGCACCTTGTGCGCCAGCGCCGGGTCGGCCTCGAGCTTCTCTTGAGTCGCGAAAGCGCCCGCCGTCACCACGATGGTGTCGAGCGACTCGAGCGACTGCTCGGCCGACTCGAGCGCCGGGCGAAAGGTCTCGGGCTTCTCGAGGTCGCACACCGCCCAGGCCACGCGCACGCCGGGCGCGCCGCGGGCCTCGAGATCACCCTGGCTGCGCTTGAGCTCCTCTTCGTCGCGGCCGAGCAGCACCAACCAGTCGCCGCGCTCGACGAACTTGCGCGCCAGAGAGCGGCCCATGCCGCGGGTGCCACCGAGGATCGCCACACGTCGCATTTCAGTCTCCAAACAGGCGCACCGACTGGGCGCTCTTGAACTTCTTCTCAGGGTCCCACTTCGCGCGCACCGCCTCGAAGGCAGGCAAGCGCGTCTCCATCGCGCGGAAGTGCTCGGGCCGCGTGAACTGATCTTTCGCGAGGTAGATGCGGCCGCCTTCCGACAACACGTGCTCGTTCAACGCGTCGATCGTTGCCTGCGTGTCGTCGCGCACCGCGAGGTCGAGCGCGATCGAAATGCCCGGCCGCGGGAACGACAAGTACGCGGGGCTCTCGGCGCCACAGTCCTTGATGACGCACAGGAAGCTGGCGCCGCCGCGTCGGGTGAGCGTCTCGAGAAAGCGACGCGCCGCGCCCGTACCCGCAGAGTCAGGCAGCACGCACTGGTACTGCGTCAGCCCGCGCTTGCCGTACGCGCGGTTCCAGTCCTTGACGAGGTCGAGCGGGTAGAAAAAGCGATACGGGTCGACGAGGCCTTCCTTCTTCTTCTGGAAGTGCGCCGAGTAGATGGCCTGGTTGAACAGCTTCACCACCGGCCGCGACAGCGCGAAGTCGGGCGCGGTGAACGGGAACCGCACCTGCGGCAGCTCGCGGGGAAACTGCGCAGGCGCTTCGTGGGCCTGCGCCCAACGGCCCTTCATCAGGTAGCCGCGCCCGAGCGACGCGCCGGTCGACAGACAATCGATCCACCCCACCGTCATCGGCCAGTCGCGCGCCGCGGCCTTCAGCGCGTGGATGTACTCGTCGACGTCGGCGACGCGCTCGCTCTCCTGCCAGATCCACGGCGTGGGAATGCGACGCAGCCCGAACTCCACCTCGAGGATCTGCCCGGTGAGCCCCATGCCCGCGACCGTCGCGAGGAACAGCTCACGCTCGACGTCAGGGCCACACTCGAGGACGCGGCCGTCAGCGACGCGCATCTTCAGCCGCGTGACGTGCGAGCCGAAGCAGCCATCGACGTGGTGGTTCTTGCCGTGCACGTCGGCCGCCACCATGCCGCCCAGCGTGACGAGCGACGTGCCAGGCGTGACCGGTACGAACCAGCCGCGAGGGAGGAACGTGCGGTTCAAGTCAGCGAGCGACAGCCCCGACTCAGCGCGCAAGACGCCCGTCGCTGGATCAAAGTGGACGACGCGGTTCGCGCGCGTGGTGTTGACGACGACGGGGCTCGACGCCGCAGGGAGCGACGAGTCGCCGTAGCTGCGCCCCAGGCCTCGAAACAACACCGGCGGCGCGTGCTCGAGCGTCTCCGGCTGCAGCTCTTCCGAGTCCACGAACTGGCGGCCCCAGCCTGAGATGCGCGTGTGCGACGTCACGCGATGGCTCGTACCTAGAAAGCGCGCATCAGGCGAGCGCCGTCATCGAGCGTCAGCGCGGGGCAGTACGGCCCGACCTCAGTCCGCGTCCACCACACGCCCTTCTCTTCCAACGGCGCGAAGCGGTACTCGAAGCTGCGCGTGCGCAGGAACTTCGGCGGCGCGTCTGGGAACGGGTTCGTCTCGAACAGCGCCAGCACCGACGGCTCGCCCGTCAGCACCTTGTGCTGCATCGACAGAATCCACGGGTTGCCGCCGCACTGCCCCAGCGACGCGAACCACATCTGCCAATCCAGCCGCGGCTGCCACGGCGCGACGAAGGTGGGCCGCCGCGTGACGTCACCCGGCTTCCACGGGAACTCGTATGCGCGCCATTCGCTGCCGTCGTTGCTGCCCTCGACGATGATCTCCGCGCGGTTCTTCGTCATGTACGCGAACGCGCCGTACGCGTTGACGACCTCGAAGCGTCGCAGCGGGTTCACCCAGTCGGCGCGCGTGAACATGCCGACGCTGATCACCACATAGAGCGCCGCGACCAGCCATGGCCACCGCGCGCGCGAAGGCTCGACGGAGGGCAGCTCGGGCAACCGCTTCCACACGCGCCGCAGCGCCGCGTCGTCGAGCAACGGCAGCGCCAGCACGAACGTGAGCACGTTGTAATAGCTGTAGTTGCCAGCGACGAAGAGCGCGGCCTGCAGCGCCAACATGCCCACGGCCGACAGCAGCCGGAGCGGCCGAGGCCCCAGGGCCATCAAGGGAAACGCGAGCTCCAACACGAACATGAGCGCGCACAGGACCTGCTGCACCACGAGCGGCAACTGCGCGATCCACACGCTCGTCCACGTGGGCAACGGCTGCGTCCACCAGTGAAACGTGAGCGCCGTGAGATCTCTCCACGTCGGGTCGCCGCTCGTCAGCTTCACGATGCCCGACTCCAACGTCACCTTGCAGGCGAGCGCGTACATGA
>CAYWON010000083.1:14034-21738 GCA_964459885.1 uncultured Archangium sp.
GCCAACAACAGCTGCACCATCACGTCGCTCGACGACAGCCACAGCAACGTCGGCAGCTCGAAGACGCTCAGGCGCGCGCTCGCCTGCTCGAACGCAGGCCCAATCGGCGCGATGCCCTTCACGCCCGCCAGCCCGGCGAACTGCCACCAGTAGCTGCCGACGGCGACGATGACCGTCAGACCCAGGCCAATGAAGAAGAGGCGACGCGCGAACCGCATGGGCCAGCAGGTCTAGCTGGAGTTGCTGTAGGCTTCACGGCCACATGGCCAGCCCGTGGGAAGAAGTGCGTCGCGAGTCGCTCGAGATGCCGGCGGTCGGCCGCACGCCACGCTCGTCTCCGCTCCCGTGGATGCTCCTGGCCGTCGCGCTCGCGATGTTGGCCGGCGTGCTGGCGCTGGGCCGCTCGCGCCTCGAAGACGAGCGCCTGCGCACCGCGACCGCGCTCAAGGCCAACGACGAAGTGAAAGCGAAGCTCAAGGCGGCCCTGAGCGAGCTCGAAGGCGCGCGCGACACCGCCACGCAGACCGACGTCAGCTCCGCCGAGCTGTCGAAGAAGGTCGTCACGCTCGAGCTGCAGAACCGCCGGCTCCAGGAAGAGCTCGCGCACGCCAAGAAGGGCCGCCGCTGAATGTGGCTGTTGCTGCTGCTCGCGTCCTTCCCGATCCCCACCATCGACGGGAAGCCGCCTGCAGCCACCAGCGACACGACCTACACGCTGCCCATGCGCTTTGACACCGCGCGGAAGTTCTACGTCGACACCTTCGCGACGCGCGGTGACGTGAAGCTGACCGACACGCGCCTCGAGGGCCGACGTCGCTTGGTGATGACGACGCGAGACCCCAAAGAGAAGTGGACGAAGGCCGTCGTCACCGAGCGCGAGGTCGACGTTCAGATCGAAGTGACGCGCGTACTGCGGCTCGACGACGAAGCGGTCTCCGGCAACGCGAAGCCCGCCGTCGAGTTCATCTTCACGCGCTCGCCTGAAGTGAAGAAGGCGCTGGAGCGCATCGATCACACCGACTCGATGCGCGCCGATTGATCAGCTGCGAAACGGGTTCTGCAGCACGATCGTCTCGCCGCGCTCGGCGCCGACCGAGATGCAGACCACGGGAATGCCGACGATCTCTTCCACGCGACGCACGTAGCGCTGCGCGGTGGCCGGCAAGTCATCGAACGTGCGCGCCTGGGCCAGCGACTGCTGCCAGCCGGGCATCTCTTCGTAGATGGCCTGCACGCGCGAGAAGTCTTCGAAGTCGCAAGGCAGCTCGGTGATGCGCTTGCCATCGAGCTCGTACGCCGTGCAGATGCGCAGCGTGTCGAGGCCGCTCAAGACGTCCATCTTGGTGAGCGCCAGACCCCACAGGCCGTTCACGCGCGTCGCGTAGCGCAGCACCACGGTGTCCAGCCAACCGCAGCGACGCGGGCGACCGGTCGTCGCGCCGAACTCGTCGCCCACCTTGCGCAAGCGATCGCCGAGCGCGTCGGTCAGCTCCGTGGGGAACGGGCCCGCGCCGACGCGCGTGGTGTACGCCTTGGTGATGCCCATGACGCGGTCGATGACGGTGGGGCCGAGGCCCGAGCCGACCGCCGCGTTGCCGGCCACCGTGTTGCTGCTGGTGACGAACGGGTACGTGCCGTGATCGATGTCGAGCAGCGTGCCCTGCGCGCCCTCGAACAGGATGCGCGTGCCCTTGCGCACGTGCTCCGCCAGCACCAGCGACGCGTCGCCCACGAACTCCTTGAGGCGCTGACCGAGCACCAGCAGCTCCGAGATGATGGCCTCGATGTCGATGAGCGGCTCGTCGGCCTTCGCCACGCGCGCCAACCGGGCGATCTCCTCGAGCGCGTCGGGCATGCGCTCCTTGACGCGACGACGGAGACGATCTGCGTCGAGCAAGTCGCGCACGCGGATGCCGCGCCGGGCGACCTTGTCTTCATACGCGGGCCCGATGCCACGGCCCGTGGTGCCGATGGCGCCACCACCGCGCGCCTTCTCACGAAGCGCATCGAGGTGCTTGTGCCACGGGCAGATGACGTGCGCGTGCTCTGAGACCAGCAGCTGCCCCGCGTCCTGCAGGAAACCGCGCGCGCGCAGGCCGTCGATCTCCTTCATCAAGACCGTCGGGTCGAGCACGCAACCGTTGCCAATGACGCACGTCTTCCCGGCGTGCAGCACACCGGAAGGAATGAGGTGCAGAACCGTCTTCTGACCGCCAACGACGAGCGTGTGACCCGCGTTGTTGCCGCCCTGAAAACGCACCACGACCTGGGCGTGCTCAGTCAGCAGGTCGACGATCTTCCCCTTCCCCTCGTCACCCCACTGGGCTCCAACAACGACGACGTTCGGCATGCGGCGGCTTCTACGTGGAAACTCTCCGCCATGTCACGGATGACAACGGCCAATGTGTCCGCAGCCGAGCCCCTCGCAGATCTCGCGCGGGCGACCTGCCCACACGGTCTGGCGTTGAGCCTCGGCAAGTTCAGCGGTTGCGCGAAGCAACGGGGTCGCGACTGACTGCACATCGAAGCCTTCATCAAAGACGGGCTCCAACGACGTCTCTCTCAAGAACGAGATGCCGGTGCGTACGGGCCGCGCGTCGCCGAAGAAGCGCTGGGTCGCGAGCGCGTAGCAGCCGAGCTGAAAGCGGTACTTCGCGAGGCCCGCGGGCGGCTTGAACGACGTCTTGTAGTCGACGATCACCAACTCATCGTCGCGCTCCACCACGAGATCGATCGCCCCACGCAAGACGAGGTCGGGCGCGCCGTGCAACCGCAAGACGAAGGGCAGCTCGCGGTGCACACGCTCTGGCCGCGCGGCGATCTCCCGACCGAACTCCGTGCGCCAGAACGACTCGACCAGGTCCACGACGTCGTAGTCGTCGAGCCCTTCGGCGCGCTGCAGCGCCTCGAGCGCGTCACGCAGCTGTGACGAGCCCACCAGCTCCAGCGGCGTCAGCTCCAACAGTCGGTGCGCTGCGGTGCCGCGCTCACGAATCGTCTGGCCCTCGGGCAACGGCTCCAGCGCCTTTACGGCGAGGCGCGGCTCCTGCAGCCCGACCTGATGCGCGAAGTGAAAGAAGCGCGGGCAGCTGACGAAGTCCTGGAGCTGGGTGACAGGAAGCAGCAGTTCGCGCGTCGCCAGCGGCACTGGCGTGCGCACCTGCGCGATGAGCTCGCGCACGTCGGCGCTCTCCACCTGCTCAACAGTCGGCTGCGGGCGTCGCTTCAGCTCGGTCACGTTCCACTGCTCGCGCACGCCGTGGCTCACGCGCAGCTCGAAGAAGGCCTCCACGTCGCTGGCCCACGACTTCTGCGGCGGCTTCGCCTGACGCAAGCCCAGCACCACGCGGTCCCGCGCTCGCGTCATCGCGACGTAGAGCAAGCGCAGGTGCTCGGCGCGCGCACGCCGCCCCAGCTGCGTGGTGATGCGCGTGGCCGAACGAGATCTCAGCTCGGTGTCGCCGCGCGACGGCTTCACGATGGCGAGGCCAAACTCACGGTCGAAGCGCACCGCGTTGGTGTCCGAGCGCGGCGTGGGCGTCAGGTCTGGCAGCACCACCACCGACCACTCGAGGCCCTTGGCCTGGTGCACGGTGCACAGCGTCACCGCCTGCAGGTCGAGCTCATCGACGACCTCGCCTTCCGCCTCGCGCGGGGCCTCGTCCGCGAGATCCAGCAACTCGCGCGCGAACGCCGCCACGCTGACGCCCTGGGCCTCGCGCGTGCTGGCCAGCGTCAGCAGCTTGTCGAGGTTCGCCAGCGCCTGCTCGCCGAACGGCGTCGCCGCGAGCGCCACGCGGTAGTCAAAAGCGTCGAACACCACGCGCAACAACGCGCGCAGCCCGAGCCGATCGACGCCGGCCCGCAGCGCGGCGTAGCGCTCACGCAAGCGCCGCAGCGCGGTCACCGCCGGCGCCGAGAGTCCCCCCTCATCCAGCACCCCCGACAACACAGCGTGCGCATCGAGCCGCCAGCGATCTCCGTTCCGCGGCCGCGCCAACCACACCCAGTCGGTGTCGGTGAGCCCCACGAGCGGGCTGCGCAGCACCACCGACAACGAGAGCGCGTCGTCAGCGTCGACCAACAGCGACAAGAACGACGCGAGATCGATGATCTCCTGCGCGCCGTAGAAGCCGCGCCCACGCACCACGCGATGGCGGATGCCGTGACGCACCAGCGCCTGTCGGTACGTCTCCAGCTGCGTGAAGCGCTGAAACAACACCGCCACCTGCCCGCCCGTGACGTTCCACGCGCCGCTCAGCCCGTGACCGATCGCCAGCGCGACGGCCTCGGCGTCACGCTCGCGCAGCTCCAGCGCCTCGGGTCGCTCCGGCAGCGTCGGGTCGACGAGCTCGACGAGCGGCTGACCTTCCAACGTCGTCTCACGCACCGCCGTCAGGTCATCGTGCTCGGGCTCGTAGACGACCTCGAAATCGGCGGGGGCGTCACCGTAAGCGCCTCTGCCCATCACCGTCGCGAACCCGGCGTTGAAGCGCTCCAGCAACGCAGGCGTCGAGCGCCGAGAGTTCCGCAGGTACGCGCGCGCGCCTCCGTTGCGCTCGATGGCCCGCGCCATGACCTCGAACACCGAAACGTCAGCGCCGCGGAACTCGTAGATCGACTGCTTGCGATCGCCGACCACAGCAAGGAACCCCGGCCGCTGGTGCAGCGCCACGATCTCTTCGTGTCGGCCCTCGAACGCCGTCGACACGTTGGCCCCGGCGTCCTCAGACAGCAGCAGCACGATCTCCAGCTGCAGCCGGTTGGTGTCCTGAAACTCGTCGACCAGCAGCGCGCCGAACCGCGCCTGCGCCGCGCGCCGCGCCTCGAGATCATCGCGCAGCAGATCTCTGGCCTTCACGAGCAGCCCCGTGAAGTCCAACACGCCGCGCGTGGTGAGCGCGTCGGCGTGGGCCTTCAACACGTCGACCAGCACCTCACGGAGCTGCGCCTCGTACGGCGCCAACAAACTCGCCGAATAGAGCTGCGAGATGTTGTTGGGGTCGTCGTTCTTCGCGGCGACCGCTTCTCGCAAGACATCGAGCGGCGCGCGGGCGTTGTGCAGAGCGGCGCGCAGCTCCGGCAGCCGCGCCTCGAAGTTCTCGAACGTCACCCGCGCCAGCGTCAGCGAGAACGCCTGCAGCGCGGCCTGTTGCTTCGTGCCTGGCTTGGGCTGCGTCTGCCGCGTCTGCGTCTTCAACGCGTCGAGCGCCTCGTCGAACTGCTGCCGCAGCGCAGCGCCGTCGGGCACGCGCACCAACTCGGCGGCGACGCCTTCCTCACGCAGCCGCGCGGCGACGGGCACGACGCCATCGACGAGCCGCGTGAAGCCGATCTCCGCGACCAGCTCGCGAAAGCCACCGCCGCGCTCCACCCGCTCCAGCAACGTGCGCTCGACGAGGTCGCGCAGCAGCGCGTTGGCCGAGCGCTCATCGAGGAGCTCGAAGTGTGGCGAGACCGCACCGCCCGGCGGCGCCCGTCGCAGCAACTGCACGCACAACGAATGGAACGTGCCGATGGTGGCAGCGCCGAGTTCGTCGCGAATGGCGCGCCACTTCGACGCTTTCGGAAACTCCACGCCCTGCGCCTCGAACGACGCGCGCAGCGCGGGCTCGTCACCCTTCCCGTCGGCCAACACGTCGAGCCGCTGCCGCAACCGCGCGCGCATCTCATCGGCGGCCTTCTCGGTGAACGTCAGCAAGCCCAACTTCGCGCACTCGATGGCCCCGGCGCTGCGCGCACCGCCGAGCAGGTGCAGACACATCGTCACCAGGCTGTACGTCTTGCCGGCGCCTGCGCCCGCCAGCACCGCGACGTTGCGCTCGAGTCGCACGGCGAGGTCGATCGCCAGCTCGCCCGGCACCTCTTCTTCGACGACGACGGGCGGCACCGCGACGCGCGGCGCTGAAGGAGGCGGCGGCGACACCACGGGCATCGCGCCGAACAAGTCCATCTGCTGCGTCGACGAAGGCTTCTTCTTCACGGCACGTCGTCCAGGAGCTTGCGCTGCGAGATGCGGCACACCGGCTTCAACTCACACTCGCCACACTCGGGTCGCGACCGCGCGCCGAAATCGCCACGCCGCAACCTCGACAGCACCTCGTGCACCGCGTTGGCGAGGTTGGGCTTGCCGGCATCAGCCAGGCGATGCCGCGTCAGCTCGTCCATCGCCAGCAGGTCGCGCGCCGAGTCGACCAGCTTGTTGTCGATGACCTTCCGCGACTCGTTGCGCGACAGCCCGAGCCAGAGCCCCGTGACCGCCGCCTGACTGTCGAGCTGCTGCGCCGCCAGCAGGTAGAACGCCATCTGGAACTCACGCACCAGGAAGTCGCGCGTGATGGTCTTGCTGACGCTCGACTTGTAGTCGACGACACCGATGGTGCCCGGCGTGGTGTCCACGCGGTCCATGCGGCCGCGCAGGAACACGTCGCGTTCGTCGCCGCCGCCCGCCGCCACCTTCACCTCGCGCAGCGCTTCCGGCGCCTTGGGCGTACCGAAGTCGACCTCGACGAACTCCGGCCGCGCCAACCCGAACGGCGTCGCCGTGTCGCTGGTGACGACGCGCGTGATGATGCGCACCGCCCAGTCTTGCGCGAGCGACCACAACGCCGGGTGACCGACGGCCGAGCGCTGCGCCGTCCTCGCAGCGGCCGTCTTCACGGCCTTCTCGACGTACGCCTTCACGTCCGGCGACGGGCGGCCCAGCAGTCCGGCGCGGTTCAGCACCGGCACCACCTCCGCAAGCGCGTCGTGCCAGAAGCTGCCGCGCGCGCGCCCGTCCAGCTCCTCGCCAGCGCGCTCTGGAGCCTCGAGCCCGAGCACCATCATCGACAGGCCGCGGAACGCGCACTGCGCCCAGTTCTGCAGCTCGTGCGCCGACAACGGGTGCTGCGCGTCGAACGCGAGCCGCTGCTCCATCAACGCCAACACCTCGCCGCTCAGTCGCCCAGAGAACGCGCCAGCGTCCTGGGTCTCGTCGCTGAAGAACCGGAGGCGCTCTGTCTCTGCCGCGCCGCTCGCGCGCGCCGCCTGAAACCACGGCTCGTCGCCCAACGCGTCGGCGAGCGCTGGACCGCGCGGGTCCACCACCGTCTGCCGCGTCACCGTCGGGCTCAGCGCCTCGAGGCTCGCGCGCACGCGCAGCTCCTGCTCGGTCTGCACCTCGTCCAGCGACGCGACGGGCGCGCGACGCACGGGCACCTCTTCGAAGCCTTCCACCACGCGCGCCACCGCCTCGAGGAACGGCGAGGCCAACGTCTCGCGGCCCGCGTCGTCGAAGCGCGCGCGACTCAGCGTCACCGCCGCGCCCGCCGACAACGCGAAGTGAAACAAGAGTCGATCTTCCGCGAGCCGCACCGGCAAGCGCACGTCGCCTTCACCCACCGACGTGCGGAACAGCGTGCGGCCCAGCTCGCGGTTCAACAGCCCGCGCTCGTCGTCGCTCAGCAGCGCCTGCGGCGTCGGCCGCCCGGGGAAGCGCCCGTCCAACAACCCACCGACGAAGACCTGCGCGAAACGCCGCCCCGCCAGCTCACGCGCTTCGAGCAACCACACGGCGCCACCGCGCGGTCCACGCGCGACGAGGTTCACCTCCGCCGCCACGCCGCGCACCCACCGCGCAAACGCACGCCGCGTCATCGCCTGCGTGCCCAACCCGCTCTCGCGCAGCGCGCTCTTCAACCCCGACAGCAACCCGGCCAGCGC
>CAYWON010000083.1:21838-25726 GCA_964459885.1 uncultured Archangium sp.
CGGCGCGGCTCGGCGGCCTCTTCATGCAGCGCCCCGACGAGCCGGCTCTCGAGCACGCCCGCCACGGCGTCCGCCGGAAACCCGTCGTCGGCCAGCTCCAACACCGACAGCGCCAGCCGCCCCACCACGCTCTGCGGCAGCGGCACACCCAGGCGCGCGCGCGCCGGTACACCCAGCTCCGCCAACGCCTCCACCAACAGCTCGGTGTCACCGGCGAGATCGCGGAACACCACGGCGATCGACTCCGCAGGCACGCCGTGCGTCACCGACCTCCGCACGCGCCGCGCGATCTCCCGCGCTTCGTCCCGCGCGGTCGGCGCCACGAAGGCAGTCAACTCCGGCGCGGCCTTGCGCTGCGGCTCGGGCGCGAACAGCTCCCGCCCCACCCAGGCCAGCGGCGCCTCGGTGACCTCGCGCTCCAATTGCAGGTCGAGCTGCGCCCACGTCGCTTCAGCGTGGCGCACGGCCTCGATGATGAACGCGTCGACGTTCGACTCACCGGCGGCGGGCCACGACCAACGGAAGGTGACGCCCGCATGCTCACACGCCTTCGCGAGCTGCTCGAGGAACATGAGGCGCGCGGGCGAGACGTTGTGCAGCTCGCGCACCTCGATGACCTCGTAGCCGCGCAGCGACTTCGGCAGCCCATGCGCCTCCAACCGCTGCCGCGCGAGGCGCGTCCACTCGCCGCGATCGACGAGGCCCTTCGCGTCCAGCGCGGCGTCCACCACGCGCCACAGCTCCGAGAGCGCCTTGGCGCGCGCCGCGAGCCCACCTTCGACCTTCGCCGCCGCCTGCGCGAGGTGCCACGGCTCTGCGGCGTTGGTGCGCAGCTCGGCCACGAGCTCATGCACCTGCGCCGCGAACTCGGGCGTGGTGGCGAGGCCGCCGAAGGCCGCCGCGTGGGTGCGCGCGTGATGACCGAACAGAAACCGCACGAGCGTCGGGTCGGCCGCGTTGCGCTTCGCGAAGAGCGCCGGCTCACAGCGGTCGACCAACTGCGAGAACGTGGCCACGCCGCGCAGGTCGACGAAGTCAGCGCGCCGCGAGGCATCGAGGAGCCACTGCTCCACGCGGTCCGAGTCTGGAACGACGACGAGGCGCTTCACGGGAACGTCGACCACCATAGTCAGCGCGTCGAAAAAACCAACGGGTTGACGGAGCCGCTCCAGCGATGGCACTCCTCGCCGGATGATCAGCGATCGCGAAGCCACTGCCCTCGCCGAAGAAGAGACCCTGCTCCAGAAGGTGCAGGAGGCCATCACCCTCGCGCGCGCCGCCCAACAGGCGCCCCGCGTCGCCGTCAGCAACGACGAGCTCCGCAGCCTGCGTGAAGAGGCCGCCGCGGAAGACGAAGACGACGCCGGCAACCTCCTCCACGAGCTCGCGCTGCGCCAACAGCTCGCGGCGCGCACGCAGTCAGCGCTGCCCGACGCGCGCTCGCCGTACCTCGCCCACCTGCGCCTCGAAGAGAGCGGCGAGGTGCGCGACTACTTCCTCGGGCACGGCACGTACATCGACACGCGACAGAACCTGCGCGTCGTCGACTGGCGCGTCGCCCCGGTCGCGCAGCTCTTCTACCGGTACCGGGAAGGCGATCACTTCGAAGAGCAGTTCCCCGGCCGCCTCGCCACGGGCACCGTGTTGCTTCGCCGCGTCGTCGTCATCCACCAGGGCAAGCTCATGCAGCTGCTCGGCGATGAGCTCTCGTTGTTCCGCGACGTCGACGGCGAATGGAAGTCGCGTGGCCTCGCCGCGATGTCGTCGGGCGGCACCGGCAGCGCCGCGCGCGACGGCATCCTCGGTACGTCGGTGGGCGCGCAGGCCAAGGGCACGCGGGTCGACGTCACCGCGCTCCTCGACGCTGAGCAGTTCGCCGCCATCTCGGCGCCGCCCGACGAGCCGCTGTTGGTGCTCGGCAGCGCCGGCTCCGGCAAGACGACCGTCGCCCTGCACCGCCTCGCGCGCCTCACCTCGGCCGATCCACAGCGCATCCCGCTCACGCGCGCGCGCGTCGTGGTGCCCGAGCACGGCCTCGCGCGCCTCGCGCAGCGCCTCCTCGCGCCGCTGCTGCCTGCGCCCGACTACGACGACGACGCGGGCCCGCAGGTGGTGCACACGCTCGACGACTTCCTCCTGCGGCTCGCGCGGCGCGCGTTCGGCCAGCTGCCGCGCGTGAACTTCGAGCCACCGGCGCTGGTGACGTCCATCAAGCGACACCCGGCGCTCTACGACGCGCTCCGCGAGGTCTTCGCCGACGAGAAGCCCGCGAAGGACCTGAAGCCCCTGTGGCGACAGCTCTCGGTCTACCTGTCCGACTCCGCGTTCCTCGCGAAGGTCGTCGCCGCGTCGGGCGGCACGCTGCCCACCACCGCCATCGCCGAGTGTGTCGAGCACACCTCGCTGCAGCTGCAGAACCAGTTCGACGCGCGCCACATCACCGATGAATCGATGCGCACCGCCATCGACGGCCGCGGCCTGTCCGAAGGCACGCCCGATGAGCTCGCGGGCTCCATCGACGTGGAAGATCTGCCCATCCTCCTCGCGATGCTCTCGTGGCGTCGCTCGCTCGGGCTGCCGCAGGCGTCGCACGTGGTGCTCGACGAAGCGGAAGACTTCTCGCTGTTCGACTTCGAGACGCTCCGCGCCACGACGCGCGAGTTCAAGGGCCTCACGCTGGCGGGCGACGAAGCGCAGCAGACGCACAGCTCGTTCGCCGGGTGGAAGCGCTCGCTCGAGGTCGCGGGCGCGCGCGACGCGGCGACGGTGCGACTCACCACGAGCTACCGCTGCCCCCGGCCGATCGCCGAGCTGGCGCGCACCGTGCTGGGGCCGCTCGCGCCGCAGACACCGGCGAAGGCGTCACGCGACGGTGTGCCGGTCGGCCGCTTCCATTTCCCCGGCGAAGCGCCGGCGCACATCTTCCTCGCCAGCGCGCTCAAGGAGCTGCTCGACGCCGAGCCCCACGCGTCGGTCGCGGTCATCACGTCGAACATGGACACCGCGCGGCGCTTCTTCCCGCTCATCGCGGGGCTGCACGACACGCGGCTGGTCGATCGCGGTGACTTCACGTTCCAGCCCGGCGTTGACGTCACCGACGTGGACTCGGTGAAGGGCCTCGAGTGGGACTACGTGGTGGTGCCCGACGCGACGGCCGCGCACTGGCCGGACACCGACGACGGGCGCCGACGGCTGCACGTCGCCGTCACGCGTGCGTCGCACCAGCTGTGGCTCATCTCGCCGGGCACGCCGACCCCGCTCATCGGCTGAAGCCGCCGTCGCAGCGGGGAGACGGGCGACGCCAGTGCTACCGTCGCCCCATGTCGCTGACCGTCACATGGAGCGAGTTCATCGCGCTGCCGGACGACGACCGCCGCGAGCTGGTGGACGGCAGGTTGGAAGAGACGGAGCGGCCGACGAAGTGGCACGAGCGCATCTGCGCGCAGCTCATCACCGTGCTGACAGGCTGGGCCGAAGAGCGCGACCTGCTGGTGCTCGGCTCCGCGTACAAGGTGAAGGTCTCCGACACGCGCGGCGCGATGCCCGACGTGCAGATGCTGACCCGCGTGACGTACGACGAGGCCGGCGCGAACGGGCTCGAAGGCGGCCACCCGGAGCTGGTGATCGAGGTCATCTCGCCGGGCAGTCGGACGCACGACGGGCTCCGCAAGCTCGACTGGTACGCGCAGCTGGGCGTGCCGGAGTACTGGTTGGTCGACCCGGAGACGCGCACGTTGGTGGTGCACCGGCTCCAGGGCAGCGTGTACGCCATCATCCAGCACGCGGAAGGTGACGTGACGTTCGCCTCGAAGTCCTTCGAGGGGCTGACCATCTCCCTCACGAAGCTCTGGGCGAACCTCCCGCGCTGAAACGAAGAAACCCTCTCCC
>CAYWON010000083.1:25826-29883 GCA_964459885.1 uncultured Archangium sp.
TCGCGGGTCCGGCACACCACGGTCGACGGGCACGGCAGGCAACCGCCCATGCCGTCGTCGCGGCACTCGGTGGTGCACACCAGCGTGTCGAGCTCACACCGCGAGTCCGTGGTGCACGTCGCGATGTCGAGCTGCTCACACGACGGCACCGAGCGCGGCACGCAGACCGACTCCGTGGGGCACGGCAGGCAGCCGCCCATGCCGTCATCGCGGCACTCGAGGGTGCAGGCGCGGGTCACCAGCTCGCAGCGCGGGTCGCTGCTGCACGCCTGCACGTTGAGGCCGAAGCAGTGTGAAGGCACCGGCGGCTCTTCACGCTCGACGCACTCCGACGGCGCGTTGCACGGCAGGCAGCCACCCATGCCGTCGTCGATGCACACCGCGGGGCACGCGCCGGGCAGCAGCTCGCAGCGCGGGTGGCTGGCGCATTCCTGATCGCTCAGGCCCTGGCACGGCAGCGGCGGCGGCGGCGTCACCGTCACGCAGCGCGGCGCGATGTCGCAGTCACACGGCACGCCAGCCGGGCACGCGCAGTCGACCTCGAGCAGCCCGCAGCCCGGCGTGTTCACGCACTGCTGCGGCGAGAGCTGCTCACACGTGCTGGGCGTGGTGCGCGGCAGGCACGACGGCTCGACGACGGGGCAGCTGCACGCGGGGTCGTTGTCGGTGCACGCGCAGTGGTTGCGAACGGCCCACTCGCAGTCGGGGCGCGCGGCGCAGGCGTCGGGCAGCAGGCCGTAGCACTCGGTGGGCTGACGCGGGCGGCACTCCGAGATGTTGGCGCAGTCGCACGCGAAGTCGTTCGGGTCGCACTCACAGCCGTAGCTGATGACCTCGCAGCGGGGATCGGTGCTGCACTGCTGCGCGTTGAGACCGAAGCACGGCTGCGGCGGGCGGCGCTCGATGCACACCGACGGCGCGTTGCACGGCAAGCAACCACCCTGGCCGTCCGGCGCGCACTGCGCCGTGCACACCGCCTGAATCAGCTCGCAGCGCGGGTCGGCCGAGCACGCGGCGTCGCTCAGCTGCGCGCACGCCGTGGGCTGACGCGTACGGCACGACGCGGGCGGCGCGTTGCACGGCAAGCAACCACCGTGACCGTCATCGCGGCACTCGGCGGTGCAGGCCCAGGTCACGACTTCGCAGCGCTGGTCCATGCTGCAGGCGTTGACGTCGAGCTGCTCGCACGACGTCGGCTGGCGCGTGACGCAGCGGCCGGGCGCGACCGAGCAGCCGTTGGGAGGCGTGATGGGGTCGCCGACGAAGTTCGGATCGTGCTCGAACTCGCAGCGGGGGTCGGCGTCGCACGCCTGGCGATCGAGCTGCTCACACGACGTCGGCCGCGCCAGACAGCGGAAGTCCTGCGGACACGGCGAGGTACAGTTACCGAAGCCGTCGTCGACGCAGAGCGTGATGCACGCGAGCGGCTCGACGTAGCACTCAGGCGCCGCACCGCACGCCGCGCGGTCGAGCCCCGCGCAGAACGTCACGGGGTTCCGTGCACGCTCTTCCCTTTCTTCGGGACCGGTACCGCACCCTGCAACGACGAGAGCCAACGCGAGCCAGGAGAGATTTTTCATGGCGGGCCCCGTGAGCAGGGATCGCGCCAGCCCGTTTGGCGTCGTGACTCCGCGCACTTAGCGCACACGCCCCCACGGAATTCCGTGAGGGGAGGTTCAGCGATCCAACTCTTTTACGAGGGCATCGAAAGAGTTGAGGGGGCGGCGTCACGACTTCCTCCCCTTCTTGCTGCGACGCGGTGACGACAGCTCGCCGTCCAGCAGCGCGTCGAGGCGGTCAAACCTCGACTCGACGGCGAGGCGGCGCTCAGAGAGCCACCGCTCCGCGACGCGCAGGCCCGCGCCCTCGATGCGGCAGGTGCGCACGCGCCCGACCTTCTCGGTGCGCACCACGCCAGCGGCTTCGAGCACCTGAACGTGCTGACTCACGGCCGCCAGCGTGATGCCCAGCGGCTCCGCGAGCGCGCTGACCGACGCCGGACCGCGCGAGAGCCGCTCGAGCAAACCGCGCCGCGTGCTGTCGCTGAGCGCGGCGAACACCCTGTCGATGGAATGGTTAAGCACGCACTTGAGTAAATGAGCCGCCAAGCCCAACAGTCAAGCCGTCACTTGAGTATTACCCGCAACGGCCGCTGCGACGGGCGGCGCAGGCGGTCGATGAAGGGGCGAACGCCGGCACCAGACTGACCCGCGGCCGCCCCGGAGCGCCCCGTCACCACACCGAGTGAGGCCCCTCGGCGGACACACGGTGGACGGGGCGTTTCCCGAGGGAAGTCCGGCTGTGGGGGAAGTGAGGCCCGGCGGCCTCGAAGGGTGCTCCGGCGGCTTCCCAGCTGAGGTCCGGACGCGCCGAAGGGTGGTCCGGCAGCCGCCCATGGGTGCCCCGGGTGGCGGGTAAGAGTGGTCCGGTCGCCCGCGCCGGTAGACGGGCCCGCGGGCGCCTGAGGTGACGCCGCCCGGGGCTGGTTGATAGCATCGCTATCAAATGCCCCAGCTCATCGTCAGGAACATCGACGCCCGTGTCGTGAAGGCGCTCAAGCAGCGCGCGGCGAAGCACGGCCGCTCCGCCGAAGCCGAGCACCGGCAGCTCCTCGAGGAGGCGCTGCTCGGCGCTTCGAGGCCCAGCTTCAAGGACTTCCTGCGCACGCTGCCGGCGGTGGCCGTGAAGCGAGACCGCTCAGGCCAACGGAAGCTCGCCCCGTGAGCTACCTCGTCGACACCCACGTGCTGTCCGAGTACCGCAAGGGCGCGAAGGCCGACCGCGGCGTACGGAGCTGGTTCGAGCTGACGCAGGACGACGCGCTCTTCATCTCGGTGCTCACGCTGGGCGAGCTGCGCCGAGGCGCCGGGCTGAAGCGCCGCAGCGATCCCGCCGCGGGGCGGGCGCTCGATGAATGGCTGGCGCGGTTGGTGCTGCTCTTCGGCGACCGCGTCGTCGACGTCGACCGCGACGTCAGCGACGCGTGGGGCCGCATCGCGGCAGCGCGGCCGGTGCCTGCCATCGACGGGCTGCTCGCGGCGACCGCGCTCACGCGCGCGCTGACGCTGGTCACGCGCAACACCGACGCCTTCGACGGGTTGGGCCTCGAGCTGCTCAACCCGTTCGAAGACTGACTCAGGGCGAAGGCGGCGTGGGCGCCGGGTCTTCGACGTCGGCGGCGTTCTTCCCGAAGATGGCGTTGAGCGCCGGCCCCGCCACCAACACGGGGATGTTCACCCCACCCTGCGCGCGGGCTTCCTTGAAGAGCCGCTGGGCCAGCCGCATCTCCCGGAGGATGCGCCCTTCGATGACGTTCACCGACGGCGCGTCGCCTTCATAGGCGCCGATGTTCAGCGTCACCTCGCGCGCGCCGGTGAGGGCCTCGAGCGCGGCGTAGGCCGAGTTGAGCCGCGCCTCCGAGAGGCCGACGTCGTCGGCGAGCGCCTCGAGCACCGCATCGCGGCGGAGCTTCACGGCGACGTCGATCGTCGCGGTGAGGGACTCCTGCACGTCGGAGGGGGCGCGGTCGTCCTGCGGGGCCGCCGCGGCGATGCGCGAGAGCAGCTGCTGTTGACCACCGGCGACAGCACGAAGGCGACGCGCGAGGTCGCGCTGCGCGTTGACGGCGACCGTCAGGGCGGCGCTGCGCGTCGACCGCATCGCCTGCATCGCGGCGTCGCTGGTGCGGGCGACCTCGTCTTCGAGCAGCACCAGCAGCTCACAGAAGAACGTCAGGCGCCGCGGGGAGTAGCCGATGTCGACGTCGCCCTTGAGCGCGCGCGCCATGGTGACGACCCACTTCTCGGCCTCCTTGATGACGGCGTCGGCCTTGGTCAGCTCGCCCCACTTCTCGCACTGCGCGTCGGTGAAGGCGGCGCGGTACGCGAGCCGCAGCTTGCCCGTCAGCGCGGGCAGCGTACCCAGCGTGCGCACCGCCAACGACTCGCGGCCCGGCACGGGCGTCCTCGCGGCCGACTTCTTCTTCGCAGGAGCCTTCTTCGCAGCAACAGCCTTCTTCTTCGCAGCCATGCTTCCCCCTCCGGGTTGAGTGAACGCG
>CAYWON010000084.1:0-10987 GCA_964459885.1 uncultured Archangium sp.
TCGGCGGCCCGCATTCCTACCGAGAGCGAACGAACTTCTGATCTGCCGTACTAGTCTCCTGCGACAAAACGGCCTGTTCGACAACCGACCGGGCGCCTCGTGGCGCGGCGGTCAAAAGGTAGTTGATGAAGAGCTGAGTCGTCGAATGCTCGTAGGCGCGTTCGAGTTGATCGAGCAGGTCGGGCAGCAATTGTTCGAGCTGCTCGAGGCTGCTGGCGGTGGCGCGCATCGCCAGCAGCCCCGCCTTGAGCGCGGGGTGAAGTGAGAGCTGCTCGAGCGGCGTGCGCGCGACGTCGAGAAAGAGCACCTCGAAGTCGAGCGCGTGGCGACGCAGCGAGGCGCGGTGCTCGATGAGCGAGGCGAAGTGCAGCGGCCCCACCCAGTCGCTCTCACCGTTGTAGATGATGAGCGGCAGCACGAGCGGGAGCCGCCCCGGCTGGGTCGTCGCCAGGTGCGAATAGACGGCGGTGAGGTACCGGAGCAGCTGAAGCAGCACGTGTCGGTCCTCGACCCGTTTGTGTTCCACGATGCAGTACACGAGCGCGCTCTCGTCGCCCTTCAACGGCACCCTCAGCACCGCGTCCGCGTACAGCCCCTTCATCGACGCCTCGACGAACGCCTCTGAGAGCAACTCTGGCGGCCCCGCGATGCGGTTGCTCACGGCGGGCGGGAGCCGTTCCCGCATCAGCGCCTCGGCCACGCCGTCTTCCTTCATGAGTCGCTTGAACAGCTTGTCGTGGCTCGTCACGCCCTCGCGGCGGTGCACCGCGCGCGCCACGGAGCGTCCCAGCGGGCGCCGCCCGGGACCGTCCTGCCCGGACGATGCGGCACGGACGCCGCAGATCTCCTCTCGACGAGAGAGAAGGCCATGTAGGGTGCCGCGCCATGTCAGACGCCACCACGCCTCCTCCCGCGCAGCCGGCCGCGCCTCCCGCTCCCCCCGTCGCGTTCACGCACAACAAGCAGCCTGAATGGGGCATCGGCCTCGTGCTGCAGAACCTCGAGCAGCACTGGGTGCTGTTCTTCGAGAACGGCGGCGAGAAGAAGCTGCTCAAGAAGGTCGCCGACTCGATGCTGACGCCCGCGAAGCTGGACGCCAATCAGCTCGCCGCGATGACCGCGCGCGCCAGCGGCCGCAAGCCCAAGGCGGCGCCGAAGCCCAGCGGCCTGGTGAAGAAGAAGGCCCCGAAGGGCGCCGGCCCGCGCTTCGCGAACATCGCCGAGCAGATCGCCTTGTTCGAGAAGCTGTTCGTCGGCGGCTTCGTCGGCGAGAAGTTCCTCAAGGAAGAGCGCGGAACGAACGCTGAGAACGCGAAGGACGGCTACAAGGAGTACGGCATCGCGCTCGCGCAGAAGACGCTCAGCAAGGAAGCGTTCGACGCCGGTGACACGGACACGCTGTTCAACGCCGCGCACAAGGTGCTGCAGGCCACGAACATCGTGTTTCCGATTGAGGGGGCGATCCCGTTTCGTCAACTCGAGGGCGACGATCGCAAGAACGCCGTGGCCGGGTTGAAGGACCTGCTCCACGGTGACGGTGCCTACGGCGAGCGCATCGCCCGGTTCACGGGCGCGCTGAACCTCAAGGACAACAAGGGCGTCGGCAAGAAGGTGACCTGGCCGCTCGCGACCGTGTTCGCAGGGCTGTTTGACCCGGCTCAGCACACCTGCGTGAAGCCGACCGCTTTCGCCAACCAGGCGCAGACGCTGGGACTGTCAGTCGACAAGTCGTCGCCGCTCACCGCCGAGAACTACGCGCTGTTCTTGAACATCGCGAAGAAGACCCAGGAGCTGCTCGTCGAAGCAGGCCACCAGCCGCGCGATCTTCTCGACGTGTATTCGTTCATCTGGCGAACGCACGCCGAGAAGCCCGCCCTCGTCGCGCCCGCCGCCCCCTGAGTCGCGCCACCAGCTGAAGCAGGTCCATCGGGGTCTCCGGGCAATCGGAGGCCCCGATGTCGTTTGGGTGTGCTCAAAGCGCTGCATGCGTTGGCTGTCATTGCCGCTGTTGCTCGTGGTCGGTTGCACGAAAACGGAACCACCACCTCCGGTGACGACGCCGTGGAGCCCGGGGGCCGCGCTGCAGCAATCGCACGCCGTGAACGCGCGTGGCTTCGTCGAGCTGCGCGGGTTGATTCACGTGCACTCCATCTATTCGCACGACGCGTGTGACGGTGAGCCGCACGACGGCAACGGCGTCTACGACGCGACGTGCCTCGAAGACTTCCGCCGCGGCGCCTGTCAGACGGGCGACGACTTCTTCTTCCTCACCGACCACGGCGACAGCTTTCGCGACAACGAGTTTCCCGACGTGCTGCTGCACGACGCGAGCCGCGGCGATGTGCTCGTGGCTCACGGCGGCGCGCCCACGGCGAACCGGTTGATGTGCCCCGATGGTCGCAGCGCGCTGGTGATGGCCGGCACCGAAACGGGGACGATGCCCGTCGGCCTCGAAGCCCACGTCGCCGACCGCGCTGACTACGGCAGTCGCGATGGCGCCGTGCTCGACGGGTACCGCGGTGCGCTCAACGGCGTGACCCTCGTGCCGCACGCCGAAGACTGGACGGTGGAGCAGCTCATCGACCTGCACCTCGACGGCTTCGAGATGTTCAACCTCCATCGCAACGCGCTCAAGAACGGCGGCATCGCCGCAGAGTTGATCCTCAACTACGTCGAGAAGGAGCGCTTCGACGAGCTGCCTCACCCCGACCTCTTCCTCGCGGCGTTCGACCTCGACGACGCGGAGTACATGTCGAAGTGGGGCACCGTGCTGGCGCGCGGTCATCGGCGGGTGACGACGTTCGGCAGCGACTGTCACCGCAACACGTTCCCGCAGCTGATGGGCGACGGTGAGCGCATCGACAGCTACCGCCGCATGATGTCGGCGTTCTCGAACCACCTGCTGGTGCGCCCGCAGGCCGATGGCACGTGGGACGACCGCGACTTGAAGGAAGCGCTCCGCAGCGGTCGCAACTTCGGCGTGTTCGAGTTTCTCGGCTTCGCGGAGGGCTTCGACGTACACGCTGGCGAGGTCGAGTTGGGTGGCACGGCGATGGTTGGCGCCACCATCACCGCCACGATGCCTCGGGTGCGCCAGTTGGATCCCAACGTCACCCCGCCTGCGCTGACGATGAAGCTGTTCCGCGCCAAAGAGCAGGGCTGGGACGAGGTGGCCTCGGCTACCGAGGGCACGCTCTCGTACGTAGCCACGCAGCCGGGCGCCTACCGGGTCGAGGTGCGCATGGTGCCGAAGCACCTGATGGGCTTCGCCGGGAAGCGGCGCGACTTCTTCACCAAGGAGCGACCGTGGGTGATGTCGAGCGCGCTCTACGTGCAATGAAGGTGCGTCTCGGCACTGTTGATGACGTGCCGTCGCTGATGCGCATCGAGCGAGAGGCGGCCACGCGCTTCGTTGAGGCTGGGCTCCCAGGCGCTGTCGCGTTGCCGTGCCTCGCGGCCGAAGACTTCGAAGACGTGCTCGTCGCCGAGGACGGCGTGGTCATCGGGTTTGCCGTGGTGTCGACGTGCGATGAAGACCTGCACCTTGATGAGCTCGATGTCTCGCCATCGCATGCAGGTCGTGGGGTGGGGCGGTTGCTGCTGCGCGCGGTGGCGGAGCTCGCGCGAGGGCGCGGGTGTCGTCGTGTGACGCTGACCACGTTTCGCGACGTGCCGTTCAACGCGCCGTTCTACGCGCGGGTCGGCTTTGTCGAGGCGCATGACGCGAGACTCGACGCGCTGCTGGAAGACGAGGTCGCGCGAGGCATCGCCATCGCGCCGCGCGTTGCGATGGAGCTGCTTGTCGGTTCGTAAACGCCTGCGCGCTTCAACGATCGGCGGTGGCTGCAGTACGACTCACGCATGCGACTGAGCGCCTTGTGTTGCGGTGTCATCGTGCTTGCGGCGGTCTCAGGCTGTGAGCCGTGTGGTGAGGGGGCGAACTGTGCATCGACGGGCGGTGGCTCTGCGACTGGCGGCGGTGCTGCGACTGGCGGCGGTGCTGCGACGGGCGGCGGTGCTGCGACGGACGGCGGTGTTGCGACGGGCGGCGGCGCTGCGACAGGCGGCGGTGCTGCGACAGGCGGTGGAGACGCGACAGGCGGCGGCGCGACTGGTGGCGGCGCAGCGACGGGTGGTGGCGACGCTACTGGCGGAGGTGTTGCGACGGGCGGCGGCACCGCGACCGACGCGGGCGTGGACGCTGGCGTTCCGTGCGGCTTCGTGACCGCCGACGTCGCGCGCGTCCTCGCTGAAGTGAATGGCGGCTGGGCGTCGGTGCACGCGACGAACGGCGTGCAGATGTTCGGCTGCGACGGTGGTCCGGCCTGTCTGACGCAATTCCCGGCCTCAGCTGCGAACGCCTGGAGCGCGGGTTGGAACTCGCCCGTACCCGCGTCGACCGTGCGAGTACTGCGCGAGTACGCGTACACCTCGAACTACTGGTCGCGTTCGTCGCACGACGGGCGCTTCGTGATGCACGGCGGCGGCGCGTCGTCGACGGCCACCATCATCGATCTCGAGCGCGGCGTCGCCATTCCCTCAGCTGGCAACTACGTGCCCGCGTTCTTCCCCGAGGGCTCAGGTTTCCTCATGCCGCGGAACAGCGGGCAGCCGCGCCTGTGTCCCATGGGCGTCGTCACGCAGGGCCCGGTCAGCGTCACGCTGCAGGAGCCTGGTTGCAGCCAGCTGAACATCGGACTGCAAGCGTCGCTCGCGGTCCGCGACCAGGCGTTGCTGCTCGCGTCGGGCGCCTATGACGCGGACAACGTCGTGGCCGACCCGGCGCTGACGGCGGGTCCGAACAGCACGCTCTCCATCGCCGGTGCGATCTGGACGGGCTCCGGGTTCGCGGCGCAGCCGACGCGTGTGGTGCCGACACCGAAGACGGGTGACCACGCGCTCTCACCGACCGCGCACTTCGCCATCAGCCGCAATGAAGACGCGGGCTACGTGCTGCGCGCGCTCTCCACCGACGGCGCTGGTTGGGACGCGGGCGTGGTCGCCGAGTACTGCGCGACCGGTGGTGTCGCGAACTTCAGCTTCGACGAGCGCTACGTCGCGTACCACCACGCCGTCACCGCCTCCGACTGGGCTCAGCTCGGCTTCACGTCGCCGACCGACGCTGCGTTCGTGGCGATGGTGGGGACCACGTCGAACATCTACGTGCTCGATCTGCTGACTGGCGCGTCGAGGCCCATCACGCGCATGTCGGCGGGGCAGAGCGCAAAGTTCCCGCATTTCCGCGCTGACGGCTGGCTCTACTTCGTGGTGCGCGACGCGAACCGCGCGGTCGAGGTGCTCGCGGCCAGCGACGCGGTGCGCACGTTCTGAACACCGTCACTTCTTCTCCGGCCTGAGCGCGTACGGCACGCGCACCGAGATGTCCTCATCGAGCGCGGTGCTGAAGCGCACGTCGCGCATCGTGGCCTGCACACACTGCGTGAACGCCGGCCGCTCGAGGTCGTCAGCGATGCGCACGTCGTTGACGGCGTTCGGTGCGCCGAGGTCGAGCTCGACGACCACGGTGCCGGACAGCTTCGGGCTCTGCTTCAGCTCTCGCTCGAAGCACTCACGGACGGCGGCGCGTTTGGCGGCGGCGATGTCGCGGGCGATGGCTTCACCGTTCCCGGCGCGCTCTTCTTCCGCGGCGAGCTCCGGTTCGGGCGCGGGAGGCGGCGGTGGCAATGTGTCCGACGTCGCGACGGGCTCGAGCCCGGGTTCAGCCTCCGACGGTGCGACGGGTTCCTCGACCGCGACGCGTGTCGGCGCCTCGGCGGGCTCCGGCGTCGCTGCAGGCGCCGACGGCGCACTCGTCACCACACGCGGCGGCGTTCCGCGGGCGGTCCGTGAGCGCTTCTTTGGTGTCGGCTTGAAGGGGAGCGGCGCGAGCAGCTCCGTTTCTACGGGGGCTGGCGTCGGCGCGGGCGCCGCTGCGACCTCATCGCGCGAGGCCACCACTGCTGCCACCAGCCCCAGCGACACCATGACCACGAGCGCGGCAAGTCCGCGCGGCCCCCGCTTCAACCCCAACGACACGGCATCGAGTTCGTCCGGGCGCTCATCCATGCACCCGTTCGTTGCCGCGGTCGTGGGAGACGATCAGTCGTCTCAGTTGAAGCCGCTGACGTACGCCTCGCCCGTCTGGCGGCTGACCGACACCCAGAACCCGTGGTCGCTGCCGGCGTCGGCGCGCACCGCGAAGATCCAGTCCTTCTCCGGGTCGCCGCCCGACTCGCTCGACTCACCGACCGGCAGCAGCTCCATCGACGTGAAGATGCGCTTCATCTCGGCGTCGAGCTGCGCCTTCGTCATCGGCGGGTCAGCGAACTCCTTCAAGATGGCGCGCGGGGTCTCGCCGTCTTCCTGCGTCAGCACCGCGTCGATGCCCTTCTTGAAGGCCTCTTTGTAGGTGACCGCGGAATCACCGTACGCCGCGTAGTGCGCGACGAGCGTCGCCGGCGAGGTCTCGTCCTTCACGCGCACGCCCGAGCCCTGGCCGAACACGTCGCGGGTCGCGGCCACGTAGTTCTTGAAGTTGTCGCGCACGGACTCCGGCAGCTTCTTGCCGTCGGTCAGCGTGAGGTAGCCGTCCTTGTTGGCGTCGGCCTTCTTCGCGCCGTCGGTCACCGTCTTCACGAAGCCGTCGACGAAGTCCTTCGTGCTGACGCGCACCTTGCCGTGCTTCACGAAGTTGTCCTGCAGGTCTTCCGGCAGGCGCCCGGCCTCCACCAGCGAGAGCGTCTTGTTGCCGTCGATGTTCGCCTTCTTGAGCGCGGCTTCCACGTACGTCCGGCTGGACTTCACGTACTCCGAGACTTTCACCTTGGGGGTCGTGGGCATGGCGCGGGACTGTGGCGAGCGCGCCGCCGCGTCTCAAGTCACAGTTGAAAAACAAATCGCCGCGGAGCACCGGGGCTCCGCGGCGACGTTTGAACGGCACCTGCGTCAGGTCATTCCAGCGGCAGCGCCGCCGACAGCCGCAGCGACGCGCGCGCGGTGGCGAGCTCCGTGCGGCCCTGAATCTGGCCCAGCTCAGCAGTGAACAGGTCGCGCTCCGCCTGGATGACGTCGACCTGCGTCGCCGAGCCGACGGCGTAGCGATCTCGCGCCACCTGCGCCGCGCGCTCGGCCGCCGCGACCTGCGCCTTGGCCGCTTCGATCTTGATCAGCGCCGCGTTGAAGCGCTGGAAGTCCGAGTTGATCTGATCTCTCGACTGCAGCCGCGTCTTCTCGGCGGCCAGCCGCGCCTGGTTCGCCAACGCGCCAGCGCCCGAGATGTTCGCCACCGTCGGCACGTCGAGCCGCCACGTCGCCGTGAGGCCCAGCGAGTACGTCGCGTTCTGGCCCGTGAAGCCTGTCGCGTTCGAGATGTTCTCGGTGAAGTTGCCGCTCACCGTCGGCACCAGCGTCAGCGCCGCGCCAGTCGACGCCAGCTCGCCAGCCTTCGCTTCCTTGTCCGACGCCTTCACCGCGGGCAGCTGGTCGATGCGCTTCTCGAGGTTCTCGAGCGTGTCTTCAGCCGCCATGTTGTCAGCCCACTCGGGGATGGAGTCGGGCGGCTCGACGTTGGTGAGCGAGCGCAGCGTGCGGCGCGTAGTGGCGATCATCGACACCGCGTCGGCCACCGTCTGGCGGTTGCGTTGCACCTCGGCGCGCGCGCGGGCGAGGTCGAGCTCGGTGGTCGAGCCCACCTTGGTGCGAATCTCCATCAGCTTGGCCTGCGCTTCGGCGGCGGCGAACGACTTCTCGGCCGACTGACGCAGGGCCAGCGCGGCGGCGTAGCCGTAGTACGCGCCCACGACCTGCCGCGTGATGACGTCCTTCATGTACGCCTCACGCAGCTCGGCTGACTCCTTGTTGATGCCCGCGCCGGCGACGCGCACCCAGCGCGCCACGTCGATGATGGGCACGTCGATGCGGAACACCGCCGTCAGCTGGTTCTGCAGCTGAATGGCGCGGCTCGTGTACTCAGGCGTCGCGCTGCCGGCGTTGGGGTTGAACGTCACCGCGCCCGTCGTCGTGTCGCGCTGGAGCGACGGCGAGATGACGAGCTGACCGTTCTCGTCGCGCAGCAGCACCGGGTTTCCGCTCGAGTCGGTCTTGGGAATGTTCAGCTCGGCGGCGAACTGGTTGTGCGTCCACGCGCCTTGCACGGTGAGCGCCGGCAACAGGCCGCCCCACGCCGCGGTGAAGTCCGCCGCGGCCTTGTTGCGCTGCTCGATGGAGATGCGCCGGTCGACGTTCTCCTTGTGCGCGGCGTCGATGAACGACTTGAGGTCGCCGTCGGCCAACGCGCTGGCCGAGACCAGCGCCGTCATCACTGCTGCTGCGGTCTTCACTTGTGCACCTCCGCCAGCTCCGTGCCGTGGGCCGGAGTGGACTCTTCGGTCTCTTCCTGGTTGCGGCGGTCCTTCCACTTGCGGACCAGCATCGAGATGTCGTCGAAGAACGAATAGACGACGGGCACCGCGAGCAGCGTCAGCACCAGCGAGAGGATCTGCCCACCGACGACGACACCGGCGGTGGCGCGGTTGAAGCCCGAGCCGATGCCGCGCGCCGTGACGAGCGGGATCATGCCGGCCACGAAGGCCAACGTGGTCATGAGGATGGGGCGCAGGCGGTCCTTGTTCGCCAGCAGGATGGCCGCGAGGCGCTCGGCCTTGCGCACCTGCTTCTCGACCGTCACGAAGTCGTGGAAGCGCGCCTTGTTGAGCGCCTTGTCGAGCCGCTCCGCGCCGATGCGCTTGTCGAGGCGCTTGTGCAGCACTTCGCGCATCGTCTCTTCGCTCGTCTCTTTGGCCGCCGCGTTGAGCGCCGCTTCGACCTCGTCTTCAGCCTCCGCGCGCAGGTGGTTGGTGTGGTCGATCTGCAGAATCGCGTTCTTCTTCACGACGCCGAAGAGCACGAAGATGCCGAGGAACGAGTACATGTCGAGCGCCAGGTCGAAGAGGATGACCGAGGCGATCGCGTACGGCAGCGTGAGCGGCAGCGAGATGAGGATGGTGATGGGGTGCAGCCACGACTCGAACTGCGCCGCGAGGATCAGGTACATGAAGACGAAGCTCGCCAGCAGGCCGAGGATGAAGCTGAGGCCCGTCTCGCGCATCAGCTTGCTCTGACCCTGCGCCTTGATGGTGTAGCCCTTGCCCAGCTTCAGCACCTCGTCGTCGAGGATGGCCTTCACCGCGTCACCGACCGCGCCTTCTGACTGGCCGGGGCCCGCGTTGGCCATGAACGTCACCTGACGCTCGCGCTGGTAGCGCAAGATGCTCGCCGGGCTGGTGCCTGACTCGAGCTTCACCACGTCGGCCAGCGTCACCAGACCCACCTTGCTGCTGGGCACCGTGATGAGGCGCAGCGAGTCTTCATCGCTGCGGTACTCCGGCGTGGCGCGCATGCGCACTTCGTACTGCTCGCCACCCTCGGCGTAGGTCGAGACCTTCTGACCGGCGACGAGGTACTGGAGCGCCTGCGCCACGTCGATGACGCGCACGCCGAGGTCTGCCGCGCGCTGACGGTCGACCGACACGCCGAGCTCCGGCTTGCCGAGCACCAGCGAGGTGTCGACGTCGACGGCGCCTTTCACTTCCTTCTTGATGCGCTCGATGATGCGCGGCGTGACGTCGCTCATCACGTCGAGGTCGGGGCCGGCGAGCAGGTACTGAATCTTCTGCGTCGCGTTGCCGCCGCCGAACTCGTTCACGTCGGCGACCACCACGCGCAGCTCGGGCGGCAGCGTGGGGAGAATCTTCTCGCGCACGCGGTTCTTGAAGTCGTTCTGTGAGACCTCGCGGGCCTCCGGCGGCACCATCTTCACGAAGATGTTGGCCTGGTTCGCCGTCTTGGCCGCGTCGTCGCCGATGGTGAGCATCGTCGCCGTCACCTCCGGCTCGTTGCGAATGAGCCGCGCCACGCGCTCGCCGACCAGCTCGGTGGCGGGCACCGAGCGGCCTTCAGGCAGACGCACCGTCACCAGGAACTGTGCGCGGTCGTCGACGGGCAAGAAGCCCTTGCGCGCCTTGCCGACGAGCGGGCCCATGGCCAGCAGCGACAGCACCGAGGCCAGCGCCACCGTCCAGCGGCGCGGCATCACCCACGCCAGCACCGCGACGTAGAGCCGCTCGATGGGCCGGTAGAACACGTCGACCAGCTTCTCGAGGAACGTCTTCTTGTGGTGCTCGCCGGGCTTCTTGGCCTTGAGCCAGCGCGAGGCCAACGACGGAGTCAGGGTGAACGAGACGAAGAGCGACACCGCGATGGAGAAGCTCATCGTCACGCCGAAGCCCGCGAGGAAGCGGCCGGGGATGCCGGCGACGAAGGCGATGGGGAGGAAGACCGCGATGAGCGAGAGCGTGGTCGCCATGACGGCGAGGCCGATCTCCTTGGTGCCCTCGACGGCGGCGGTCTTGGGGTCGTAGCCCTTCTCTTCGACGAACTTGAAGATGTTCTCGAGCACCACGATGGCGTCGTCGATGACGATGCCGACGGCGAGCGCGAGCGCCAGCAGGGTGATGGAGTTGAGCGTGTAGCCCTGCAGCTTCATCAGCGCGAACGTGCCGACGATGGACGTGGGGATGGCGAGCGCCGCGATGACGGTGGAGCGGACGTTGCCGAGGAACAGCAAGACGATGACGGCGGCGAAGAGCGCGCCGAGGATCAAGTGTTCGGTCACCGCTTCGGTGCCGGTGCGCACCACGGCCGAGCCGTCGCGCTGCACCTCGAGGAAGTAGCCGGCCGGCAGCTCTTTCTGGATGTCGGCCATGCGCTCGCGGATGTCGTCGACCACCTCGATGGTGTTGGTGCCCGACTGCTTCGAGATGGAAAGGACGACCGTGCGCTCGCCGTTCCACATGGCTGACGTGTCGGCGTCTTGCACGCCGTCGTTCACCTCGGCGAGCTCGTCGAGCCGCACCGAGCGGCCCTGTTGATCTCTCACGATGATGGCGCGCAGCTCGTCGACCGATTCGACGCGGCCGTTCACGCGCAA
>CAYWON010000084.1:11087-29462 GCA_964459885.1 uncultured Archangium sp.
GGCTCGATCTTCCTGATGACCGGCGGGTCGATGCCGCGCGGCAGCTCGGCGAGCACGCCGTTGACCTTCTGCTGCACTTCCTGAGCGGCGACGTCGACGTTCTTCTCGAGGACGAACTGGATGACGACGAGGCTGACGCCTTCCGACGACGTCGAGCGGAGCTCGTCGATGCCGGCGATGGTGTTCACCGCGCCTTCGATCTTGTCGGAGATCTCCCGCTCCATGTCTTCAGGCGAGGTGCCGGCCTGGATCGTCTGGACCACGACGATGGGGAAGTCGATCTTCGGGAACTGGTCGACGCCGAGCTGCTTATAGAAAACGCCGCCGACGACGAGGATGACGAGCGACAGCACCGTCGCGAAGACGGGGCGCTCGACGCAGACTTTAGCGAGCCATTGCATGGTCGTTTCTCTCCAACTGCTGGCTCACTGAACGATGGACGAGCCGTCGTGCAGGCCGGGGGGCGGCTTGATGATGACCTTCTCGCCGGGCTGCAGCGGCTCGAGCACCGCCACGCGGCCTTCCTTGCTGACGCCGGTGCTCACCACGAGCTCGAACGCCTGACCGTTGCGCGCGAGGAACATGCGCTTGACGGTGCCGTCGGCCACGATGGCCGCGCTGGGCACCGTGGGCTGCTGCGCCTCGCCGATGGACAGCTTCGCGGTGGCGAACATGCCGGGCTTGAGCGCGAGGTCGTCGTTCTTGGCGCTCGCTTCGACGATGAGGTCGCGCGTGTTGGTGCGCAGCGAGGGCGACACGAAGCGCACCGTCGCCGGGAACTGACGGTCGGGGTACGAGCTCACCTCGAGCAGCAGCTCCTGGCCTTCCTTCACCATGCTGACCGCGGGCTCCGGCACCGAGAGCGAGACGCGCACCGGGTTGATGGCGAAGATGCTCGCGACCTTGGTGGGCGGCTGCACGTACTCGCCGACGTTGATGAAGCGCTCACCCACCACGCCATCGAACGGCGCGCGGATGATGGTGTCGCTCGCCGACTTGGTGGCGAGGTCGGCGTTCGCCTGCGCGGCGTTGGCCGTGTAGAGCTGCGCGGTGCACTGCGTCTTGAGCCGCTCGTGCTCGGCCTTGGCGATGGCGCCCTGCGAGAACAGCGTGTCGGCGCGCTCACAGTCCTGCTTGGCGAGCGCCACCTGCGTCTGCGCGGCCTGGCTCTGCGCGACGGCGGCGGCCTGCTGGAAGCCCGCGGCGCGCGAGTCGACGATGGCCAGCACCTGACCCTGCTTCACCGGCTGACCGCGCTCGACGTAGGTGTTGGTGACGCGGCCCATGACGTTGGCGGCGACGTCAGACTGGCGATCGGCCAGCACGCTGCCCGTCAGCGTCAGGTACTTCGGCATCTGCTGGTGCTCGACGTCGGCCGTCTCGACCTTCACCGGAGGCAGCGCCACGGCCGCTTCCTTCTTGGTGCCGGCCTCTTCGGCGGGCGGCTTGTGGCACGCGGCGAGCGCGAGCGCGGCGATGAGCAGGGTGGAGCGGTTCATGCGGACCTCTTTCGTTTGACCTGGGGTTTTCTGGCGTCCACCGCGGGCTGCAGCGCGCGGCAGAAGAAGCGGCTGATGTCGTCGAGGAACTCGCGGTTGCTGCGCGCGGAGTTCGGCGACTTCACCATGTAGGAAATGAAGGCGCGGTACTGCAGCGCGCCCATGAACGCGTAGCTGAGCGTCTCGGCTTCGTCGGCGTCGATGAGGCCCTGCTCGATGGCGCGGTCGAACCAGCCCTTCACGCTGCTGAACGCGCGCGCGGGGCCTTCGTCGTTGTCGAACACCTTCTTGTGCTCGATGCCGCTCTCGCGCAGCGCGGTGATGCGGGGAATCACCTCTTCGAAGAACGTCCACACCCGCTTCACGTGCTCGCGCAGCTGCACCTCGAGCGGCCGCTCGTCAGGGCCCTGCTCGAACGCTTCCATCCACTGGGGGTTGCGGTCTGGCGTCAGCGCACGAATGAAGAGCTCTTCGCGGTTGCGGAAGCGGCGCAGCAGCGCGGGGCCCGTCACGCCCAGCTTCTCAGCGATGACGTCGAGCGCCACGTGCGGCCCGTGCTCGAACACGCAGTCGCGCGTCGCCGCGAGAATCTGCTCGTCGCTGATCAATCGGGGTCGGGCCATGGCGCGTTTGTTAGTAAATGGTCACTAACGAACGCGCAACGCGATCCTGACGCGGTGCGTGTGGGTACCGACGTCGCCGAAAGAAAACACCAGTCCTTTCGGGTGGATTGGTGAGGGGCCGCCTTCTTTGAAGAAGTGTTTCGGCGATCTTCCGGGGCCTGCGAAGTAGCTGGACTACTGGATTGAGCGCGCGTCGCTCACGGGAAACGGCTTCGCCAACGAGAGCGTGAAGTACGTCTCGACCGCGGCGCGGCGCACGTAGGCGCTGGCGTCGGCGGCGCGCCACATCACGGCGGTGCGCAGCTCGTCACCCGCGAACAGCTCGGTGCTTCGCAGCAGTCGTCGGGCGACCTCCGGCGGCACGTCGGCGCGCGCGGCGACGAGGCGGGCGGTGAAGTCGCTCGTGCACGGGCTCTGCACGCGCGCGGCGCGCAGCGCGTCGACGTACGCGGCGTCGTACTCGCGCAGCATCGCGCCCAACTCTTCGTGCGTGGCGGCCTCACCCGACGCCGCGCAGCGCGAGGGCGCCGGCAGCAGCGCGGTGAAGCGCGCGCGTGCCGACGCCGGGGTCCACGGATGCCAGAGCAGCGCGGCCGCGACGCGGCTGTTGCGCAGCGCTTCGAGCGCGTCGGCGGGTGGCGCGAGCGCCTGTTGGCCACCAGCGGCCAGCTCGGTGGCGAGCTGCTGCAGCACCGACACGCCCACCAGCTGGTCCAGCAACACCGGGCGTGACAGCAACGCGAGGCCCAGCGCGGTGACGTCTTCGGTCGCGGCGCCGAGGACCTCTCGCTGGCGGCCTTGCAGCAGGCGGCGCGCGACGAGGCCGCGCACCTGTCGCGCGTCGACCACCGGCACGTCGAGCGTCGAGCCGTGCGACGGGTCGACGTCGAAGAACTCCAGCGGCGTGCCGACCTGCGCCGACCAGTCGGTGTGGCCGCGCAGCGCCGCGAGCCAGCTGAAGTCATCGCTGATGAGCGGCGCGCCTTCCGTCGTCAGCAGCGCCCCGCCGAGCGCTTCCAGCGCGTCGAGCGCGCTGCCGTCGGGGAGGTCGAGCTTCGGGCACCGCGCGCGGTGCTGCTGCACGGCCGGTGCGTCACCCGCGAAGGGCACGTGGCAACCGAGGTCGGTGGGCGCGGCGTCACCGGCCGGCACCCACGCCGCGGCGGTCTTCAGGTCGCGCTCGAACGCGTCGGCGTGCGTGGTCCAGTCGGTCACGTACTTCGCGCGCACGGGCGCTGTCTGGTCTTCCAACACGCGCGTGGCGATGGCGCGCATGCCCGCCCACAGCGCGGCCAGACCGCCGACCGCCATCAGCGCGAACAGGAAGGTGAGGCGCTTGAAGAGCTTCATGCGGCCCACCAAGCACAGCGCGCAAAAGAAAGCTCGCGCGGGTCAGAGCTTGAGCGCCGCGGGCATGGGCGGCGTCTTGCCCTTGAACGGCGGCGCGGCCTCGCGGAGCGCCTTCATCTTCAAGGCGCGCGTGCCGGCGCTGTCTTTCACCTTCGCGCCGTGGTGGCCCTCGTCGCCGAGCGTCATCACCAGGGCTTCGTATTCCAGCGACGGGTAGCCGGCGCTGCGCAGCAGCTCCACCGTCAACGCGTCGGCCTCGTCTTGGTGTGACGTGTCGTGCAGCGAGTTGAAGAGCTCTTCGGTCGACGCGGTGACGGCCTTCGCGAAGTCCGTCGAGACGTCGACGCTGGGCATCGTCGCTCGCATCAGCTCGCGGGCCACGCACTGTGATTCCTGCATGCGCTTGTAGTTCTGCACATCGCCACGCTGCTCGACATGCGCGATGGCGTTGGCGAGCGCGCCGGCCAGCGCGGCCTCGTTTCGGCACTGCTTCACGAGGCCCGTCGTCACCAGCACGTAGCCGCCGGCGCCGCTGAAGGTCAGCACGGCGGGGCTGTCGACGACGCCGAACGTCCACGGGAGCTGCGGGCGCTGCGTGCCCCTCGCGAGCCGCTGGCCGATGCGCGCCAGCTCCTTGGTCACGGCCGGCTCCGCATCGGCGATGAGCGGCCCGTGGGCTTCGATGAAGCGCACCGCGCGCGCGTTGCCCAGCTCGCGCTGCGCGACCTCCGACAGCTCCTGGCGTGCGGCCTCGGCGCAGCGGTCTTGCGCCTCGCGCATCATCGCCTGCTGCTTCGCCACCTGGGCGGCCATCGACTGGGCGCTGGTCTGGCTGCCTGACACGGCCTTGCCCGACGGCTCCGGCGTCGCGTCTTCGGCGCCACGGTCTTCGTCCACACGCTTGGGCGCACAGGCCAGCACCAACAGCGACGCGAACAAGGCGGCTCTCATGCGGACTCCTTGAAGGTGCGGGGAAGAAACGACGAGGCCCGCGCGCCTCGTGAGAGGGTCGCGCGGGCCGCATCTTTCAACGGCGCGAGCCGTTCTTCAGCTCTTGGGCTTGATGACCGCGAAGGGCTTGCTCACGTCGGGCTTCGCCGTGCCGGTGGCGAACGGCGCGAGGTCACCTTCTCGCGCTTCCTTCAGCTTCGAGACGCGCTCCTCGGTCGACGGGTGCTTGCTGAAGCCGCCGCCCTGGGAACCCAGTGACGTCAGGAACTTCTCGTACTCGGCGGCGTCGTAGCCAGCGAAGGCGACAAGCTGGAGCGCAGTGGCGTCGGCCTGGAACTCATCGGGCTTCTCGTTGCCTTTCGCTTCAATGATCGCCATCACCACGTCCATCACGAAGGCGACGAAGCCCCCTTCCGACTTGTCGAGGTCGAAGTTCTCGAAGTCCTTCGCGAACTTCGCTCCCTCGCGAGCGGGCGCAGGCAAGAGGTCGATGGCCGCCTGAAGCCCCTTGCTGATGACGTACCCGCCCGACGTGGCCACCGCGCACTGGTCGGCCTTTGCCTCGCGGTAGCGCTTGATGGCGTGCTTGTGAACGACGTGGCCGATCTCGTGACCGAGGACCCCGGCGAGTTGCGCCTCGTTCTGGATCTTCGCCAGGAGCCCAGTGGTCAGCAGGACGTAGCCACCCGGAGCGCTGAAAGCGTTCGGCGTATCGCTTTCGATGACCGCGAACGTCCAGGCGAGGTCGGGGCGCTCGGAGTACTTGGCCAGGTTGCGACCGACGACGCTGATGTACGCTGTGAGGTCGTTCTTGGCGGAATCAGGCAACGAGATCTTCTTTCCTGCGTCCACTTCCGCTTGCAGCTTGTCGGGAGCGGTCTCAGTCATTCCGTCGAGCACGAGGCCGCCGGCCTTCGCGGCGATACCGACGCCGAGTACGCCGCCCATCGCGCGCTCTTCAACGTAGGCGACTTCAGCCTTGCGAATGGGGTCGCACTTCTCCTTCGCGCGACGGTCGGCTTCTTCGACCACCCCCTTCGCTTCGGCGGCCAACCGCGCACCTTCCTGGAGCGCGCCCGCACCGTTTCCGCTGCGGATGCTGTTGAACAACGCACAACCCGAACACAGCTGGAGTGCCACGATCGGAACGATGAACTTGATGCGCTTCACTTGCCACCTCCGAGAGCCTTGCTCTTCGCGGCGATCGCTTCAGGCGTGCCTTTGTTCTTGTTGTGAACCTCGGCGTAGATGACCTCCGCCGCGACCTTCTGCGTGTCGGCAGGCTTGGTCTTCGAATAGTTGATCGCCGCCGGGGTGAGCGCCTTGGTGGCCGCGCCGGAGCTGGCGAACGCCTGCGCCGACATCGGCTTGCCGGACGAGGCATCGATTTCACCCTGCGGCTTGCTGGGTGAGAGGTTCGACATCAGCACGAAGCCTGTTTTCCCCTTGAACGTGACCTTGTGGAACTGCTTGTCCTTGTCGCTCGGCCCTTCCCACTTCACTTCGTCGCCGGGCTGAGCGGTCACCACCGCGGCGGCAGTGGCCTTGGGGTCTTTCAGCACCTTCGTGTCCTTCGACTTGACGAACAGATTGTCGCCGACCTTCACGGCGAACGCGCCGCTCGCGCTCAAGAGCGCCGCGGCGACCAATGCTCGATTCAAACTGCGTTTCATGTTGCCTCCCCTGTATTTGGAACTTCACTTCTCCAGCGTGGACACACCGTCCCAGTTTGGCGGCGGTGGTTGCATCTCGAACGTCACACACAACGAAAACAGGCGCTGACTCGGCCCATCGCCTTGATCAACCTGCAGCGCCGCGAGGAGCTTCGCCTTGGCGTCGGCGAAGCGGCGGGCCCGGTAGGCGAGCAGCGCTTGGCCATAGAGGTCAACCACTTTCATCTTGTCGTGGTGGAGCTCGCCGCGCATCGCCAGCAGCTCATACACCGTCGCGGCTTCGGTCTTTCCGGCCACGCGCACGCGATCGAGCTCGCGGGCCTCGACCTGATCTTTCACGGCCTCGTACGTCTTCTCGCCCATCATGATGAGCGTGCCGTAGTTCTTGTTGGCGCCCTCGAGGCGGGCAGCGAGGTTCATCTCGTCGCCGATGGCGGTGAAATCGAGCAGCTGATCAGACCCGATGTTGCCGACCAGCATCTGGCCGGTGTTGATGCCGACGCGCGTGTAGACGTCGGGCAGGCCTTCCTTGCGGAGCTCCTCACGCAGCGCGGCGATGGCCTTCTGGGCGTCGAGCGCGCCTCGGCACGCGCGCAGTGCGTGGTCTTTGTATTCGACGGGCGCGCCGAACAGCGCCACCACCGCGTCGCCGATGTACTTGTCGATGCAGGCGCCGTGCTTGGTCAGCTCGGGCGTCACCGTCGACAGGTAGCGGTTGAGCAACCGCATGAGCCGCTTGGGGTCGTCGCGCAGCTTCTCGCTGAAGGTCGAGAAGCCGCGGATGTCAGAGAAGAACGCGGTGACGACCTTGTTCTCGCCGTCGATGCGCGGGAGCTGCTTCTGCTCGACCATCACCTCGACGAGCTCGGCCTCCATGTAGTTCTGGAACATCTCCTTCATGCGCTCGCGTTCCTTCGCGGCGAAGAGGCGTTCCCACGTGGTGGCCAGCACTGAGGCGACGGTGCCGGCGAGGCCGGGCAGGGCCGAGAGTACGTGCAGCTTGGTGGCGACCAACACGCTGCCGGTGATCATGAAGAAGCCGACGTACAGCAGCACGGGCCAGCCGATGTCGACGAAGGTGTTCCTGACCACCATGACCAACGCGACAGAGAACAGCGCGATGAAGAACGCGAACACCAGCGAGACCCAGAACGGCGCCGCGATGATGAAGTTGTCGTGCAGCAGGTTCTCGATGGTGGCGGCCTGCTTCACGAGGCCGGGCGTGGCCTGCTCGAGCGGCGTGGCCTTGGTGTCGCCGGTGCCGACCGCGACGCCACCCACGAGGATGATCTTGTCCTTGAAGTTGGCGGCCTCGGGGTCCTTCGAGATGTCGCCGCCGGGGCAGTCGTACTCGACGGCCGGCGCGTCGGGCCCGGCCTTGGCGCGCGCTTCACAGAAGTGGAAGCGGTTCACCACGTCGAAGAGCGGGATCATGCGGAAGCGGTCGTACAGCTTGCCGCCGTAGTTGATCTCCGCGGTGCCGTCGTTGTTGATGCGCGCGCTCTTGCCGCCGATGGTGATGCGGCCCGGCGCGATGACGACCTTCTCGGCCTTCTCGAGCGCGGCGACGGCGATGACCGGCAGCGTGGCGTACTCGTTGTTGCCGTCGGAATAGACGAAGGCCGTGCGGCGCAGCTTGCCGTCTTCGTCTTCTTCGCCCGTCACGGCGCCGAAGCCGTCGGCCGACTCGAGCACCACCGGCAGCGACGGCATCGGGTACTGCGCGAACTCCTTGCCCGTCGGGTTGCCCGCGGCGTCGAGCTCGGGCTCCGTGGGGAAGCTGGGCACCTCGAGGCCGCCCTGCATCTCGACGGGCACCGCGTACGCTTTTGACGCCCAGATGATGCGCATCTCGTCGCGGAACTTCTGCGCGGCGGCCAGCTCTTCGGGCGTGGGGTCTTCGGGGAACTCGCCTTCCGGCGTCTCTTTCTCGGGCGGCTGCGGCATCTTGCCGAGCGGCCGCTTGAAATCGGGCGCCTCGACCTTCGGCAGCGCGGTGGCCGTCAGCGACGTGTTGAAGCCGAGGATGAGCGGCGTGGGCACTTCGTCCAGGGTGCCGGCGAACGCGAGGTCGCCCGTGCCGTCAGACGACTGCTCGTTCATGACCATGTCGAAGATGATGGCCTTGGCGCCGGCCTTCGACAGGTACGCGGTCAAGTCGCCCCAGACGCTGCGGTCGTAGGGCAGGTTCGAGCCGTAGCGCGTGCGCAGGAACTCGTTCTTTGAGATGCGCGTCATCGTCTCGTCGTCGAGCGCGACGATGACCAGGTCTTCCGAGCGCGTCACCTTGCCGAGGCCGAACTTCTCCTGGAGGAAGATGAGCGGCGCGCGCTTGGGCAGCGTGAAGGCCTTGAGGCCGTCGTCGTACGCGCCGCGCTCGTCGTCGGAGATCTCGAGGACATCGAACTCCCACCAGACGGCCGCGAAGAGCGTGGCGACGATGGAGAGCAGGAGCATGATGAGCCAGCTCCGGCTGATGCGCAGACGAATGAGCTCGAGTGCACGACGCATGGGCGGCGAACCATACGCGTCGGCAACCGCGGTGCTACCTCAAAGGTGCGTCACGGCAGCGGACGCACCTGCAGCGACTTCGATGTGAGGAAATCTGGGTTGAAGATCTTCGACGCGTAGCGGCTGCCGTGGTCGCACAGGAACGTCACGATGCGCAGCTTCTGGCCGCGGCGGGCCTTCGACACCTCGTAGGCCGCGCGCGCGTTGAGCGCCGCCGACGTGCCGACCACCAACGCGTCTTCGCGGGCGAGGTGGTACAGCATTTCGATCATCTCTTGGTCCGTCACGCGCACGGCGTCGTCGACCACCGCGCGCTTGAAGTTCGCGGTGAGGCGCATGATGCCGATGCCCTCGGTGATGGACCCGCCGGTGCTGGCGAGCTGGCCTTCCTTCACCTGGCTGTAGAGGCCCGAGCCGTACGGGTCGACGAGGATGACCTCGAGCTTCGGGTTCTTCTCTTTGAGGAAGCGTGAGGTGCCCGAGAGCGTGCCCGCGGTGCCACACGACGCGACGAGCACGTCGACCTTGCCCTCGCACTGTTCCCAGATTTCGGGGCCCGTCGTCTCGTAGTGGAAGTCGCCGTTGGCGGTGTTCTCGAACTGGTTGGCCCAGAACCAGCCGTTGGTCTCAGCGAGCTTGCGCGCGGCGTGGAAGAAGTGGTTCTCGTTGGCGAAGGGCACCACCGGCACCTTGCGCACGTCGGCGCCCATGGCCTCGAGGTACTCGTATTTCTCGCGCGCCTGGTTGTCGGGCATCGTCACCACCACGCGGTAGCCGCGCTCGCGGCCCAGCAGCGCGAGGCCGATGCCGGTGTTGCCGGCGGTGCCTTCGACGATGGTGCCGCCGGGCTTGAGCAGGCCCTTCGCTTCGGCGTCGCGGATCATGCCCTTGGCCGCGCGGTCCTTGATGCTGCCGCCGGGGTTCATGAACTCAGCCTTGCCGAGCACCTCGTTGCCCGTGCGCTGCGAGAGCGTGCCGAGGCGGAGGAGCGGGGTGTTGCCGACAGAGTCCCACAGGGTGCCGATGCGCAGCGTCATGGACATGACGCATAACGTCAGCCCGCGGCGATGCCCAGCGTGGTTACGGAGGTGACGTCGCGCCGGGCGTCGGTTGGTAGGCGTCGCGCATCGCCCGGAGGTCCGCGTCGTAGGCGCGGAACGAGCCGACGAGCAGCGATTCGACGTCGGGGAGGCCGGCCTTGGCGGCCAGCAGCGAGACGAGCGGCCCGAGGACCATGACGCCGATGGAGCTCAGCACCAGCGGGAGCCCGGCGTCTGTCGCGAAGCCGATGATCGCGCCCGCGAAGCCCGCACCGAGGGTCACGCCCGCGACCGCGCCCGGCAACGCCCAGCTGTCTCGCGCTTTCGCCCACGCGAGCGCCTTGGCGCTGGTCTCAGAGTTCTCGCTCACGAGGGGGATGAGGTCGCGCGGGTCTCCGACGCGGACGCCGTTGGCCAGCACGACCGCGCTGACGCTCGAGTCGATGCGGGTCAGCTCGCTGTGCGCCATCCTGCCGACGTGCAGCTCGTCGCTGACGACGCCTTCGATGCGGTACGTGTCGTAGAACGCGTTCGCTTCGAGCGCGTTGGTGACCCGCGGCAGCTGCCCCATGCTCACCCGCGTCGGCGCGCACGCCGTCGCCGCCATTCCCACCACCACCCAGATCCATCGCATGGCGTGCGTTCCTACCCCGCCTTGAAGCCCAGCTTCGCGAGATCTTCAGTGAAGTGCGCCACGTCGGTGAACACGCGCCCGTGCATGCCGACCTGCGTGGCGCCGAGCGCGTACTTCTGTACGTCGTCGAAGAAGACGGTCTTCCACGGCGGCGTACCGGCGGCGGCGAGCGCCTTCTCGTAGATGACCTTCTCGGGCTTGATGGCGCCGACCTCGCACGACAACACCAGCGCGTCGAACTGCTCGAGCACCGGCAGCTTCGGTCGCAGGTACGCCACGTGCTGGTCGTGCGTGTTTGACAGCAAGACCAGCTTCACCTGGCCCACGAGGAACTGCGTGAACATGGCCATCTCGTCGTTGATGGTGAAATGACAGTTCCAGACGTCGAACCAGTCCGACGCCGACACCTCGACGCCGAGGCGCTGCACCAGCTCGACGCGCAGTGCGTCACCCGGCAGCTGGCCACGGTTCACCCGGTCCCACAGGCCGCCGTCGAGGCGCTGCTTCATCTCGTCGGGCGTCGTCTTGAACGCGCGCGCCATCTCGGCGAACAGCTTCGTGTTGTCGTGAAACGCAAAGACGTTGCCGAGGTCGAGGATGACGGCGTCGAGCGACATGGTGACGGCGTGATGCCACAAGTTCACCGCGAAGTGCGCTACGGCGCGGCCATGCTGACCGTGTCCATCGACGCGCACCCGCTGCTCGAGGCCTCGTGCTTCGTCACCACGTTCCCGAAGTCGCTGGGCGAGCTGGGTGTCGTGCCGTCGCTGCTCGACTTGTTGAAGCTCGACGCGCCGGCGCCGCTCACGAGTGACGACGACGTTCGGGGTCACGTGCGAGAGCTGCTGCGCCACGGTGGCTACAAGCCGACAGGCCGCGGCAAGCCCGCGTCGGAGTACCTGATTCGCGCGGTGGGTGAAGGCGCGCTCGGTGGCATCAACGCGGCCGTCGACGCGTGCAACGTCGCGTCGCTGCACTCGGGCCTGCCCATCAGCGTGGTCGACCTGTCGCTGGCCAACGCGCCCTTTCGTCTGGGCCTCGCGGCCGCTGGCACCACCTACGTCTTCAATCGCGGCGGGCAGACCATCGACGTCGGCGGCCTGCTGTGTCTGTTTGACGCCGAAGGGCCGTGCGCCAACGCGGTGAAAGACGCGCAGCGCACCAAGACGACGCCCGAGACGACGCGCACGCTGTCAGTGGTGTGGGGCACCAACGCGCTGCCCGGTCGCGCTGCGAGGACGGCGGTCTGGTACCGCGAGCTGCTGACCAGCGTCGGCGCAGAGACAACGCCGCTCTAAGAAAATTGTCGATTCGCCGCGGGCCCTTTCGACGTCATTTCGAAGCTCAATTTCGTCGGCACCTCCGCCGGCTCCAACGCTTCGGAAAGACGAACGAATCATGCTCACGCTCACGGCCTTCATCTCTCTCGACGGCGTCATGCAGGGCCCCGGTGGTCCCGGCGAAGACACGCGCTTCGGCTTCACGCGCGGCGGCTGGGTGTCGCCCTTTGTCACGGACGAAGCGTTCGGCGAGGTCATCGTGAAGCGCTTCAGCGGCGCGTCGGCGTTCCTGTTGGGGCGCCGCACGTACGACATCTTCGCCGGCCACTGGCCGAAGGTGACCGACGCGAACGACCCGGTGGCCAGCAAGCTGAACGCGCTGCCCAAGCACGTGGTGTCGACCACGCTCGACGCGCCGAACTGGCACGGCTCGCACGTGGTGAAGGGCGACGTGGTCGCGCGCATCAGCGAGCTGAAGCAGCAGCACCGTGACGGTCAGCTGCAGGTGCACGGCAGCTGCGAGCTCGCGCAGACGCTCCTCGCCAACGACCTCGTCGACGTCTACGAGCTGTTCGTGTTCCCCGTGACGGTGGGGCAGGGCATCAAGCTGTTCGGTGCGGGCACGCAGGCCACGACGCTCAAGTTGGTGAGCTCCAGGGCGTGCAGCAACGGCCTCGTCATCAACCAGTTCGAGCGCGGCGGGCCGCTCAAGACGTTCACCGTCGGTACGTGAGGCTCAGCGCGTGACGTCGTCGACGTCGAGCCACGGCATGCCCGCGGGAATGCGCGCGCCGTTTTCGCCCGTGCGCTCGACCGTCGAGATGGTCCACACGTCGACGGTGTCATCGCCGTCGAGCTGCGCGGCGCACAGCATCGTCACCTGACACGTCGGGCACTCACCGCTGAGGCCCACGTGCAGGCGCACCAGCTGCGGCACCTTCTCGTCGAGGCCGGCGGTGGTCGACGCGATGCCCACCGCGTCGGCGCCAGTCAGCGGGCCTTCGGCGGCGAGCCGGTAGAGCTGCGGCGACGGCGCGGCGACAGGCGGCAGCTCGCTGATGTGCGTGGTGAAGCGCTGGTTGCTGCGCTTGAGCTCCATCTGCCGCGCGTAGAGCGACGTCAGGCCGTCGCGACACGCGAGCTGTTGCTGACGCTTCGGCAGGTCGCGAAGGCGCGGCAAGACGGCGAGCAGGAACACCGCGAGGCCCACGCCGCTCACCACCATCGTCATCTGCGAGATCTGCTTTCGCGGCGCCCAGACCGGGTCTTTTCGCGCGCGGAGGAAGCCGTAGAGCCCGAGGCCCAGCGTCACCAGCGGCAGCCCTGGCACGCAGAGTGACACGACGGAGAGCACGAGGGCGACGACGGGCAGCAGCGGGCCGTGGTCGACGGGCTTGGTCTCGGTCGTCATCGTGGGCGCCTGTACCCGACACGCGCCCGAGCGGAAACCCATTCAAGACACCACGTGCATTCGCGCGTACCTTGCGCCCGTGATGCGCCGCACCCGCCTCGTCCTGCTGCTCGCTCTCTCGTTCGCCGCCTGCGCACGCCGCATCGCGCCGCCCACCGAAGCGCTGGAAGACGCCGCCAAGCGCGCGGGGCCTGGCGCCGACGCACGCACGCTGGCGCTCGCGGGCTTCCACGCGCTGCTGCTCGAAGGTGACGCCGCGAAGGCCACGACGTTCTTCGACGACGCGGTGAAGAAGAACGACGGCGAGCCCTGGGCGCTCACCGGCCAGGTGCTGCTCGCGCAGCGCGTGATGGTGCCGCAGAAAGCGCTCGCCGCGTCGCTCGCGTTGCTCGAGAAGTCGCCGAGACACCCGCTGGCTCCGGTCGCGGCGCGCGTGGTGTTGGACACTGCGAGCCTGTCTTCTGAGACCGCGACGCTGGTGACGGAGCGCGTGCCGAAGCTGCTGGCGTTGGAGCAGCAGCCCGACGCGGCCCACCTGTTGCGCGCTTCACTGGTGAACCTCGCGCTCGATGGTGACGACCTCGCGCGCCACGCGGCGGTGCTGGCCGACATGGGCGTGCCGACGGTCGGCGCGTTGGTCGGGCCGTTCTCGCCGTTTCACGTACTGGACACCGCGACGCCCACGGCGCCCGAGAAGAGCGGCTCGCTGGACAACCTCGGCGACGGGCCGTTCGGCGCGCTGACGCTGCGACCGCTGCGCTTCGCCGATGGCCGACTCTCGCTCGCCGGCGAGCCCGCGACGGGCGACGTCTACCTGTACGCCGTCGACGTGGCTGTTCCCGAGAGTGGTCGCTTCGTCTTGCGCACCATCACCTCGATGGACCACGTGGCCGTGTTGGACGGCACCGAGGTCTTGTCGCGCCTGACCGTGAAGCGGCCTGCGCCCACGCTGACGACGCGCGTGGTGCGCCTCGACAAGGGCTCGCATCGGTTGATGGTGCGCATGGCGCGCGAAAACCAGCAGGGCAACTTCACCATCGCGCTGCAGCGCTACGACGGGAAGCCCGCAGGCCTGACGTTCTCGGTCTCGACGGGCGCGGCGCCGCGGTGGGACGGCGTGAAGCTCGAAGACGAAGTGTTGTTCGCGACCGCCGACTCGGTGCGTGACGCGCTCGAGCCGGAAGGTGGCGATGCGCTGGCCCGCGTGCTGGCGGCGCGTGACGCGCTCGGCCGCGACCGCGACGGCGCGCGCGCGATGCTGGCCGGGCTGCCGGACTCCTTGTCGGCGCCCGTCATCTCGGTGCTGCGCTCCGACGTGTTCCTGCAGGACCGCTCCGTGCCCACGCGCGTGTCGCGAGGCCGGGCCACGCGCGAGCTGGAAGCCGCGTTGGCGAAAGACCCGGGCTTCGTGGCCGCCAAGATGGTGACGGCGCAGCTGGCGCTCGATGAAGGGCGTCAGGTCGAAGCGCTTGAGCAGGCCCGCGCCGCGAAGGCCGCGCACACGCCCGCCGGTGCCAACGTGTTGCTGCTGCAGGCGCGCATCGAGCTGGCGATGGGGCTCGACGCTGCCGCCGCTGCGTCAGCGCGTGACGCCGAAGCTGCGCTCTCGGGCTCGTGCGAGTCGCTCATTCTTCAGTACGACCTCGCGCGCCGTCGCGACGCCGTCGACGAAGGCCGCAAGCTGCTCGACCGCGCGAGGCACTGCCCGGGCTCGTTGTTGCGAGTGGGCGATGCGCTGCGCTCGCGTGGCGACGTCACCGCCGCCATCGCCACGTGGGAAGCGATGCTGGCGCGCGACGAAGGCCAGGTGTCCATCGGCACCACGTTGGCGGGGCTCTACGTCTCGGAGCGTCGCTACGACGACGCAGTGAAGCTGCTGCAGCGGCTGCAGACGCAGTGGCCGCGCAACGCGCAGCTGTACGTCGCGCTGGGCGACATCCTCGAGCTGGCGGGCCGCGAGAAAGACGCGCTGGCCGCTCGTGAGCGCGCGCTGGAGCTGGACGGCGCCGACCTCGCGCTGCGCCGGGCTGTCGAGCGCCGCAAGACGGGCAAGGAGCTGCTGGAGGCGTACGCCATCAGCACGGAGGAGGCGCTCAAGTCGTACGAGGCCGCGCCGGGCAGCGAAGACGCGACGAGCAGCTTCGTGTTGGACGCCGCGGCCATTCAGGGCTTCGCCGACGGCACGATGGTGGACCGCGTGCACATCATCCAGAAGGCGCTCGACCAGCAGGGCGTGCAGGAAGTGGCCGAGGTGCAGATCCCCGCGGGGGCGACGGTGCTGAAGCTGCGCACCTTGAAGCCCGACGGCCGCGCGCTCGAGCCCGAGCTCATCGAAGGCAAAGACGCGATGTCGCTGCCCGGCGTGCAGGTCGGCGACCTCGTCGAGTACGAGTACCTGCTGGCGCACCCGTCGCGCGGCCCGGCCCAGCCCGGCTTCACGGCGTCGGCGTTCTATTTCCAGGTCGCGCGCCAGCCCAACGCGCGGTCGAGCTACGTGGTCATCGCGCCGAAGGGCAGCGGGTTGACGGTCGACGCGCACAACGTCACCGCGCCCAAGCCGCAGGTCGAAGGTGAGTTCGAGGTGCTGCGCCACGAAGAGCGCCGCGTGCCGCCGTACATCCCCGAGCCGGGCGGGCCGCCGTCGGCCAACGAGTGGTTGCCTTTCGTCTCGGTGGGCACTGGCCAGCGCGGCAACGACGGCGTGGTGCGCGCGTACGCCGACGCGTTCCTCGAGCGTGGGCTCATCACGCACGAGGTGGAAGCGTTCGCGCTCGACGCCGCGAAGGGCCTCAAGGACCTCGAAGCCGTGAAGGCGGTGTACGCGGCGGTGCAACAGAAGCTGTCAGGTCGCGACGGTGGGCTCGCCATCTCGGCGGCGACGTCGGTCGCGCAAGACCGCGGCAGCCGCACCTGGCTGCTCAAGGCGTCGCTGGAAGCGCTGGGCTTCGACGTGCGCCTGGTCGCGGTGCGCGCGTTCACGTCTGACCCGGCGTCGTACGTGTTCCCGAACGAAGGGTTGATGCCGTACGTGTGCCTGCGGGTGATGCTGGCCGACAAGAGCGCCTTGTGGCTCGACCCGTTGGTGCGCTTCGCGCCCTTCGGCGAGCTCCCTGAGTTCGCGCTCGGCGGGCTCGACGCGTGGTCGTTGCCGGAGCCCGGCCGCCCGATGGAGCAGCTCAAGACGCCCGAGCGCAGCACGCGACCCGGCAAGACGGTGACGCTGACGCTGGCGCTCGACCCGCAGGGCGTGCTCACCGGCAAGGGCGTCGAGGAATACACGGGCTTCGACGCTGCACAGCTGGCGGAGGCGCTCGAGAGCATCTCGCCCGAGCAGCGCGACCAGGCCCTGCAGTCGTCGCTCGCGCGCTACTTCGGCGGCGCAGACCTCTCGAAGCTGGAGGTCGACGCGCCGCGCGCCGTCGGGGCCACGGTGACGGTGAAGTACGAGTTCCGCGCCGAGCGCTTCGGCCGTTCAGAAGGTGACGCGCGCCTCGTGGCGTCGTCGCCCACGTACCCGATGATGTTGGGTCGGCGGTTCTTGCAGGTGCCGTCGCGCGTCACGCCGCTGTTCATCGAAGCGAGCGAGGCGAGCCTCACGAAGGCCACGCTGACGTTGCCCGCGGGCTGGAAGCTGAAGAGCCCCATCACGCAGGTGAAGATTGAAGGCCCCGCTGGCAGCTACACCCGCAAGGAAACGCAGAACGGCGATGTGGTGACCTTCGAGGAAGACTTCCGTCTGACGCAGAGCCGCGTCTCGACGAAGGACTACGACCGCTTCGCCCAGTTCGCCGGTGAGCTCGACCTGCTGCAGCAGCGCGACCTGCTGTTCGAGAAGCCGTAGGCGCTCTTTCAACCGGGTTGCAGAAACCCACGACTTGCGAAAGCTGTGGCCGCGGATTAGTCGCTCCCCGTCGATGTCCGCGCACACGCATGATCATCATCACGAGCCGCACTCCGAGCCCTCGGACACGTTGGGCCAGGTGTTGTCGGCGGTGTGCGCCGTGCACTGCGTCACCACGCCGCTCTTCGTGATCCTCGCGCCGGCGGCGGCGTCGGTGCTCGGTGGTGCGCACCCCATCTTGCTGGCGCTGGTCATCGGCGTGGCGCTGTGGGCCTTCATTCCGGGCTACCGCTGTCACCACAGCGGCAAGGTCGTAGCGCTGGCGCTGTCGGGCATCTCGTTGCTCGCGGTGGCGGCGTTCGCTTTCGAAGGGCAGCTGGTGCTCGAGACCGCGCTCAGCCTCGTGGGCGCGGCGTTGATGATGACGGCGCACTGGCTCAACCGGAAGCTGCTGCGTGAAGCCCACTCGCACGCGCACGCGCACTGATCAGTCGCTGCCTGACGTCGGCGACGGCTTGACGCGTGAAGAGCGGTTGGTGCTGACCACGCTGCACGAGCTGCAGCGTGAGCGACCCGGCCGCAGCGTTTCAGCGATGGAGCTGTACGGCCGCGTCGTCGAGCGCCTCGACCTCACTCAGCGCGAGCTGCAGGCGATTCTGATTCGGCTTTCGGGGCGCTGAAGTCCGGCGTCCACGCGAGGCCGAACAAGACGCGGAACGCAGGCGTGCCGGGCGTCTTGCCGATGCCGGGGCCGCCGAGCACCGAGAGCTCGAGCTGCTTGAGGAACGTGTAGCGGACGGCCGCGGTCACCTCGAGAGAGGCCTGCGCGGCGGTGAAAGGCGCCACCACACGCGCCGCCAGCTCGGCGTGCACGGGGAGGTCGTACGTCGACACCACGAGCGCGCCGTTGAACTGGCTGCCGACGACGTTCGTGGTGTCCGTCGTCACGACCGGCGTCGTCGCCCCGCGGATGAGCGCGCCCACCTCGGCGCCGACGCGCACCGGGCCGAACGCGCGACCCGCGCCCAGCTTCGGCGCGAACGCGAGGCCCAGGCCGGGGTCACGCGTCAGCGCGGTGTCGCTGCCGAGCGGGAGCGCGAGGTTGAGTGAGAGGCCGAGGTCGAGCGGCTGCGCGTCGCGCTGACGCAGAAACGTGCCGCGCACGCCGAGCCACGGCGCGCCGAGCGCGGTGGGCGTGGGCGAGGTGAGGCCGTAGCGCGAGAGGTCATCACCCTGCTGCGTCAGCACCACCGGCAGCTGCAGCGAGGCTTCGACGTACTTGTGAAGACCGAACGCCGCGAGCAGGTGCGTCGACCAACGGCTGCCGACGTACGCGCCGTCAGGCTGGCCGTCGACGGTCAGCACCAGCGGGCGATGCTGGTAGTGCCCGAGCAACGCGACGCGGAGCTGCAGCTGCTCGAGGCCATCGCCGGTCTGCGCGAGCCACGTCTCCTTCGCGCCGGCGTTGAGCTGCACGCGCTCGAGCTCGAAGCCCTGAGCGAGCGCGGTCGACGCGAAGAGGACGATGACGAGCGAACGCATGAGGCGCGTGTAGCGCAGGT